>JANMHH010000009.1:0-37245 GCA_031375065.1 Rubrivivax sp. | reverse complement strand
AACGCCACCGACATGGAAATGGCGCGTCAGCTGGCCAACGTGGCGGGCGAGCCGTTTCGCCACAAGCCGGCGCTGATCGCCAAGATCGAGCGCAGCGAAGCCATCCCGCAACTCGAAGCCATTTTGCGCGCCAGCGACGGCATCATGGTGGCGCGTGGCGACTTGGCGGTTGAAGTCGGCAACGCGGCGGTGCCGGCCTTGCAAAAACGCATGATCCGCATGGCGCGTGAGCTGGACAAGGTGGTCATCACCGCCACGCAAATGATGGAAAGCATGATCCTGGCCCCGGTGCCCACGCGCGCCGAGGTCAGCGACGTGGCCAACGCGGTGCTCGACGGCACCGACGCGGTGATGCTCAGCGCCGAGACCGCGGCCGGCAAGTACCCGGTGGAAACCGTCGAGCAGATGGCGCAGATCGCGCTGGAGGCCGAGCGCGCAGAAGACGTGTCGATCGAGACCGACTTCACTAACAAGCGTTTTGGCCGCATCGACCAGAGCATTGCGATGGGCGCGCTGTTCACCGCCCACCACCTGGGTTGCAAGGCCATCATTGCGCTGACCGAAAGCGGCTCCACCGCGCTGTGGATGAGCCGGCACAACATCAAGGTGCCGATTTTCGGCCTGACCTCACAGCAGAGCTCCGAGCGACGCATGACGCTGTACCGCAACGTGCGCCCGCTGCTGATGCCCAAGATGAGCGACCGCGACGCGGCATTGGCCAAGGCCGAAGCGCTGCTCGTCGAACGGGGTGTGCTGCAGCCTGGCGACACCTATGCCATCACCTGCGGCGAGCCGATGGGCTACCCCGGTGGCACCAACATGCTCAAGGTCTGCCAAGTGCGCTGAGCGCCACCGATTCGCGCACGCTGCCCACCATGGCCGCCACCTGAGCGGCCATGCCAATGGGTTGCAGTTCCAGCCCCGGCTGTTGCAGCGCAAAGACGCGAAACATCTCGTCGGCAAAGCCGTGGCCGACATGGGCGATGCCCGTGAAGTCAAGCTGGGCGTGGCGAAAGGCCTGCAACCGGTGCACGGCACGTTTGGCGTCCGCACGCGATGCCAGCATGGCACCCGGTGCTTTTCCGGTCAGCAGCAGCAAAGGCACGGACGTGCGCTCCAGCCCATAGCCACCGTTGCTGTGTTCGCGCAGCACGCCGTCCAGCGTGCGCGGGGTGTCCAGGGTGATGGCCAGGTAGATCGACGTGCCCTGGCGCGGCCCGGCGGGCCGGGACTTCCAGCCCCGTTGGCCCCAGGCGCAACATTGAAACGCGGCAGCGTTGGCGTCGAGGTCGAAGATGTCGGCCAGGCGCGAGGTGAAAAACAGGCCATGGCCGCAGTGGCGGTCGGGTGCGCTGGTGAGCTTGCCTTTGCTCAGTTCGAGCATCGCCAGCCGAGGGTCCTGGATGTCAAAGCTCCGGGCCATGCGCTCGAACAGGCCGCAGCCATCGTCCGAGACCAGCAGCTGCATCTGCAGCGGCGTCTGACGCATCGACACGGTCACGCTGGCGCCGCCGCTGTGGTCAATGGCGTTGTTGAGCAACTCGGTGAAGGCGTGTTCGGCCATGCAGGCCACCTCGCTGGGCAGCTCGAAGCGGGGCGCGAAGTCGCGGCGCCAGGGCAGGTCTTCCTGCAGCCCCGGCAAAGCGTAGCGCCGCACCACCTGGCGCAGCGGACCGGGCTGGTACTGCGGCCTGCGGGCGGATCCCAGCAGGTTCAGCCACTGGGCCGCCACCAGCTTTTGCAGCAACTGCCCGGCGCGGCGGCGGCTGATCTGCAAGCGCGCCATCAGGTGCGCAGGCAGGTCCGCGCCGTGCTCGATGGCGGCTTCGGTGATCCAGTGGGTCAAAGGAGCGATGTCGATGCGTGCCATGAAAAACCTCAGTCGCGCCCGGTCGAAGCACAGCCTGTGCGCCGGACTGCGGGGTTCAGTGTCGGTTGTAACGGCATGCAGCTTGAACGCGAAAAGCGGCACGTTTCAGGCGCTGATCCTGGGCGGCACCGGTTCATGGAAACCGGTCGCCCTCGCGGCTGTCAGGCCTAAAATCGGCGCAGACAGGGTTCAGTTACGGCTGGGTTACGGGCGCCGCTGGGGGCCTGCCCAAGCAGGTCACCGCTGCCCTGACCCACTCTTGCCCACGCTGCCCCGCTGTTCCCATCACCCCTGGAGCCTTTCATGCCACTCGTTTCCATGCGCCAGTTGCTGGACCACGCCGCCGAACACCGTTACGGCATCCCGGCCTTCAACGTCAACAACCTGGAGCAGGTGCAGGCCGTGATGCAAGCGGCAGCCGAAGTCGGCGCACCGGTGATCCTGCAAGCCAGCGCCGGGGCTCGCAAATACGCCGGCGAAGCCTTCATCAAACACCTGATTCAGGCCGCTGTGGAAGCCTACCCGCAGGTGCCGCTGGTCATGCACCAGGACCACGGCCAGACCCCGGCCATCTGCCAGGGCGCCATCAACCTGGGCTTTGGCTCGGTGATGATGGACGGCTCACTGCGCGAAGACGGCAAGACCCCGGCCAGCTTTGACTACAACGTCGAGGTCACGCGCAAAGTGGTCGACATGGCGCACGCCGTGGGTGTCACCGTCGAAGGTGAACTGGGCTGCCTGGGCAACCTGGAAACCGGCGACGCGGGCGAAGAGGACGGCATTGGCGCGGTCGGCAAGCTCGACCACAGCCAGATGCTGACCGACCCCGAAGAGGCCGCCGTGTTTGTGAAGGCGACACAACTGGACGCGCTGGCCATCGCCATCGGCACCAGCCATGGCGCCTACAAGTTCAGCCGCAAGCCCACTGGCGACATTTTGGCGATCGGCCGCGTCAAGGAAATCCACAAGCGCATTCCCAACACCCACCTGGTGATGCACGGCTCGTCCAGCGTGCCGCCCGAGTTGCTGGCCATCATCAACCAGTACGGTGGCCACATGAAAGAGACCTACGGCGTGCCGGTGAGCGAAATTCAAGAGGCCATCAAGCACGGCGTGCGCAAGATCAACATCGACACCGACATCCGCCTGGCGATGACCGGTGCGGTGCGCAAATTCCTGGCAGAGAACCCCGAGAAGTTCGACGCCCGCGAATGGCTCAAACCGGCCCGCGAGGCGGCCTACCAAATTTGCAAGCAGCGCTACCTGGAGTTCGGCTGCGAAGGCCAGGCGCCCAAGATCAAACCGCTGACGCTGGTCGATGTGGCGGGGCTTTACGCCAGCGGCAAGTTGGCGCAAGTGGTGCAGTAAGGCACGCTGCCCGCGCGGCGCGCGGCTGCTGAAGAGAGGATCACCCCGGGGCCGGCGCATGCCGGCCCTGGGCTTTCAGCGGGCCAGTTTCAGCGGGCCAGTTCGGCGCGCACGCCGTCGTCCAGCCCGTGATGTTGCGGCCCGCGCTGCGCGATCTTGAGCGCACCCAGGCGGTTGCCCAAGGCCACGCTGCGTTCCAGGCTCCAGCCCTTTTCCAGCCCAAACAGCAGGGCGCCGCGGAACGCGTCGCCGCAGCCAGTGGGATCGATCACTTCGCCGGCCTTCTGGCCGGGCACGTGGGTGCGCTGGCCCTGCACCCAGAGTTCGCAGCCCTCGGCGGCCAGCGTCACCACCACACCTTGGAGGTGCGACCGTGACAGCGACTCCAAGGTCTGCCCGGTGCGATCGCACAGCATCCGGCCTTCGTAGTCGTTGACCGCCACCCAGGTGGCCATGCGGACAAACTCCTGCAATTCGGGGCCGTCAAACTGCGGCAGTTGCTGGCCCGGGTCAAAGACAAACGGGATGCCGGCGGCGTGCATCTGGCGCGCCCGGGTCTGCATCGCTTCACGGCCGTCGGGCGCGATGATGCCGATGGCCAGATCCTGGCGCTGTGGTGCCGGAATCAAGTGAGCGTTGCTCATCGCCCCGGGGTGGAAGGCGGTGATCTGGTTGTTGTCGCGGTCGGTGATGATGATGGCCTGCGCGGTGTGCAGTTCTTCGTCAAAGCGCACGTTGCTCACATCCAGGCCCATGGCCTTGAAGCGCGCCAGGTAGTCGCTGCCGTCGCTGCCCAGTGCGGCCATCACCACCGGCTCGCCGCCCAGCAGCTTCAAGGTGTAGGCGATGTTGCCGGCGCAGCCACCAAATTCGCGGCGCAGCGTGGGCACCAGAAAGCTGACGTTCAGGATGTGAACCTGGTCGGCCAGGATCTGGTCTGCAAAGCGGCCAGGAAAGGTGGTGATGGTGTCGTAGGCGAGGGATCCGCAGATCAGCGCGGGCATGGCAGCTCCGTTGGGGTTGTCGCGGCGCGCGGCGCCGAGTGGGGTCAGGGGTAAAAGAGCTCGATGGTGTAGCCGGCAATCGGCTGTTGGGCCCCATCGCTGCTTGCAGCGGCCTGCACGGTGGCCAGCACCGCCAGTTCACGCCCGGCAGCGATTGTGGCCTGGGATGCCCCCAATTCCGACAGCCGCAGCACCTTGCGTGCGATCAGCCGGCCTTGACCGTCGCTGAGTGTGAGATCCAGCGCCGGCACGGCCACGTCCATGCCACCGCGGTTGCGCAACGTGACCTGCAGTTTGTAGAGGTTGGACTTTTCCACCCGCACCAGGCCGCTGCTGTCGACCGCCAGGTTTTCAATGGCCCGCGCCGCCTCGACCCGGCAACCCAGGGTGGCACAAGCCTGGTCCAACCAGGGCCGGGTTTCGGGAACCTGCGCGGCCAAAACGTCGCGGTACTGCAAGCTGACCTGGGCCATCAGGGCCAATGTGGCCAGCACCGCGGTGGCGACCAGGGCCGCGCGCACCTTGGGTGAGCGCCACCGTTCGGCGCGTTCGGCGCTGCGCACGAACGATGGTTTGACGGCGGCGGCGTCTGCGTCGGCTTCTGAGTCAGCGTGCGTAGAAGCCTCTGCAACTTCGACCGCCTCGGTGGCTGTCGATCTGGCTGTATCCGTGGTTGCGGTGTGGCTGGCCTGTTCGCCTGATGATGAGCGACGGGGTCCGTCCAGGCGGCCGCTGACGTTGTCACTCGCCGCCGCAGCCAGGTCGCTGGCGTGACTGCCGCCACCGGCTGCCGCTGAACCGGCAACCGGGGCAGCCCAGGCCGGGGTTCTGGCCCTGACGGTCCTCGGGCTCGGCGCCTCGCTGCTGCGGCTGGTAGGCGCGGCCGTCGCTGCAGGAGGCAGGGGCGGCGATCCAGGCCGTGCGGCGGGGTGTGCGAACTCGAAATCGGCTTCGGCTGGTGCTTCGGCACTGGCGTGCGCCAGGCTGCCGGCGGCTGGCTTGGGCAAACCGGTGTCCAGGTCGACCAGGCCTTCCAGGGCGTTGAAGACCTGCGAGCAGCGACCGCAGCGCACCCAGCCTTCCGAGACCCGCAGCTGGTCCGGCACGACACGGAAAACCGTGCCACAGGCGCTGCAGCGGGTGGCCAGTCCGGTGGCCATCAGCGCGGGCCTTTCAGGAGACCAGCGGGCGCTGGCCGCACATCAGGATCCAACCCTCTTCCTGGGCCGCCACCGTCAATTTCAGCCACGGCGCGTAGGCGGCCGTGACTTCTTCGGCCTGGCGGTCCAGGATGCCGGCCAAGACCAGCCAGGCGCCCGGCTTGAGATGGCCGCACAGCAGCGGTGCCAGGATCTTCAGCGGGGTGGCCAGGATGTTGGCCAGCACCACGCCGTACTGGCCTTGCGCCCGGTCCGGCAGGCCGGTCATCAGCGCCACGCCGTTGTGGGCTGCGTTGTCGCGGGTGGACTGCACGGCAGCCGGGTCGATGTCGACCGCGTCGATGTCGCGGGCGCCCATCAGCGCCGCGCCGATCGCCAGGATGCCCGAGCCGCAACCGTAGTCCAGCACGCGCGTCAGGTCGGCGCTCAGGCCGTCGCTGGCCAGCCAGCGCAAACACATGCGGGTGGTGGGGTGGGTGCCGGTGCCAAAAGCCAGGCCCGGGTCCAGTCGCATGACTTTCTGCGCGGCCGCCGGCGGCTCGTGCCAGCTGGGCACGATCCAGAACGTGGGCGTGATGGGGACCGGCGTGAACTGACTTTGGGTGATGCGCACCCAGTCCTGGTCGGCCAGTTCCGACAAAGCCTGCACGCTCAGCCCAGCGGCCCAGTCCTGGGCCAGCAAAAGCGTGGCGGCTTGCTCAGCGGAGCGTTCGTTGTCAAACAAGGCCTTGACGGTGGAGCGGTCCCAGCCCGCGGCCGGGGCCGGCATGCCGGGTTCGCCAAACAGCGCCCGCTCCACTTCGGTGCCGGCGTCGGCATCTTCAACCGACACCGACAGCGCGTCCAGTTCGTCCATCAGGACATCGGACACCGGCTCAACCAGGGCCTGGGGCGCACGCAGCACAAGTTCAAACATTGCGCGAGCTTACCGTCGGTGCTGACTGAGCCAGCCTTCCAGGTAATGGATGGTCGTGCCACCTTCGATGAATTTGGCGTCGGCCATCAGTTCGCGGTGCAAGGGAATGTTGGTCTGGATGCCCTCCACCACGGTTTCCGACAGCGCCGTTCGCATGCGCGCCAGCGCCTGGTTGCGGGTGTCGCCGTGGCAGATGATCTTGCCGATCATCGAGTCGTAGTTGGGCGGCACGAAGTAGTTGGTGTAGACGTGTGAATCCACCCGCACGCCAGGCCCGCCGGGCGCATGCCACAAGGTGATGCGGCCCGGTGAAGGCACGAACTTGTAGGGATCTTCGGCGTTGACGCGGCATTCGATGGCATGCCCGCGCAGCTCGATGTTGCGCTGCGTGAAGGGCAGCTTTTCACCCGCCGCGACGCGAATCTGCATTTGCACGATGTCGATGCCGGTGACCATCTCGGTCACGGTGTGCTCGACCTGCACCCGGGTGTTCATCTCGATGAAGAAAAACTCGCCGTTTTCGTACAAAAACTCAAACGTGCCGGCGCCGCGGTAACCGATCTTCTTGCAGGCTGCGGCGCAGCGCTCGCCGATCTTTTCGATCACGCGGCGCGGGATGCCTGGCGCCGGCGCTTCTTCAATGATCTTCTGGTGCCGGCGCTGCATGCTGCAGTCACGTTCACCCAGCCACACGGCGTTCTTGAAGTTGTCCGCCATGATCTGGATTTCAATGTGGCGCGGGTGCTCCAGAAACTTTTCCATGTACACCGCCGGATTGCCGAAGGCAGCCCCTGCCTCGGCCCGTGTGGTTTGCACGGCGTGGATCACGGCGGCTTCGGTGTGCACCACCCGCATGCCGCGACCACCGCCGCCACCGGCTGCCTTGATGATCACCGGGTAGCCGATGGCCCGCGCCTGGCGGATGATTTCCTTCGGGTCGTCGGGCAGCGCGCCTTCGCTTCCGGGTACACAAGGCACGCCGCTCTTGATCATGGCCTGCTTGGCGCTGACCTTGTCGCCCATGATGCGGATGCTCTCGGACGTGGGCCCGATGAAGACAAAACCGCTGCGCTCCACCCGTTCGGCAAAGTCGGCGTTTTCGCTGAGGAAGCCATAGCCGGGGTGGATGGCTTCGGCGTCGGTGACCTCGGCCGTGGCGATGATGGCCGGCATGTTGAGGTAGCTCAGCGCGCTGGCGGCCGGGCCGATGCACACGGCTTCGTCGGCCAACTTGACGTACTTGGCCTCGCGGTCGGCCTCGGAGTAGACGACCACCGACTTGATGCCCATCTCGCGGCAGGCCCGCTGAATCCTCAGGGCGATCTCACCCCTGTTCGCGATCAGAATTTTCTTGAACACAAAACCGCCCGCGCTCAGTCGACGATGAACAGCGGCTGGCCGAACTCCACCGCTTGCCCGTTTTCGCACAGGATGCGCAGCACCTTGCCTTCGCAGTCGGCCTCGATCTCGTTCATGATCTTCATGGCTTCGATGATGCAGGCCGCCTGACCGACCTTGATGTGGTCGCCGAGCTCGACAAAGGGCTTGGAGCCAGGGCTGGCTGAACGGTAGAACGTGCCCACCATCGGTGACTTGATGACCTTGCCTTCGGCCACGGGCGGGGCTTCCACGGCCAAACTGCTGGCAGCGCCTGGCGCGGCCGGCGCAGGCATGGCCAGCGGGGCGGCCATCATCATCGGTGCGGCCGCAACCGCCACGCCAGCCTTGACGATGCGGACCTTGCCTTCGGCTTCGGTGATCTCCAGCTCGGAGATGTTGGATTCGGACACCAGGTCGATCAGGGTCTTGAGTTTGCGCAGGTCCATCTTGGAAGGGTCCTCGAAGTCGGTGGCCAGCTGGGCTGGTCTTGGTGGGTGCGCCGACGGCCGGCGCCAAAAAAGGCGAATCGGCTCAGGCCGGGGACATCGATCTCAGCGCGTGACTCAGTGCCAGGCGATAACCGTTGACACCCAGGCCAACGATCACGCCAGCGGCCAATTCGGACAGGTAAGAGTGGTGGCGGAAGGCTTCGCGCCGGTGCACGTTGCTGATGTGCACCTCGATGAACGGCAGCGCCACGCCAGCCAACCCGTCGCGCAGCGCCACGCTGGTGTGGGTCAGGCCACCGGGGTTGATGATGATGAAACGGCAACCATCGGTGCGCGCGGCATGAATCCGGTCGATCAACACGCCTTCGTGGTTGCTTTGCAGTGTTTGCAGCTGGACGCCTGCATCGGCGGCGATCTTGATTAGTTCGGCCTCGATCTGCGGCAAAGTCTCGGCGCCATAGATCTGCGGCTCGCGTGTGCCAAGCAAGTTGAGGTTGGGGCCGTTGAGAACGAGGATGCTCATGGATGCCAAAAAAGCCGGGTGAACCGGGTTTGCCGGAGGCGCGACTTTACGCTTTTTGCGGTGCTTTAAATGCCGCTGGCTGCCAGATAACAGGAAAACCCCGATTCAGGCGGTTTTGGTCCAGGTCATCAGCTCATCCAGCGTGGTGGCCCCGGCTTTGCGGTGGGTGACCTGCCCGCGCGCGTCGAAGGCCACCGTGAAAGGCAAGCCGGCCTGGCTGTTGCCCAACTGGCGACTGACCTCGGTGCCTTCAAAGCCAGCCAGACCGATGGTATAGCTGACCGGTGAGCGCGCCAAGAAGTCGCGCACGGCCTGGGCCTTGTCCACCGCCAGGCCCACCACCTGCCAGCCTTGCGGGGCCAAGGCCTTGGCAAAGCGGTCGAGTTCGGGCATCTCTTTGACGCAGGGCGGGCACCAGGTGCCCCAGAAGTTGAGCAACACTGGCTTGCCCAACAGCTTGGACATGTCCAGCACGCCGCCGTCGGGCCGCTCGAACTTCATTTGCCAAAGCGAAAAGGCGGGCTCGCCGACAAGCGTCTGCGCCTGCTGGGCGGCTGACCGCTGCGCTTGCTGCCAGGCGGCGCCGGCCAGGGCTGCGGCCGCGCCGGCCCCGCCCATCAGCCAGAGGCGACGCTTCATGAGGGCCGTGCGGCGTCTGCCGCGGGGTTGGCACCCATCAGGCGCAGCAAAGCGACGCGGTCGCCGCGCCAGCTGCGCCCGTGGGCATCGGGTTTGAGCGCGCCGCGTTGGTCATCGGCGTCGTGCAGCATCAGGTGCACGGTCACCGGCTCGCCCAATGAGGGGCTGTTGGAACTGACGGTCAACACGTTGAGGGGTTCTCTTTTGCCGGGCCGGTCCAGGCTGCCGACATCGTAATCCTGCCCCGCGTTGATCAGCATGATCTCGGCCGCCTTGGGGTCATCGCAATACAAGTCCAGGTGCACCGCAGACAGCCGGGTGGCGGTGCCGCGCCAGGCGGCGCCCGACAGGTGGGGGCGAAACTCGGCCAGGCGGTCCATCCACAGCAGCGCCACTTCGCGCAGGGCCAGCAGTTCGGCGGGCTGGGTGTCGGCGCAGAACAGCGCGATGTGTTCACGCACTGCAGCTTCCAGCTCTTCGTTGCTGGGCAGCTCGGGCCGGTTGCCAAAGTGGCGCGCAGCTTTGCGCTTGGCGCCGGCGTATTCCATGCCCTCGTCGACCACCAGCTGGGCCGCCGCAGCGGCGATTTCATGCGCAACACTCATGGCAACTGCACCCCACCCATGCGGGCTTCGATGGTAGCGGCGCGGCTCAGCACATATTCCGAGTTGGGTCGTTTTTCAAACCGCTTGGGCGCTGGCAGCATGACCGCCAGCCGGGCGGCCTGAGCCGGCCCCAGACGCGCAGCGTCCAACCGGAAGTAATGCCGGGCGGCGGCCTGGGCACCAAAGACACCTTCTCCCCATTCCACGTTGTTGAGGTAGATCTCCAGCAGGCGCTCTTTGCTGAGCAGCGCTTCCAGCATCAAGGTGATCAGCAGCTCCTGGGCTTTGCGCAGCACCGTGCGCTCGCCCGACAAAAAAAGGTTCTTGGCCAATTGCTGGCTGATGGTGGAGCCGCCCACCACCTTGGGCGTCACGGTTCGGCCCGGTGCCCGCTGGGCCTGGCGTTCGGCGTGAACCTCGGCCTTCTGATTGCGGCCCCAGGCCTTTTCAAGGGCCGTCCAGTCCACACCCGCATGCTCTGCAAAGCTGGCGTCCTCACTGGCAATCACCGCGCGTTTCAGGTGAACGGCGATGTCTTCACGGTCCACCCAGTCCTGGCTCCAGGCCAGCTGGTGCTTCTCGACCATCAGGCGCCAGGCTTCGCTGCGCTGGAAGGTGGTGGACTGGGGGTCGATCACCGCCATCATCGCGATGCGCGCCGCAAACACCCCTTGCAAAGAAACCAGGCACAGCGCCAGCAGTGCAACGATGCGCAGCACATGCTTCAGCCAGGCCGGGCGTTGTTTCATCGGCCGGCCGCCATTTCAGCGCGCAGGGCCGCCAGCACGGGCGCCGTGTCGGGCCGCACGCCGCGCCAAAAGTAGAAAGCCTCGGCCGCCTGTTCCACCAGCATGCCCAGGCCGTCACGCGGCACCGCGCCCAGGCGCTGCGCCCAGCTCAGAAAGGGCAGGGCGGCTGGGCCGTACATCAGGTCCAGCGCCAGGGTGCCGGGCTGGATGGCCGCCTCGCTGACAGGCGAGGGCGCGCCCTGCAGGCTGGCCGAACTGGCGTTGATCACCACGTCAAAACCCAGGCCCGCGCTGTCTAAGCCGGCGGCCGTCAACTGAACGCCATGCTCGAGGGCCCATGCCGCGTGGCGTTGCACCAGTTCGGCCGCCTTGGGGGCGGTGCGGTTGGCCACCACCACCTGGGCCGGCCTGGCGCTGAGCAACGGCCCCAGAACCCCGGCCCCCGCGCCGCCCGCGCCCACCAGCAAGACCCACTGGCCGTGCAGCACGCGGCCGGCGCCTTGTTCGATGTCGCGCACCAGGCCCACGCCGTCGCTGTTGTCGGCCCACCAGCCGCCGGCGTCCAGTCGCAGCACGTTGGCGGCACCGGCCAGCCGGGCGCGTGCCGTGCAGTGGGCGGCCAGGTCCGGAGCCTCGAACTTGAAAGGCACGGTCACGTTGCAACCCCGGCCGCCTTGCGCTGCAAAGTCGCGCACGGTCTGGGCAAAGCCGTCCAGCGGGCACAGCACGCGGCCGTAGCCGATGGCCTGCCCGGTTTGCCGGGCAAACAGCGCGTGGATGAAAGGGCTGCGGCTGTGGGCCACAGGGTTGCCCAGCACCGCGTAATGGTCGATTTGACGGTCGATCTGCTGGTCCATCGGCTTCAAGACCACCTCAACGTGCACTCAAGGTGGTTTCCAGCCCGTCTTCGCGCGTGAAGCGAAAACGCGACGTGACCACGATCTGGTCGGCCTGCGTGCGCATGGCCGAAGAAAAAGCGCCAAAGGGCGAAGACGCCCGCACGATGGCCACGGCCTGCTGGTCCAGGCGGGGTGACTTCGACGGGCGGATGATTTCGGTGTCGACCACGCGGCCGGCAGCGTCCACCGTGACGTTCATCGTCAGCTCGCCATAGAGCTTGCGGCCGTTGTGCGACGGAAAGTCACGCGTGCCCCGGTCTTCGATGCGACGGCGCAGCGCGTCGTAGTACAGCGCATACACCTCCTCGCGCGTGGCCGGGCTGATGTAGCGCTTCTTGGGCCGTGCGTTTTCTTCGTTGACCCGCTTTTCGATCTCGGCCAGCAGGCGCAGCAGTTGGCGGCGGCGCTCGTCTTGCTCGCGCTCTTGCGGTGTGCCGTTGTCGCGCCGGGGGTCAGGCGGCGGCAGGGTGGCCACCTCGCGGCGTATCTGGGCCAGCAGCTGCTGCTGCTCTTGCTGCATCTGTTCAATGCGGCGGCGCGCGTCGTCGGCCGAATCGCCCAGCTGCATGGTGGGTGCGTTGGGCAGCGGCGACGTGGCCCGCCCCTTGGCGGCCTCGCCACCGCCGGCCAAGTTGGCTTGGGCGATGGCCTGGGCCTGCAGCGGCGCTTCGCTGCTGCGCGAGTTGACCAGGATCACATCCAGCGGCGTGTCCTTGAAGACGCGCTGAATGGCCGCCGGGTCCACGAAACGCACCGTCAGCAGCACTGCGTGCACCGCCGCCGAGGCCAGCAGCGCCCATTGCAAGGTCGACAGTTCGCGCCAGCGCATGGGGTTCAGTCGATCTGGGCCACCGGTGCAGGTGACGCGCTGGCGTTGCCGCTGCTGTTGCTGTCGTCGCCGCTGTTCTCACCGCTGCCGTCACCGCCGCCGACATCGATGGCGATCTGCAATGTGCCCACCGGTTCGGCGTCATCTTCGTCCGCGCCTTCTTCAGTCGACGGCGCAGCCACGTCCAAGCGCGTCAACAGCGAAGCATGCAGATCCAGCGTGAGCAGGTCCATGCCGGTGATGCGGACCCGCACCCGGCTGTTGCGCGGCAGCTGGTCGGTGCCCGCCACCTTGAACACCAAGGGCAAGGTGTCGGCGCGCACCAGGCCTTCTTTCATCACCGTGGCGTCCAGCTCGGTGACCTCGTTCTGGGCCAACCAGCGCAGCGTCCAGAAACGCTCGATGCCCTGCTGGAAGCCGTTGTAGGCGCTGTAGGCGGCGTCAAAAGCCGAAATCACGGAGAACAGCGCGGCGTCCTTCGGCTTGAAGGGCGCGGCCAAGGCTGCGGTGCGGCCGTGCCGGGCGCAGGCGATGATCTGCCACTGGTTGGCCAGGTCGACATAACGACGCAAAGGCGAGGTGCTCCAGGCGTACTGCGCCACCCCCATGCCGGCGTGCGGTGCAGGCTTGGTGCCCATCTTGACCTTGATGCCCGGCATCATGCTGGCCTGGCTGCGGTAGATGGCCGGCACGCCGTGCTCGGCCAGCCAGCCACCCCATGTGCTGTTGGCCAGGATCATGGCCTCGGCCACGATCAGGTCCAGCGGCGCGCCGCGTTGGCGGGTGCTGATCTGCACCGGTTCGTCGCCCTGCGGCTCACCGGTGCTGCCTTCCAGGCGGAAGTTGTAGTCGGGGCGGTTGAAGGTTTCGGGCTTGCCGCGCACCACCTCGCGCCGGGCCTTGAGTTCGCGGGCCAGGCGAAAGGCAAAGGCCAGCTCCGGCGCAAAAGCGTAGGTCGGCGCTTCCTGCCCGGTGAGCGTGGCTTCGGTGACCGTGGCGTCCAGCTTGTCGTGGCGCAGGTTGGCCACGATCGGCACCCGCTCCAGCTTGGTTTCATGGCCGCGCACTTCCAGCGTGGCCTCGTCCAGCGACACGTACAGGCTCACCGCCGGGCAGGCGCGGCCTTCGGCCAGGGTGTAGGCCTGCACCACGTCGTCGGGCAGCATGGTGATCTTCCAGCCCGGCATGTAGACCGTGGACAGGCGCTCGCGCGCCACCTTGTCCAGGCTGGAGTCGGGCGTGATGGCCAGGCCCGGCGCCGCGATGTGCACGCCAAACACCACGGTGCCGCTGCCCAGACCCTGCACCGACAGCGCGTCGTCGATTTCGGTGGTGGCCGAGTCGTCGATCGAAAAGGCCTGCACCTGCGCAGCAAGGGGCAGGTCTTCCTTGATGGCCGGCGCGGCCAGGGCCGGAAAAGCATGGCCCTTGGGGAACTGGTCAAACAAAAAGCGCCGCCAGTGAAACTGGTAGGGGCTGGCGATGGCGCCGGCTGCGGTCAGCAGGTCCAGCGGCGCGCGCTGGGCCCGCTTGCTGGCTTCGACCACGGCCTTGTATTCAGGCCCGTTTTTGTCGGGCTTGAAGAGGATGCGAAAGAGCTGTTCTCGCACCGGCGCCGGGCACTGCCCTTGCACCAGTTCCTGGGCCCAGGACTCGATCTGCGCTGCGACTTGTTTCTTGCGCTCGATGCCCAGCAACGCGGCTTTCACCGTTTCTTCAGGCGCCTTCTTGAACTGGCCCTTGCCGAGCCGGCGAAAGTAGTGCGGTGCTTCAAACAAGCTCAGCAAGGCGGCGGCTTGTTTTTCGGGGCCGGCCTTGGCGTCAAAGTACTCGCGCGCCAGGTCGGCAAAACCGAATTCGGCCTCGGGCGCAAATTCCCAGGCCAGGTTGAGGTCGATCTCGGCCGCCAGGGCCTGCGCCTGCGCCATCAGTTCAGCCGGCGCCGGTTTTTCAAAGCGCAACATCACGTTGGCCGACTTGACCTTGACCCGCTTGCCCGAATCGAGCTCCACCTGCACGGAGCTCTCGGCTTCGGACATCACGCGGCCGGCGTGGAATTTGCCGGCGTCGTCAAAGAGTGCATACATGGGGGGATTGTCGCCGCTGATCGCCACTCATCTCCCCAAACGCCCTGTTCGTCGCACCGCGGGCAGGGGCAGGTGGAATCCCTCCTGCGTGGGTATGGCTGCGCACGCAAAATCGGCCCCTTTCCTGATTCAGGCCACTTTGGGCCGACCCCGCCATGCACGCACTTCCTTGCTTACAAAACCTTTCCCTTTTGCGCCCCCGTTGGATGCTGACGGCGCTGGCCGCTGCCGCGCTGGCGGCCGGTTGTGCCACCCCCGTGGCGCCCGGCGCCGGGCCTTCGGTGGTGGCCAGCCCCGCGCAGGGCGCCGCAACCCCAGCACCGACAAGCCGCTTCGTGGGCTCAGCACCGGCCCCGGCTGCGGCGGCTTCGGCGGCTTCTGCGCCGCCACCCACCGCGGCCGCACGCCCGGACCCCACCGCGCCGCGCCCGTTTGCCGACGTCAGCAAAGATGCCAAGCAGCAGGACGGTTTTGTGCCGCTGTGGCGCAAGGACGAAAAGGTCTGGCTGGAGATCGCCCCCGAACGTCTGGGCAAGCCCATGCTGTTCAGCATCAACATCGCACAGTCGGTGGGCGAACGCGGTTTGTACGGCAGCCAGATGGGGCCGCGTTGGTTGGTCGAGTTTCGCCGCATCGGCAACCAGATGCAGATGGTGGCGCGCCAACAGCAGTTTCGGGCGCCGCGTGACGCCGCCTCCAACCGCGCCACGGCTGAAGGCTTCAGCGACAGCCTGATCGCCTCGACCCCGGTGGCCAGCGCCGAACACCCCGAACGCAAGTCGGTGCTGGTCGACGCCAGTTTTCTGCTGGCCGACGTGATGGGCTACAGCACCCGCCTGGAAGCTGCCTTTCGCATGCCCTTTGCGGCGGATCGCACCAATTCCTTTTTTGAGACCGTGCGCGCCGAAGCCGGGCTGACCACGCTGGCGACCAAGGTTCATTTTTCGGTGCCCCGTTTGTCGGCACCACCACTGACACCACCGCCCCCGGGCGTGCCACAAACGCTGCCGCCGGCCACCACACCCGATGCGCGCAGCCTCTTCATCGGCTTCACCTACAACCTGCGCGAACTGCCCAAGGAACCGATGGCCGTGCGCCCGGCCGATCCGCGCGTCGGCTTTTTCACCGACAGCTACACCGACCTGTCGGACGACTTCAAAGTCAACCCCAAGGTGCACAACCTGAAACGCTGGCGCTTGGACAAAAAAGACCCGCAGGCGGCGCTGTCAGAGCCGGTCAAGCCGATCACCTTCTGGATGGACCGCAACATCCCGCAGCGCTACCGTGCCAGCGTGCAGGCCGGCATCCTGGAGTGGAACAAGGCCTTTGAGCGGATCGGCTTCAAGGACGCCCTGGTGGCCCGCCAGCAGCTGGATGACGCCGGCTTCGACAACATGGACGCCGGTCATGCGTCGATCCGCTGGTTTGTGGGCGCTGACGTGGGCTTTGCCATCGGCCCCAGCCACTCCGACCCGCGCACCGGTGAGATCCTGGACGCCGACATCGGCATGAGCGATGTTTTTGGCCGCGGCTCACGCCGCACCGCGCGCGACGACCTGTCGATGCCGCTGGGCAGCACTCAGGTGCCGGCCTGGCGCACCGGGCTGGACGCCCTGGGCCACGGTGGCCAGGGTGGCAACGGCCACTTCTGCAGCTTTGCCGCCGACGGTGCCAACGAAATGCACTTTGCGCTGGACCTGCTGGAGGCGCGCGGTGAACTCGACCCCGACAGCCCCGAGACCGAGGCCTTTGTGCAGGCCTACATCAAGGACGTCATCACCCACGAGGTGGGCCACACGCTGGGGCTGCGCCACAACTTCAAGGCCAGCACCAGCGTCACCCGCGCGCAGTTGAAGGACAAGGCTTTTGCCAACTCACGCGGCATTTCGGGCTCGGTGATGGACTACAACGCCTTCAACCTGGCGCCCGCCAACGAGCCGCAGGGTCAGCGCAACATGGTCACGCTGGGGTCTTATGACTACTGGGCCATCGAATACGGCTACAAGCCCTTGGACGCCAGCGGCGAAACGGCCGCGCTGCGCGCCATTGCCGAGCGCAGCCTGAACGACCCCACGCTGGTCTTTGGCGATGACGGCGACAACTTCGGCGATGCCGCCGACCCGATGGCCACGGTGTTCGACCTGGGCGACGACCCGCTGGCCTATGCACAGCTGCGCTTGCAGCTGTCCAAAGAGCTGTGGGCCCGTGTGCAGCAGCGCAAAGCGCAGCTGGGCGACGACCCCGAGCGCGCGCGGCGCAGCGTGTTGGCCGGTTTCAGGCAAGTCAATGCCTTGCCGGCCATTGCCGCCCGCTACGTGGGTGGCATGCACGGTGACCGTGCCCAGCCGGGCAGTGGCCGCGCCACCTACCGGCCGGTCGATCCGGCGCAGCAACGCCAAGCCCTGCGTTTCCTGACGACCGAGATCTTCAGCAACGACAGCTTCCAGTTCAAGCCGGAGTTCTTGACCACCCTGACGCCGGACTACATCGAGTTCCAGCGCTCAGGGCCGCTGTCGGTGTCGGCGGCGGTGTTGGCGCTGCAGACGCAGACCCTGGACCGCCTGCTCGATGCCGGCACCGCGCGGCGCCTGCTCGAGCTGCCCAACTACCTGGCGCCGGCCCAGCGCAAGGGCAGCATCTCGCTCAACGAGGTCTACAGCACACTGCAAAGTGCGGTGTGGAGCGAACTGAAGTCAGGCCAGGACATCGAAGCCCTGCGCCGCAACCTGCAGCGTGAGCACCTCAAGCGCCTGCAGGCCTTGTTGACCCGCCCGTCACCGGCACTGCCGGCCGACGCGGTGAGCCTGGCGCGGCTGCACGCGGTGGAACTGCAGGCCCAGCTGCGCAGCGCTGCGGCCAAGGCCGGGTCATCGGTCGAAAGCCGGGCCCACCTGCAAGAGTCCTTGGCGCTGTTGACCGAAGCGCTGCGCGCCACGCTGCAGCGCGGCTAAATCAGCGCAGGTGATGCAGCGCCGTGCGGCAGCGCAGCGCGGTGGCGTTGTGCCACCCTCAGCCGTCGCTTGCGCTCAGTTGACCTGTCGGACGAGCGAGCCCTTGAGAACTTGGCGGCAAAGGGCAGGCGGATGCACAGCCTGCACAGCACGCTGTGGGCGGCTCGCCGGTACAAGCCCGGTTCTTCGGTCGGCTTGAGGGCGCGGCTGGTCAAGCAGCAGCCAGTGCCACCAGCAATTTTTCATGGATGCCACCAAAGCCGCCGTTGCTCATGCACAGCACATGGTCGCCCGGGCGCGCGGCGCGCACGATCTGCGCCACCAGCGCGTCCACCGTGTCGGCTACCCGGGCCCGTTCGCCCATCGGTGCCAGGGCCTCGGCGGCGCTCCAGCCGTAGTCGCCTTGCAGGCAAAAGCTCAGGTCGGCTTCTTCCAGGCACCAGGGCAGCTGGGCCTTCATGGCGCCCAGCTTCATGGTGTTGGAGCGCGGTTCGAACACGGCCAGGATGCGCCCGCCGTGGCCGACCTTGCGGCGCAGGCCGTCGAGGGTGGTGCGCATGGCCGTGGGGTGGTGCGCAAAGTCGTCGTAGACCTTCACTTCGCCGCCGCCCGAGCCTGTGCCCAGGACCACGCTGCCGCGCAACTCGAGCCGCCGCCGCACGTTCTGGAAGCTGGCCATCGCGGCGCAGGCCGCGTCGGGCGCCACGCCCACGTGTTCGGCGGCGCCCACGGCGGCCAGCGCGTTCATCTGGTTGTGTTCGCCCAGCAGGCCCCAGTGCACGTGGCCCAGCTTCAGGCTGCCGCGCAGCACGTCAAAACTCTGCGGGTCGCCGCGCGCGCACAGGCCGCCGGGTTCTTCGCGCTTGGTGCCAAAGCGTTGCACCTCGCTCCAGCAGCCGCGGGCCAGCACGCGGGCCAGGGCTTCGTCGCGGGCGTTGACGATCAGCCGGCCGCTCGACGGCACGGTGCGCACCAGGTGGTGGAACTTCGTCTCGATGGCGGCCAGGTCGGGAAAGATGTCGGCGTGGTCGTGCTCCAGGTTGTTGAGCACGGCGGTGCGCGGCCGGTAATGCACAAACTTGCTGCGCTTGTCGAACAGCGCGGTGTCGTACTCGTCGGCCTCGATGACGAAGGTGCCGCCCGGCGCGGTGCGGCCCAGGCGCGCCGAGACGCCAAAGTTCAGCGGCACGCCGCCGACCAGAAAGCCCGGTTGCAGGCCGGCCTGGTCCAGCATCCAGGCCAGCATCGACGTGGTGCTGGTCTTGCCGTGGGTGCCCGCCACCGCCAGCACGTGGCGGCCGTGCAGCACGTGTTCGGCCAGCCACTGCGGGCCGCTGGTGCAGCGCGCGCCGTCGTCCAGGATGGCTTCCATCAGCGGCATGCCGCGCTTGACCACGTTGCCGATGACAAACACGTCGGGGCGCAGCGCCAGCTGGTCGGCGCCATAGCCTTCGATCAGCTCGATGCCCAGCGCACGCAGCTGGTCGCTCATGGGCGGGTAGACGGCGCTGTCGCAGCCGGTGACGCGGTGGCCGGCCTCGCGGGCCAGCGCGGCCAAGCCACCCATGAAAGTGCCGCAGATGCCGAGGATGTGAATGTGCATGCGGTTCATTCTAGAAGTCGGGGCGCGGGTGGGTGCCGTTTGGCGAGCGCGCGGCGCATCTGCTAGCGTGACCCGATGGACAAGCTCGGCGGGCTGGGTTGGGTGGGCATCCCCTGGATCGCCGCGCACCCGTTCGCCTACCCGGCGCTCGAGGTGGTGCACATCGCCGGCATCGCGCTGCTGCTGGGCAGTCTGGTGCTGCTGGACCTGCGCGTCTGGGGCTGGCAGCGCGAACTGCCTCTGCGCCCGTTGGCCCGGCTGGCGCTGGGTGTCACGGCGGTCGGCTTCGGCCTGGTGCTGCTCAGCGGCCTTTCGATGTTTGCAGCGCAGCAGGCCGAGTTGTTGAGCAACCGGGCCTTTCTGATCAAGCTGGGCCTGGTGCAACTCGCGGGCTTGAACGCGGTCTGGTTTCATGGCCGCGACAGCCTGGGCCGCTGCGACGGCCTGGCGGGCGCACAGACCGTGCTGTCGACAGGCCTTTGGCTGGCCGCCATCATCTGCGGTCGCTGGATTGCCTACCTCTGAAATTGGTTTGAAAGCTGCCCATCACCCGTTTGACAGGCACTCGACATCGATTCGACATCCATTCGAAAGCGGTTTGAACCCGCCGGCTGAACGGTGTCGTAACCAACCCCAACCCAGGAGCCTTTCCATGCAACGCCGCATCTTCATCTCCGCACCCCTGGCCCTGGCCCTGCCGGCCTGGGCTCACCACGGCTGGAGCAGTTTCGACCAGACGCGCCCGCTCTACCTGGAGGGCCGCGCTGCGCGCGTGGCTTGGCGCAACCCGCATGCAGAACTGCAATTGGAACTGCCGGCCAGCGGTGTCAAGCTGCCAGCCGACCTGGGCACCCGCAGCCTGCCGGCCCAGACAGCCCCCGTGGATGGGCCGGCCCTGTTGAAGGCGGCGCAGCTGCCATCGCGTCAGGACCGCCGTTGGGAGATTGAGCTGGCGCCGCTGTCACGCATGCAAGCCTGGGGCGTGCCCGAAATCAAGGTCGGCGACACGCTGGCCCTGCTGGGCTTTACCTTCACGGGTGAGAAGGGCGACGCCGTGCTGCGGGTGGAGTACCTGTTCTTGGGCGGCAAGACCTACGGCCTGCGTTCGTCGCCGGCCTGAATCTGCGGTTCGTGATGGGCCCGGGCCTCGTTCAAGCTCAAGCCCACCACAGCCACAGCAGCACCACACCCAGCACCAGCAGTGCCTGCGCCCAGCGCGGCCAGTCGTTGAACGGCAAGCCCCAGGCACCCAGCAGCGCCAGCGGGCTGCGCTCCAGCGGCTCGGGCGCTTCGCGGCCGCGTTGCTGATCGGCTTCGGCCTGCAGGGCGCGGGCGCGTTCGCGTTGGCGGTCCAGCGCCGGTTGCTGGGCCGCCAGCCTTTGCTGCACCACATGCGGCGCGGGCCGTTGGGCATGTGCCAGCAGCGCCGGCGCCAAAGCGCTGACCTGCTGATGCGCCTGCGCCAGCCCGGGCGCGGTCAGCGTGGCCTGGCACTGCACACACTGCCAGCCCGGCTGGGGCGGTTGCGCTGCACCGCAGGCCATGCACTGCAGCGTGCTGGTGGTGGTGGCGGTGCCGTGCACCGGGTGACCGGCGGTGGCCGCTTCGGGGTCCAGGGCGCGCGCCAGCCGCGCCACGTCCACCAAGGCCCGGGTCGATCTGCACCAGCTGCAGGTTTCATCGTCAGGGGCCAGCCTGCCACCGCAGTTGATGCAATGGGGGGTGGCACCACCGGCCTGGGCGCGTGCACGGTCGGCCGAGCTCAGCGGCCGCAGCAGGCCCTATTCCGACAGGTACTGGCCAAAGGTCTGCCAGGTGCCGTGGCCGGCCGCACATTCCTGCTGCAGCGAAGGGCCCCAACGGGTGCGGTTGTGCACGGTGTGCAACGGCCCGTGGCAATGGGGGCAGTGCAGGTCGACCCGGGCGCAGGTGTGGGCCAGCGTCTGGGCCCGGGCCATGTGGCCCGCCAGCGCCAGCAGGCCCGGGCCGGCCAGGCGTGCCGACTCGACGGGGTCGAACCACACCAGGTGGCAGGGCGCACACAGATCAACTTCGACCGGCCGGCCGTAGTGTCCTTGCAGGCCCAGCACCTGCATCGGTTGGCCGCAGTTGCCACAAGCCAAGGGGGTGGCTGAAGCTGGCGCTGCAGCAGTCACCGGGGCCGCCCGCGCGGCGGGGGGTTGGGGCCTTGTTCCTGCCACGGCGAACCGGGCGCTGGCCTCAAGCGCGCAGGGCTTGCGCTGCTGCCTGCACCGTGTGGGCGATGTCTTCGGCGCTGTGCGCGGCGCTGACAAAGCCGGCTTCGTAGAGCGCCGGCGCCAGGTACACGCCACGGTCGAGCATGGCGTGGAAGAAGCGGTTGAAGCGCTCTTTGTCGGTGGCCATCACGACGCCGTAGTTCTGCGGCAGGCGGTCGGCAAAGAAGAAGCCGAACATGCCACCCTGGCTGTCGCCCACCAACGGTACGCCGGCATCCCGGGCCGCGCCTTCCAGGCCCTTGACCAGCGACTGCGTCTTCTGGCCCAGGTCTTCAAAAAAACCGGGCTTGCTGATTTCCTTCAGCGTCGCCAGGCCGCAGGCGGTGGCCACCGGGTTGCCGCTCAGCGTGCCGGCCTGGTAGACCGGGCCCAGCGGCGCCAGCATGCTCATCGCCTCTCGCGTGCCGCCAAAGGCCGCCAGCGGCATGCCGCCGCCAATGACCTTGCCAAACGCGCTCATGTCGGGCTTGAAGCCGGGTATCAGCTGCGCATACACGCTTTGCGCGCCACCCAGCGCCACGCGAAAGCCCGACATCACCTCGTCGAACACCAGCAGCGCACCGTGCTGGGTGCACAGCTCGCGCAGCTTGCGCATGAAAGGCACCGAAGCGCGCACGAAGTTCATGTTGCCGGCGATCGGCTCGATCATCACGCAGGCGATCTCGTCGCCCTGGCTGGCGAAGACCTCTTCGAGCTGCGCCAGGTTGTTGTACTCGAGCACCAGCGTGTGCTTGACCACGTCTGCGGGCACGCCAGCGCTGGTGGGGAAGCCGAAGGTCGCCAAGCCCGAGCCGGCCTTGACCAGCAGCGCGTCGGCATGGCCGTGGTAGCAGCCTTCGAACTTGACGATCTTGTTGCGACCAGTGACGCCACGCGCCAGGCGCAACACGCTCATCGCGGCTTCGGTGCCGCTGCTGACCAGCCGCACCTGCTCGACGCTGGGCACCAGCGCAACGATGGCTTCGGCCAGTTCGATCTCGCGCTCGGTGGGCGCGCCGAAGCTGAAGCCGTCCAGCGCGGCCTTTTGCACCGCTTCCAGCACGGCCGGGTGGCCATGCCCCAGGATCATCGGGCCCCAGCTGCCGATGTAGTCGATGTAGCGTTGGCCCTCGGCGTCCCACATGTAGGGGCCTTGGGCCCGCGCGATGAAGCGCGGCGTGCCGCCCACCGCGCGAAAGGCACGCACGGGCGAATTCACGCCTCCGGGAATGACGCGTTGGGCGCGTTCGAACAAGCCTGCGTTGGTATTCATCGCTCGCTTCGGGTCTTTCAATCAGTGCACACGGCGGGGGCTGCCCTTGCCGGCGGGGTCTTCGGGTTCGGATTCGGTCAAACCGCCTTCGCCTTCTTCGCCTTCTTCGGGCGGGGGCAGGGCCCAGAAAAAACGGTCGGGCACGATGTGGCCCATGCCGGGCCTGAAGCCGGCGTCCAGCGTCTGGTCCAGAAAAGACAGGGCTTCACCCACAGCAGCTTGCAGTTCACCGCCGGCGGCCAGCAGCGAGGCCAGGGCGGCCGCCAAGGTGTCGCCCGCGCCTACAAACGAGGTCTCGAAGCGCTCGAACTTCTCGCCAGCAATGGCACCTTGCGGCGAAGCCAGCACGTTGTCGATGAACTGCTCGCTGCCCTTGCTGGGCAAGATGACGCCCGTCACCAGCACATAACGGGTGCCATGCTCGCCCGCAGCGACCGCCAATTCACGAGCCGAAGGCGGGCGTTCGTTGTCCCAATCGGGCAGCAAGAAGTCCTGCAAGGTCTTGTGGCTGCCCACCAATACTTCGGTGGCCGGCAGGATCAGCTCGCGAAAGGCGTCGAGGTAGGGTTGCGACTGGTCTTCCTCCAGCCACGACAGGTTGGGCAGGTAACTGACCAGCGGGATTTCGGTGTAGTCGCTCAGCACTTCGGCGACCGCGCTGACGTTGTCGGCGTTGCCCAGGAAACCCACTTTCCAACCTGCGATGGTGATGTCTTCGAGGATCGTGCGGGCCTGCTCGGCCACCACCTCGGCGTCGATCTCGTGTTGGTCGAACACATCGGCGGTGTCGCGCATGACGATCGAGGTGACGACGGGCAAGGCGTGCGCGCCCATCGCACAGATGGTGGCGATATCGCCAGCCAGCCCGCCGGCACCGCTGGGGTCGCTGGCGTTGAAACACATCACGCAGGCTGGCGGCGGCGGCTCGGCCGCCGGGCCTTCGAGTTCCGTGGCCGGTGTGGGTTCGGGGATCATGTTGGGGGCCTTGGCGCCAGGAGCGCTCTGAAGATGGATGTTCGTCGGCGCCTTTGGGGTGCCGACGAAACCTCTAGCGGATTGTGAGCATTGGTGTGTAGGTCCTCACAATTCCTCAATATTCGCCGGATTTGCGTGGCTACAATGCGGCGCTATTGTAGTGAGGTCGCAGTCATATCGTGAGCGAAGCAAGTACCTGGATGTGCCTGATCTGCGGCTGGATTTACGACGAAGTTACGGGTGATCCGGAGCATGGCATCGCACCGGGAACCGCGTGGGCCGATGTTTCCATGAATTGGACGTGTCCGGAATGCGGCGCTCGCAAGGACGACTTCGAAATGGTCAGGATCTGACCCCACCGCTGCAGCGCGCTGCGGCCCCAGGGGCTTCGAGGAGAACGTCGCTTGGACATTCAGGGGCCTGACACAGGCACAGCCGCCGCCGTGGGCGCCAAGGTGCTGGTCATTGACGACAGCAACACCATCAGGCGCAGCGCCGAGATTTTCCTGCGCCAGGGTGGCCACGAGGTGGTGTTGGCCGAAGACGGTTTCGACGCCCTGGCCAAGGTCAACGACCACGCGCCGGAGCTGATTTTCTGCGACATCCTGATGCCAAGGCTCGATGGCTACCAGACCTGCGCCATCATCAAACGGAACCCGCGTTTTGCACACGTGCCGGTGATCATGCTGTCGTCCAAGGACGGCCTGTTCGACAAGGCACGCGGTCGAATGGTCGGCTCCGAGGACTACCTCACCAAACCGTTCACCAAAGAACAGCTTCTGCGCACCGTTGACGCTTATCGTCGCAGCGTTGGTTGACCTTCCAAGGACCCTCAGATGCCGATCCAGAAGATCCTGGTCGTCGACGACTCGAAAACCGAACTTCACCACCTGTCCGACATTCTGGGCAAGCGGGGCTTCAGTGTGCGCACGGCGGAAAACGGCGAAGAAGCCATGCGCCGCCTGGAAGAAGAAAAGCCGCAGCTGATCCTCATGGACGTGGTGATGCCCGGACAAAACGGTTTCCAGCTGACCCGCGCCATCACCCGCGACCCGCGCTTTGCCGACGTGCCGGTGATCATGTGCACCAGCAAGAACCAGGAGACCGACAAGGTCTGGGGCATGCGCCAAGGCGCTCGCGATTACATCGTCAAGCCCGTCAACGCCGAAGAGTTGATGGCCAAGATCAGGGCTTTCGACTGACATGGCCCTGCGCCGCCCGCGCCGTTTTCAGCCCCGCCTCCGGGTGAGGGCAGGGTCTGCTTTGCGGGGGTCCTGACGGCATGGCCAACCGGGAAGCACTGAGACAACTTCAAAGTCGCCTGGCTGCGCGACTGCAGGCGGCGCGCACCGAAACGTCCAGCATCTCCTGGCTGGCTGTGGAATGTGCCGGCCACGGCTTTTTGGTGCCCTTGGCTTCGGCGGGCGAAATTTTCCCGGCCGGTGCGCTGCTGCCGGTGCCGCACACCCAGCCCTGGTTTCTGGGTGTGGCCAACCTGCGTGGCGGCCTTCATGGTGTGGTCGACCTGGCTGCGTTTTTGGGCCTGCGCGCGCCACTGGGCCGCGACGCGGTGCGCGAGCAGGCACGGCTGCTGGCCTTCAACCCCAGCTCGCGCTCGCAGAGTGCGGTGCTGGTGGACCGCCTGGCGGGGCTGCGCAACGCTGCTCAGTTGACCGCAGAACCTGCTGACGACGTCGTTCGCCCGGCCTTTGCCAGTGCGCGCTGGCGCGACGAGCAAGGGCGCATCTGGCAGGAAGTCGACCTGACTTCGCTGGCCCGACATGAACAGTTTCTGGCCATCGCAGCCTGATGCGATGCCGCTTTGCCTTCAGCCCAGCCCTGCGCTGTGGACAGGAATTACAGCAATGAAGAGGATGCCATGAGCTTGCTGGACCGCATCAAAGGCGCCGGGCGCGCCAAGCCGGAGGCGGACATCCCTCTGCCATCAGCCCCTGTCCCATTTGACGACATGGCCGGCAGGGCCAATCCCAGCGAGGTGACGGTCAGGCTGGGCCAGAGCACCTTGGCGCCGGAGGCACGGGACGGCGCTGACTCGTCGATCATTTCCGAAGCCGCACCGTCCGAATTGGCGCCGGACTTCAGTGAAACCCGCCTGCCGGGGTCCGAAGCCGAAGGCTTCACCAGCGGGCTGCCGATCATCGGTCCGTGGCCGCTGGCCAAGCAGCAGCGGGCTTTGGTGATCATGGCGGGCGCGGGTCTGGCGGGCCTGCTCCTGTCGGTGCTGCTGGTGCTGCTGTCCAGCAACACCGGCGCTCGCCAGGTGGCTGCAGCGGGCCAGGCCACCACCCAATCGCAGCGTCTGGCCAAGTCGGTTTCACAGGCCCTGCTCGGCAACGTGGCGGCTTTCCCCGAGGTCAAGGAAAGCATCGGCATCCTCGCCGCCAACGTGCGCAGCTTGAAAACCGGTGAAGGCGATGTGCCCGCAGCTTCAGGCGGCATGCAAGAAGAACTGGACTCCGTCATCCCTTTGGTCGACCGTGCCGAGAAGAACGCCGCCGTCGTTCTGAACCAGCAAAAGACGCTGACCCAGGTGGGTCAAGCGCTGCGCGCGATCAATCGCCAGAGTGCCGACCTGCTGGAAACGGCTGAAACCGTGTCGTCGTTGAAGTTGCAGAGCGGCGCTTCAGCGGCCGAGCTCTCGGCCGTGGGCCAGCTGGTCATGCTGACCCAGCGCATCGGCAAGAGCGCCAACGAATTTCTCACCACCGAAGGCGTCAACGCCGAGGCCGTGTTTTTGCTGGGCAAGGACCTGAACTCGTTCAAGGAGATCGCCCAGGGCGTGATCGGTGGCAACGCCGACCTGCGCCTGCCCGGCACCCGTGACCCACAGGTGCGTGAAAAGCTCCAGCAGCTGCTGACGCAGTATGAGCAGACGCGCAAGGAAGCCAGTGCGATCCTGGGCAACCTGCAGGGCCTGGTGGCAGCGCGTGAAGCGCAGACCTCCATCATTGCCGACTCCGAGCCCTTGCGCAAAGGCCTGGACGGACTGCAAAGCGGTTTGGCCGGGTCGACCGGCTTCGGCGGGTTCCGCTTGCTGCTGGGTGTGCTGTCGGTGCTGTCGCTGATTGCTGGCGCGCTGGGCCTGCTGCGCCTTTTCGTGATGGACCAGACCACCCGCATGGAGTCGGCCGACGTCCAGCGGCTGGAGGCGGAACGACAGGAGCAAGAAGCCAAGCGCGTCAACGACGCCAACCAGGCGGCCATTTTGCGTTTGATGAACGAACTGCAAACGGTGGCCGAGGGCGATTTGACCCAGCAAGCCACGGTCACGGAAGACATCACGGGCGCCATCGCCGACTCGGTGAACTACACCGTCGAAGAGTTGCGTTCGCTGGTCGAGCAGGTGCAGACCACGGTCGGTCGGGTGACCGAGACCACCTCGCAGGTGGAGAACACCTCGACCGAACTGCTGGCCGCATCAACCGAGCAGCTGCGCGAGATCCGCAACACCGGCGACGAGGTGCTGCAGATGGCCGGTCGAATCAACGACGTGTCGGCGCAGGCGCAGGAAACCGCCAGCGTGGCGCGCCAGTCGCTGGCGGCGGCGGAGTCGGGTCTGTCGGCCGTGAACAACGCGATCGGTGGCATGAACGCCATCCGCGACCAGATTCAAGAAACGTCCAAGCGCATCAAGCGGCTGGGCGAGTCGTCGCAGGAAATCGGCGAAATCACCGAGCTGATTTCGGACATCACCGAGCAGACCAACGTGCTGGCCTTGAACGCCGCCATCCAGGCCGCCAGCGCGGGTGAAGCCGGCCGCGGCTTCTCGGTGGTGGCCGAAGAAGTGCAACGGCTGGCTGAACGCTCGGGCGACGCCACGCGGCAGATTGCCGCCATCGTGCGCACCATTCAAACCGACACCCAAGACGCCGTGGGCGCCATGGAGCGCAGCACGCAGGGTGTGGTGGAAGGTGCACGACTGTCCGACGCTGCGGGTTCCGCTCTTGGTGACATTGACCGAGTGACACGCGAACTGGCCGACCTGATCAGCCGCATTTCCGCCGAGGCCCTGAAAGAAGCGCAGTCGGCCAACGTGGTGGCCGCCAACATCCAGCACATCTTCGCGGTGACCGAGCAGACCTCCGAGGGCACCCGGTCGACCGCGCAGATGGTGCGTGAGTTGTCGCGCAGCGCCGAAGAGCTGAAAGCTTCGGTCTCTCGATTCAAGATCAGCTGACACGCTGGCAACCAGGCCGCCTCAAGCGATGCAGGACAACATGGACTCCGAAACCGCTGTCTTCGACAGCGCGCCTGGCGATGACCTGAGCGCGTTGGCGTGGGTGCATGGCGAGTTGCGCCGCTCGTTGGAAACCGCCCACAAGGCGTTGCGGCGCTACCTGAAGGACGCCGAGGCCTCGGTGGGTGGTGACCTGGACGTGGTCGACCCTTCGGTCCTGCGCAATGCGCGCACGCAGCTGCACCAAGGCGTCGGGGCTCTGGAACTGGTGGGTTTGCCGGCGGTGGCCGATGTACTGCGCGCCAGCGAAAGTGCGGTGCAGCGCATGGTCGCCAAGCCGGCCTTGGTCAACCTGGCCGCCGTCGAGGTGGTGGAGCGGGTTTCGTTCGCGCTGCTTGACTTCCTGTCGCGCCTGCTGGCCCGCAAGCCGGTTTCGCCGGTCATGTTGTTTCCGCAGTACCGGGCGGCGTTGCAGCTGGCAGGCGCAGACCGGGTGCATCCGGCCGACCTCTGGAAAGTCGACTGGCAGTGGCTCGAGCTGCCGCACGACGCCAGCGCCAGGCCCCAATTGGCCGACGACTCGGCGCGCGGGGCCATGGAGACCCTGGTTCTGGCTTTGATGCGCGAGCCAACGCCTGCCGCCTTGACCGCCATGAGCAACCTGTGCGCCGATCTGGGCGCGGGTGCTCGGCGGGCGTCCGGCGGTGCCGCCCTGGGGGCGCTGTGGCAAATGGCGGCCGCGGTGTTCGAAGCCCAGGCGCAGGGTTTGCTGAGTGCCGACGTGTACAGCAAGCGCCTGGCTTCGCGGCTGTTGGCCCAGCTGCGGTCCACGGTGAAGGGCCAAGCCGAGCCGTCTGACCGTCTGGCGCAAGACCTGTTGTTCTTCTGCAGCCACGCCCGTGTGCCCACGCCGGCCAGCCAGGCGCCACGCCTGGCCGCCGTGCGCCAGACCTGGCGGCTGCAAGAGCAGCCCGTGGCCGACTACGAAACGCCGCGCTTGGGCCGCTTTGATCCGTCTCATCTTTTGCTGGCGCGCAAGCGGGTTGCGGCGGCCAAGGACGCCTGGTCGGCCGTGGCTGGCGGCGAGCAGCACCGCATTATGGGCCTGCCGGAGCAGTTCGCGCTGGTTGGCGAGTCCTTGCAACGGCTGTTCCCTTCTGGCGAAGTGCTGGCCCAGGCGCTGCAAGCCACGGTGGCGCAAACCGTGCAGTCGGGCCAAGCGCCGCCGGCAGCCCTGGCCATGGAAGTGGCCACCAGCATCCTGTACCTGGATGCCTCGCTCGAAGATGGTGAACTCGATCAACCCGAGCTTGCCGAGCGGGTGCAGCGCCTGGCGGGTCGCATGGACAGCGTGCGTCAGGGCGCCGACCCCCAGTCGCTGGACATCTGGATGGAGGAGCTGTACCGCCGCGTCTCCGACCGCCAGACCATGGGCAGCGTGGTGCAAGAGTTGCGCGCCTCGCTGTCGGAAGTTGAAAAGCAGATCGATCAGTACTTTCGCAATCCAGCTGAGCGCCAGGTCCTGATCCCGGTGCCGGCACAGCTGTCGTCGATGCGCGGCGTGTTGTCGGTGCTGGGCATGACGCAGGCGTCGCAAGCGGCGCTGCACATGCGCGACGACGTCGACGCGCTGGCGCAAACCGAAGTCGACCCGCAGCGCGCCATCCAGACCGGCACCTTTGATCGCCTGGCCAACAACCTGGGCGCCTTGAGCTTCTTGATCGACATGCTCAGCGTGCAGCCGCAGCTGGCCAAGTCGCTGTTCCGCTTTGATGCCGAGACCGGTGTGCTCAGCGCGGTGATGGGCCGGACCGATCGGGTCTCGGCCTTTGCGCAGCTCGACGAGGTGGCATCGGGTGGGACTGCCGCTGCGGCAGCGCCCAATACCCAACTGCCGCTGTTGGCACAGATTCAGGCCCTTGGGGCCGCAGCCGCGCAGCCTGGCTTCAGCGATGCCGAGCTGGCGCGCGATGCCGACCGCCTGGCACAACAGGCGTTGGCCGCCGACCAACCCGATCTGGCCCTGCTGCTGGCCACCGCCCATCGCAAGCTGCTGGAGCCCGGTGACCCTGCCGCTCGCCTGGCCCTGCGCGCCGAACTCAGCGCGGCGGCACAGGGTTTGGGCGTGCTAGGCCCCGAGGCCGCGCCGGCACCTGCGCC
The DNA here is from genome assembly GCA_031375065.1 of Rubrivivax sp. Classification (GTDB taxonomy): domain Bacteria; phylum Pseudomonadota; class Gammaproteobacteria; order Burkholderiales; family Burkholderiaceae_C; genus Rubrivivax. The sequence continues at coordinate 7,370 of JANMHH010000009.1, read as the reverse complement.
GGTGCCGCCACCCGCGGTGGCGCCACAAGGTGGCACGGGCCTGGAAGACGACGCCGAAATGCGCGACGTCTTCATCGAAGAGGCACGCGAGGTGGTGACCGACGCGCAAGCGGCGGTGGAGCGGCTGCAAGGTGCACCCGACAGCACCCAGGACATGACGGCCGTGCGGCGCGCGTTCCACACGCTCAAGGGCAGCTCACGCATGGTCGGCTTGCGCGACTTCGGTGAGGCGGCCTGGTCGTGCGAGCAACTGTTCAATGCCCGGTTGGCGCTCGAGCCTCACATGGACGCGCCGCTGCGCCTGTGCACCACCGAAGCCTTGGCCTACCTGGGCTCATGGGTGGAGGCCATCGCCCGCGGCCGCAACGAAGGTCACCACACCGCGGCGGTGGCCCGGTCGGCGGACGCGCTGCGTCTGGACGGGGCTCGGCTGCCCATCGTCTTGCCGCAGGCCCTGCCGCCTGTCGCTGTGGCAGACAGCACGCTGGCCGCCGAGCCTACGGTCGAGCTGACCCGGACCACCATCGCGCTGAACCGGCCAGAGCCAGCGGAGTCAGGGCAGACCACCGTGATCCTGACGCGTGGCGTGGCTGACGGCCCGACCGTCATCATGCCGCGAACGCCCGCTGCCCCCTTGGTGGAAGAGCCCGCGACGCTGGCCGATCTGGCCATGCCGCCGCTGGCGGATGAGGCAACACCAACGCTGGCGGACGCCGGACCGCCAACGCCCGCGGATTTGGCTGCGCTGGGCCTGCTGGATGCGACCGCCAAACCAGCGGTTGCACCGCCTGCGCTGGCGTCGGGCTCGGACTTCGAGTTCGACTTGCCCGAGCTGGAGGCTTTTGAGCTGCCGGCGGACCCCACCGAGCAGCCGCTGCGCCAACGCGTGCCCGACCTGCCGTCGGCAGCCGACCTGGACCTGGGCTTGCCCGATTTGGCCACGCCCGTGCCCGCTGCATCCGCAGCGGCGGATCTGGCGGCACCGGTCGAGGTCAGTTTTGACCTCGACCTGGGAGATTTCTCAGAACCCGACGAGATGGCCCGCACCGCCGTGCTGCCGCATCCCGCTGCTGAAGACGCCGGCTTGGCGCATGCGGCCAGCAGCGTTGAAGCCATCGAGATCGATCTGGACGATCTGGGCGACATCTTCAGCACCGACGTTGGCGCCAGCCCCGATGCCACCCCACAGCCCTTGTCGGACAGCCCTGCGCCGAGCAGCGATGTGCCGCTCGACCTGGACGCGGCGGTGCCGGCGTTGGTCGCCGAACCGATGGACCTGCCGATCGAAGACCTGGAAGCCGAAGAGCAGGTCAAGGTCATCGGCAACCTGCGCATCAGCATCCCGCTGTTCAACATCTACCTGAACGAAGCCGACGAACTGTCGCGCCGACTGGTGTCCGAACTGGGCGAGTGGGCCTTGGAGGCCGACCACCAGCCGGTCTCCGATGCCGCGGTGGCCCTGGCGCACTCACTGGCGGGCAACTCGGCCACGGTGGGGTTTGCCGATCTCTCTGCGCTGGCGCGGTCGCTGGAGCACGCGCTGGAACGCTCGCAGTCGGCCGGCCATGGCCGACTGGGCGAGGCCAGCCTGTTCAGTGATGCAGCCGAAGAGATTCGCCGCTTGTTGCACCAGTTCGCGGCTGGCTTCCTGCGGCCGGTCAATGGCGAGCTGACCGATCGCTTGCTGGCCCATGAGCGCCTGCCGATGGCCAGCGCCGACGAGCGGGTGGCGTTTGACCAAGCGTCGGCGCAGGCCGCGCCAACGCACGAGGCTGCGCAATTGCTGGCCATGCCGCTGCGCAGCGATCCATCCGAAGACGAGCTCGATGCGGTGGACGCCATCGATGCCGAGCTTTTCCCGATCTTCGAGGAAGAGGCCGACGAGCTGTTGCCGCAGCTGCAGGGGCGCCTGCGGGACTGGCACGACCACCCGGGCAACGCCGCAGCGCCGGCCGCCTGCATGCGCACCTTGCACACCTTCAAAGGCGGCGCGCGTCTGGCCGGCGCCATGCGCCTGGGCGAAATGGCCCACTTGCTCGAATCCGCCATCGAGCGGCTCAGCACCCAAGAAGGGCTGAAAGCCCATGAGCTGGACCCCTTGGTGGCGCGAGCCGACGCCATGGCGGCAGCCTTCGAGGTGCTGCGCAAACCACCGCCCATCACACCTTCTGCGGTGGTTGCGCCCGCCGCTGTCACCGAAGTCGAAACGCCGGCCCTTCCCGCATTGCAGGCGGTGTTGCCAGAGCTCGAAGCTTTGGACCTCGAGCTGGCCCAGGGTGAGGAGCCCGCTGCCACGCCGGTTGACGAACCTGCGCAGCCCGAGCCGACACCTGCCGCGCTGCTGCAACCCGCCATCGACTGGGGCCGTTTCAAGGCCAGCGAAGATGCACCGGCCGATCTGCCGGCTGACCGAGCCGCTGCTGCGGGGGCTGCGGTGCGCGTGCGGGCCGGCTTGCTGGACCGTCTGGTCAACAACGCGGGCGAAGTCAGCATCACGCGCTCGCGCATCGACAGCACCGTGCAGCAGTTGCAGGGCTCGCTGGGCGAACTGACCGAAAGCCTGGAGCGCTTGCGGCGGCAATTGCGCGACATCGAGTTGCAGGCCGAAACCCAGATCAGTTCGCGCATGGAAGCGGCCAAGGCTTCATTGCAGACCTTCGATCCGCTGGAGATGGACCGTTTCACACGGTTCCAGGAACTGACGCGTTTCATGGCCGAATCGGTCAACGACGTGGCCACCTTGCAGCGCAGCCTGCAGCGGTCCTTGCAGTCGGCTGAAGACGAACTGGCGGCCCAGGCGCGCCTGACCCGCGACCTGCAAGACGATCTGTTGCGCACCCGCATGGTCGAGTTCGAGAGCATGGCCGATCGCCTTTACCGCACGGTGCGTCAAGCTGCGCGCGACACCGCCAAGCAGGTGCGGCTGGACATCGTGGGCGGTGGCATCGAAATCGACCGTGGTGTGCTGGAGCGCATGGCGGGCTCTTTTGAGCACCTGATCCGCAACAGCGTGGCCCACGGTGTCGAATCGCCGGCAGCGCGCGAGCGGCTGGGCAAGGCGGCCAGCGGCCTGATCACCGTCACGGTGGCACAAGCAGGCAATGAAGTGGCTGTCGAAGTGGCCGACGACGGTGCGGGGCTGGACCTGCGCCGCATCCGTCAGCGCGGCATCGAGCGTGGCCTGCTGGCTGCGGACGCGACGCCGTCCGACGCCGAACTTCAACAGTTAATCTTTGCGCCGGGCTTCAGCACCGCGGAAACGGTCACCGAGCTGGCCGGACGCGGGGTCGGCCTGGACGTGGTGCGGGCGGAAGTCAACGCCATGGGCGGCCGCATCGAAAGCACCAGCGAGCTGGGCAAAGGCGCCCGTTTCCGGTTGCTCTTGCCCCTGACCACCGCGGTCACCCAGGTGGTGATGTTGCGCTGTGGTGAGCTGCAGGTGGCGGTGCCTTCGCCGCTCATCGAGGTGGTGCGCCGGGTCCCGACAGCAGAGGTCGAAGCGGCCTACGCCAGCGGTTCGCTGGCCTACAACGGTGAAGCGCTGCCCTTCTTCTGGCTGGCTTCGCTGTTGCAGCTGGGCGGGCGCGGCTCGGGCCAGGGCCGCAACCAGAGCGTGGTGGTCATTCGCAGCGCCGCCCAGCGTGTCGTGGTGCACGTGGACGAGGTCATTGGCAACCAGGAGGTGGTGGTCAAGAACGTGGGACCCCAGCTGTCCAAGTTGCCGGGTTTGGCCGGGGTGACCCTGCTGCCAACCGGTGCCGTGGCGCTGATCTACAACCCGGTTGCGCTGGCGGCGGTTTATGCCCAGTCCGCTCGCAGCGTGGCGCAGGCTGCCGCAGCGGCGCCTTTGCTGCAAGCTGCCGCACCCAAGCCGGCAGCGCCCGCTCACGGCACGCCGATGGTCCTGGTGGTGGATGATTCGCTGACGGTGCGCCGCGTCACCCAGCGTCTGTTGACGCGTGAAGGCTACCGCGTGGTGACCGCCAAAGACGGGTTGGACGCCCTGGAGCGCTTGGCTGAAGAACGGCCCGCGGTGATGTTGTCGGACATCGAGATGCCGCGCATGGACGGCTTCGATTTGCTGCGCAACGTGCGCGCGGACGTGCGTTTGAGCGGCCTGCCGGTGGTGATGATCTCGTCGCGCATCGCGCAAAAACACCGCGACTACGCCGCCGAATTGGGTGTTGACCATTACCTGGGCAAGCCCTTCTCCGAAGAAGAGTTGCTGGGCTTGGTGGCCGGCTACGTGCGCGCCCACATGGCGCACTGAACCCACTGACTTGCACGCTGGCGCATGAGCACGAGGTCCAGCGCAGAAAGAGGGGCTTCATTTGGGTGAGGGGTCATGTCCCGAGTCGTAGAGCATTTGGCCAATCTGACCGGCTTTCGCGATCGGGATGTCCTGGACGTGACGCTGGTGGGTGCGCTCAAGGACGTCTTGCGGCCGCTGTCCGTGGCGATCTATCGCTGCGTCGGGGATGATGGCGCCCAACGCTGGTTGACCCGTGCGCACCTGTTGGCAGGCGACAGTGCGGCCACGGCCGACCCGTTGTGGGCCGAGCCTGACACACTGCCTTTGCTGACCGACCACCCGGATCGCCACCGCTGCCTGTTGCGCCAGGAAGCCTTCGCGGTTGAAGGTCCTCCAGCGCTGTCCTATTTTCCGCTGGCCACCGACCACCTGCCCATTGGCGTGGTCGAGATCCAGACCCCGCAAGCCTTGAGCAGCGAAGAAGTACGCCTGGTCAGCAGCATCCTGCGGCTCTACCGAAACTACCAGGGTCTGCTGGACTACAGCGAACGCGACACCCTCACCGGCTTGCTCAACCGCAAGACCTTTGACGAGAACTTTCTGCGCCAGGCCGCCCAGCCGCTGGCGCTGGCGGCGCACCAGGTGGGGCACGGCGGGATTCGCCGCTACGGCACCCACGGCAGCCTTTGGCTGGGCGTGCTGGACATCGACCATTTCAAGCGTGTCAACGACAACTTTGGCCACCTGATCGGCGATGAAGTGCTGTTGCTGCTTTCGCGCTTGATGCGCTCGACCTTCCGTTTTCAAGATCACCTTTACCGCTTTGGCGGCGAAGAGTTTTTGGTGCTGATGCGCTGCAACGACCCCGGCGATGTGTCCAAGGCCTTTGAGCGCTTGCGCGGCAACGTCGCCGCTTATGCCTTTCCACAGGTCGGGCGCATCACGGTCAGCATCGGCTTCACCGAAGTGCGAACCAGTGACTCACCCAGCGCGGCGTTCGAGCGGGCCGACAAGGCCGTTTACCACGCCAAACAAAACGGTCGCAACCAGGTTTGCCACCACGCTGAACTGGTGGCGGCCGGAAAGTTGGCTGACACCGCCAGGGACAACAACGACGCCGAGTTGTTCTGACACCAGTTGACCGTCGATACCCTGGAAAACCCTGGCGCTTTCCGGGTTTAAACAAACGTTTGATTGTTGACCTAGACTGCGCTGCGTGAAGCACCCAGTCGACACCGCCCATCCCAGCCAAGTCCCGGCCCCGATCGCGGAGGACGCGCGCGGGCGCCTGCTCGAAGCCGGACTTCGGCTCTTCGCTCAACAGGGCTACAGCAAGACCAGCACGCGGGAACTGGCCGAGGCAGCCAAGGTCAACGTGGCGTCCATCAGCTACTACTTTGGCGACAAGGCAGGCCTGTACCGGGCGGCGTTTTACGGGCCGATGGGCTCGCCCGAGGCGGACGTGGCACGCTTCAACGGCGAGCAACTGAGCCTGGAGCAGGCGCTGCGCGGTTTTTACGACGGCTTTTTGCAGCCCTTGAAAGCCGGCGACGCTTCGCGCCTGTGCATGAAGCTGCACTTTCGCGAAATGCTCGAGCCCACGGGCCTGTGGGCGAGCCAGGAAGCCTTGGGCATCAAACCCTTGCACGAAGCCTTGCTGACGGTGTTGTGCCGCCACCTCGGTCTGGCCGGGGTCGACGACGACGTGCAGCGCCTGGCGGTCTGCCTGGCGGGCCTGGGGGTGCACATGCATGTGGGCAGGGACATCACCGACGAACTGGCGCCCAACCTCAACGCCGATGAACAGGCGGTGGACCGTTGGGTCGATCGCCTGACCCTTTTTGCCCTGGCCATGGTGCAAGCGGAAGCCGCTCGCCGCGCCAGTTAGGATTTGTTGGAACAGACCATGAAGCAGCTCCTTGGTGTGGCCTTGGCCACCATTTTTCTGGCCGGGTGTGCAACCCCACCGGCCCCCGTCGTGGTGGCCCAGCTTGCAGCGCCCAGCCAGTGGCAAGCCGCGCTGCCGCACAGCGGCCAAACCAGCGAACTGACCCAGTGGTGGAACCAGTTCAACGACCCGGTGTTGGTGCAACTGCAGGCAGCGGCTCAACAGGCCAGCCCGCAGCTGGCATCGGCGCTGGCCCGCATCGAGCGCGCCCGCGCCTCGCGTGCGGGCGCTGACGCCGCCGCCTGGCCCAGCCTGGACGCGCTGGGCAGCGCCAGCACCGGCCGCTCGGTGCCCGGCCAGGCAACGAGCCAGCAAGCCAGCCTGGGGTTGCAGGCCGGCTGGGAAGTCGACCTCTTTGGTGGGGTGGCCGCCGCCCGCCAAGCCGAGCAGGCACGGTTGGACGGCGCTCAGGCCGCCTGGCACGACGCCAGGGTTTCACTGGCCGCTGAAGTGGCCACCAGCTACGTCCAGTTGCGCGCCTGTGAAGCGCAGCTGACCACCGCCCGTCTGGACGCCGATTCCCGAGCCCAGACTACCCGCCTGACCGAGCTCAGCGCCAAAGCCGGACTGACGGCGCCCGCCGACGCTGCTTTGGTGCGCGGCGGCGCGGCGCAGTCGCGCAGCCAGGCCATCAGCCAGCAGGCGCAGTGCGACACGCTGGTCAAGGGCCTGGTCGAAACCACCGATCTTGCGGAAGCCGAGCTGCGCCGCTCTCTTGCGCCCGGTCGGGCCTTGTTGCCGCAGCCCAAGCCCTTGACACCCGCCGCCTTGCCCGCGCAGTTGCTCGGTCAGCGCCCGGATCTGGCGCAGGCGGCCCGCAACGTGGCAGCGGCCGCGGCCGACCAGACACGCACCCAGGCCCAGCAGCGACCGCGCGTCATGTTGTCGGGGTCCCTTGCCGGCGTGAGCCTGCGCAGCAACGGCTTCCAGACCCAGGGCACGACCTGGTCGATCGGGCCGCTGTCGGTGAGCCTGCCGCTGTTTGACGCCGGCGCGCGGGCGGCCAACACCGCGGCCGCCAAGTCCACTTACGACGAGGCGGTGGCGCTGTACGCGGCCCAGTTGCGGCGCGCGGTGCGTGAGGTCGAATCGGCGTTGGTGGCGCTGCAGTCCACCGCCCTGAGGGACGTGGACGCGCGGGCCGCAGCGCAAGACTTCGAAGCTTCGCTG
>JANMHH010000543.1:0-5350 GCA_031375065.1 Rubrivivax sp. | reverse complement strand
GGCCAGCACCTCACCACGCTTTACCGACTGGCCTGCCACCGGCAGACCCTTCGGACCGGGCTCGATGCGGCCGCCGTACGTGGCCTGCACGCGGCCACTGGCGTTCGGGTCCATGACCACGCGACCGGGCAGCTCGACCGTCGCGGCGGCCTCGGATTCCGGCGCCAGCAGGGTGCGAATGGCCATGCGGCGCTGGGCGAGCTTGGGCACGTTGACGCTGCCGTCGGGCAGGCGTGCCAGGCCCGAAGCGTTCACTGCGGCGCCGGGTGCGTCGAGGTGTTCGCCGTTGGGGCCATGCGCGCCGGGGCCTGCGTGAGCAGGCGACAACAACCCGAACAGGCTGGCGGACAAGGCCATGGCGGCGAACACCGTGGGCCGGCGGCTGGGGTGGGGCAGGTGGCGAACCATCACAGTGCTCCCTGCAGCTTGCCAGCATTGCGGCGGCGCTGGCGCCACCAGGCGATGCCGCCGATCAGACCCAGCGCCGCGACACCGGCGCCGATCCAGGCCGCACGTTCCAGTTCGTGGTCGTGCCCGTGGTCATCTACCCCATGGGCGTGTCCGTGGTCGTCTTTCGCGGTGGCGGTGGCCACGCCGCCGGCGCTGCCGACCAGCGTGCCGTCGAGCAGATCACTGTCCTTGCCGGCGACAAGCGTGAACACGAGGCCATGTTCGCCGGGGGCCGCCAGTGTCTTCAGCAGGGCTGCGTCGGTCACCGCGTAGTCGCCTTGCTCGGCGCGGAAGGCGGCAACCGCCTTGAGCGAGCCGCTTTCGACCTCGAGCTTGGCGCCCAGCACGGGTTCGTTGGATTCGAAGCGGTCGACGAGGATCACCAGCTCGCTGGGGCGCAGTTCGGCGACCAGCTCGAAGGCCTCGGACTTGGCTTCGACGCGCGGCAGCGCCGAGGCCGCGCGCATCGTGGTCGGGCTGTCCAGGTGTTCGCCGTTCGGGCCGTGGGCACCGGGGCCGGCCGTGGCGGGCGGGTGGGCAACCAGCAGCAGCGCGCTCAGCGCAACGGCCATGAAGTGCTGCGGTGCGCAGCGGGTGTGAAGCAGGTTCATGGCAGAAGCCCCAGGGTTTGTTGAAGGCGCGCGCGGGCGAGGCCCAGCGCGGCGGTCTGGCGGGCGGCAGCACTGTCGGCCTGGGCCGCGCCGGCAAGCGCGCGCAGCAGGTCGGGCAGCGGTGTTTCGCCGGCGCGGAAGGACTTGTCGATCAGCGCGGCGCGCTCGCGCAGCAGGCGGGCCCGGGCGGTCTCGGCTTCCAGCTGCGCCTGCGCCGAGCGCAGCGCATCGCGGGCGGCCGCGACGTCGCTGCCCAGACGCTCGCGCAGCCGCTGCTCGTGGGTCTGGGCCACGTCCAGCTCGGCGAGCGCCGACGCTTCCAGCGGGCGGTTGCGATCGTCGGTGCCGAAGGGCAGGCGCAGGCCGACCACCACGCTGCCTTGCGAGGCCTCGGCCCGGCCCGACACGTCCTGCCGCACGCCCACGGTCAGCTCGGGCGCGTCGCGGCGCGAACGACGCATCAGTTCCACGCGCTGGCGGGCGAGTTCGGTGGATTGGCTGGCGAGCTGCAGTTCCGGGTGCGGTGCGGCTGAGTCTGGCGCCACGTCGTTCGTCGCCGCCGTCAGATCGGGCGTTGCTGTCAGTCCGGTCAGCAAGGCCCAGCGCGCGCGTGCAGCCTGCAGACGCGGACGCACTTCAGCCTGCAGCACGGCGGCCGCCAGGTGTTCGGCCTGTGCAGCCAGGGCGTCGGCACGTGCCAGGTCGCCGGCGCGCACGCGGCGCTCGACATCGTCGGCGAGTTGCTTCAGCCCCTGGGCCTGCGTGTCCGCCTGGATGCTTTCGGTCTGCGCCGCGGCGATCTGCCATGCCGCTTCGTGCAGCTCACCGGCCAGGCGCAGGCGGGCCACCTGTTCGGCCGCCTGGGCCTGGGCCGCGGCGGCGTTCGCTGTGCCTGCGCGAGCTGCTCTTTGGCCGGGCAGCCACAGGGGAACAGCAACGCCGATCTCGGTCTCGCGGCTGCCGGCATTCCGATGCAGGCGGTCGTTGCGATGGCTCAGTTCCAGAGACGGTGGCGCAGCCCAGAGGCTGCCCGCGGCGGTGCGATCCGCTTCGGCGCGGCGACGCTGGCCTTCGCTCTCGCGGGCCGCGACGGCGCGTTGCCATGCAGCGTCCAGCGCCGCGCGAAGGGTGACGCTGCCGGTGCCGGTGGCGGGAGCGGACGCCGGGTCGGCCAGGGTTGGGAGGGCGGCCCGACGGGTCTCCGGTGATGCGGCAGGCTGGGCCCAGACGGGCCCGCCGACCAGACTGCCCGCGATGACGCAGGCAGACAGCCAGGGAAGAGGTTTCACGATGATCCTGAGGTTTGAACAACCGGGGCCGGCCGAACGCGAGTTCAGGTCACGCCAGGGGCGGACGATCGCTTGCGTGGGGTGCCGGGGCGGCGGTCCGGGCGTCGATGGGCGGACGCCCGTCGCTGACTTCCGCAGCGAAGGCGGGTCAGGATCGGAATCGAGGCGGCCTGAGCAGGCCGTCGAGAGCGGGGTTGGGCCTGATTCGCTCGCGCAGGCCGTCAGGCGTGGGCGACCTCAAGGGCGGGAAGTCGTTCAAGGACCCCGCCGCCAGTGCCAGCGATGTGCTCAGATGGTCCATCACCACGTGCTGCACCGACTCTTTCGAGTCGTCCTGATGGTAGGACCCATCCTCGTGGTGGTGATGGGCTTCTTCCAGCCAGTGCAGCGTTGCGTGCTCCAGGTCAGCCAGCACGTTCACCGTCGATCCGATGCGGGCCATGGCCACCGACTGCCAGAGCATGGCAAACAGCATGACGAGGAGGATGGCGGAGCGGCGCATGTAGGCGTGCAGTTTACCGCAGCGACTGCTGGCTGGCGTTGAAGCAGATGTTCCGCGGCACGGTGACGCAGACCTCGGTGTACCCACGCGAGGTGGTCAAGGGATCTCTGGCGGTCAGCAGGGCGAAAGCGCCGCAGAAGCGACGTGGATGACTTCTGCCTGCACCAGGCCAGGCGTAGGCAGCACTGCCTTCTAGATCCATGACATGCAGGACGCGCTGATCTGGCGTGCCGCCGCTGATCGGCACGGGCATGGTCACTGCGTGCGCTGACGCACAGTGCCATGGTTGCGAGGCTGCGATGCTCGCCGTGCCGAAACGTGCGGCAGCTTCAGGAAACCTCCATGCCCAACCCGATCGAAGACGCGTGCCTGCAGGCATGCAACGCGTGCGCTGTGGCGTGCCTGCAATGCGCAACCGCTTGCCTCCAGGAGGCCAACCCGAAGCCGATGGCGCGCTGTATTGCACTGGACCTGGAATGCGCCGACATCTGCCGGCTCGCTGCGGCTTCGATGGCCAGAGGCGGTGAGCACATGCAGGCCATCTGCGCGCTCTGCGCGGACGCGTGCCGTGGCTGCGCAGCAGAGTGCGGCAAACACAGCATGGACCACTGCCAGCGTTGCGCCCAGGCGTGCCAGCGCTGCGCGGACGCGTGCGTGGCCATGGCTCACTGATCACCCGATTTCACCCACTGGAGCTATCGATGAACCTCAAGACTTTCAACCTCGGCAAGGCCTTTTGCCTCGCGCCGATCGCGGCCCTCTGGCTCGCCTCAGCATCCGTGCAGGCGCAGAAGGCGCCGGCGATGGCTCCGTCCGCCAGCATGCCCATGGGCCAGATGCACAAGGGCATGGCCGGGCCCGGTGACATGAAGGCGTCCATGATGAAGGGCATGGACGGCATGCAGAAGATGACGACGTCGGGCGACACCGACAAAGACTTCGCGATGATGATGAAGCTGCACCATCAGCAAGCCTTGGACATGGCCGAGATGCAGCTGGGCCACGGCAAGTCGCCTGAAATGAAGGCCATGGCCAAGCAGATCATCGTGGCCCAGAAGAAGGAGATCGCCCAATTCGACAAGTGGCTGGCCAAGCAGAAGTGATCTGATCGCAGTGCGTCATGCGGCCTTCTCTTGATGGGGCTGCGGGACGGCCTTCTGCACAGGCGTCTTGTGACAAAAGGAGGCGAATGCAACTCGGCATGTTCGGATGGGGCCGGATGGGGCTTGGCATCGTTCGGCGGTGTGTCAAAACACCTGTGCGATGACGGCCGCGCACGAGGTCGTGTTTCTGCTTGATGTGGACAACACATTGCTCGACAACGACCGGGTTATCGCCGACCTGCGGGCCCACCTGGAGTTCGAATTTGGCGCCGCCCCTGCGGCGCGCTACTGGGCGATCTTCGAGGGCTTGCGCAGCGAACTTGGCTACGCGGACTACCTGGGCGCTCTGCAACGCTACCGTCAGGGTGCCGAACTCAGCCAAGGCAGCGACCCGCGTCTGCTGCAGATGTCCACGTTCCTCATCGACTATCCGTTTGCGGATCGCCTCTACCCGCGCGCCCTTGAAGTCATCGCGCACCTGAACACCTTCGGGCCCACGGTGATCCTGTCCGATGGTGATGTGGTGTTTCAGCCGCGCAAGGTCCGGCGTTCGGGGTTGTGGGATGCCGTGTCCGGCCGGGTGCTGATCTACATCCACAAGGAACAGATGCTCGACGCGGTGCAGCGCCATTACCCCGCGCGGCATTACGTGATGGTTGACGACAAGCTCCGCATCCTGACCGCCATGAAGCAGGTCATGCAGGATCGCCTGCGGACCGTCTTCCCGCGGCAAGGCCACTATGCGCTGGACCTTGCCGTGATCGCTGCCCACCCAGCTGCAGACCTGAGCATCGAACGCATCGGCGACCTGCTGGATGCGGACGTTCGCCGCTTGTTCGCACGCCAGAAGTCATGACGGAACCCCAGATGAAACCCCAAATGAACGCCAACACCCGCCAGCTGCACGATCTGGGACAACGCATCTGGCTCGACAACATCACGCGTGAGTTGCTGAACAACGGCACCTTGGCGCGCTACATCGCCGAGTTGTCGGTGACGGGGCTGACGTCGAACCCGACGATCTTCGAACACGCGATCGGCAGCGGTGGTCTGTACGACGCGGCGATCCAGAAGCTGGTGGCCAAAGGTCTGCCCTGCGAGGACATCTTCTTCGAACTCGCGCTGCAAGACCTGGCGCAGGCCGCTGACCTGTTCGGGCCGATCTTTGATGCCAGTGACGGCAGCGACGGCTGGGTGTCGCTGGAAGTCTCGCCGCTGCTGGCGAACGACACCACCGGCACCATCCGGGCCGCGGCTCGGCTGCACGAGCGAGCGGCGCGTCCAAACCTTTTCATCAAGATTCCCGGTACGCCTGAGGGCATTCCAGCCATCGAGCAGTCGATCTTTGACGGCGTGCCCATCAACGTCACCCTGCTGTTCTCGCAAGCGCACTGC
>JANMHH010000539.1:0-2053 GCA_031375065.1 Rubrivivax sp. | reverse complement strand
GAGCAGGTGCGCCAGCTGCACCGCCTGGCTCACCAGCACCCGGTGCCGGTGCTGTGCTACGGCCTGCGCAGCGACTTCCGCGGCGACGCCTTCCCTGGCGCAGCGGCCTTGCTGACCCTGGCCGACGACCTGGAAGAAATGAAGACCATCTGCGCCTGTGCCCGCAAGGCCAGCATGAACCTGCGCGTGGACGCGCAAGGCCGCCGGGTCAAGGAAGGCGAGCAGGTCATGATCGGTGGCAACGAGAGTTACCGCGCCGTGTGCCCCAGCTGTTTTTACAGCGAGGGCGACGACCCGACCCGCGCGCCGGGGCTCTTCGGCTGACGCCGAGACGTTGCTGCAAGCGTGCCCAGCACGCCCCTGTCAGCGGGACGGCCCATGCCCGATACACTGCCCCGCATGAGCATGCCCCCACAGGCCGACACGGCCCACCAGGCGCTGGTGCAGCGCGCCGAAGGTGGCGACGCCGAGGCCCGGGGCGCGCTGTTCGCCGCGCTGTACGCCGAGCTGCACCGCATTGCGCGGCGTGAGGCGGGCCGCTACGGGTCGCTGCCGTCTTTGGGTACCACCACCTTGTTGCACGAGGCCTACCTGGACATTGGCGGCCGCGCGGGCCTGACCTTCAACGACAAGACCCACTTCCTGTCTTACGCCGCGCGCGCCATGCGCGGTTTGGTGATCGACCACGTGCGCAGTCGCCAGGCCATCAAGCGCGGGCATGGCTTGGACATCACCAGCTTCAGCACCGTCCTGGCCGAACAGTGCGCCGAACCCGAGAGTCTGCAGACGCTGAGCGACGCCTTGGATGAACTGGCGCAGGTGGAACCGACACTGGCGCACCTGGTGGACCTGAAGTTCTTTTGCGGCTTCACCTTGGTCGAGATTGCCAGCATGACGGGCGTGTCCGAGCGGACCGCGCAGCGCCAGTGGGAGAAAGCGCGCCTGTTGCTGCGCCACGCGCTGGGCGGCGGCTGACAGCCAGCCGTCCGCATCCCGCGGCGGCCGTCGAACGACCGCCAGCCGTGGCCGACAGGCCACCCAAAAAAATAGTTTTCAGCCGCGTGGCGGCTTTGGCCACGGCTTCGCGATTTCCCTTGCAAGGGCGGCATTCGCCACCCGCAGCAGCCAAGGAGTCGCCCGATGCGCACCCACCTGTCAGGACTGTTCGGCCTGTTCGGCCTGATGCAGGCCTTCGCCTCATTCACGCCATCCACATCAGCAACCCGGGCAAGACCCGCCCAGCCCCCCGCTCACCAGCGCCACAACTGCTGGACCAGCGCCCGCGGCACCGCGCTGACCTTGCGCCCGGTGCGCACCGACGACGCGGCTTTGCTGGGCGAATTCTTCGAGCAGCAACTGTCTCGCGCAACCCGCTACAGCCGCTTTCACGGCGCCGTGGGCCGTTTATCGGCGGCGCGGCTGGCCTGGATGGCCGGTGCAGACTTCAAGCATCACGTGGCCTTCATCGTCACCCGCTGGGAAGACGGCCTGGAACACGCCGTTGCTGAAGGCCGCTGGGTGCGCACCGCCGTCAACCCTGGCGCCGAATTTGCCATGTCGGTGGCCGACGCTTGGCAGGGCTGCGGTATTGGCCAACGCCTGCTGACTGCCCTGGTTCAGACCGGCCGCGAACAGGGTCTGCCCTGCCTGATGGGTGACGTGTTGCCCGGCAACAAAGCCATGCAGTCGCTGGCGCGCAGCCTAGGCTTTGAGTGCGGCGCACACCCCGATGAACCCGAACTGATGCGTGCCGAACTGCGCCTGGCATCGCCGACCCAGCGCCCGGCCCACACGTTTGGCGCCCTCAGCGCTTTCAGCGCCTTCAGCACCGCCGCTTGGCAACTTTGATCCTTGGGGAACCTGCATGCGAAGCTTCCATTCCTCTTCATTCACGCTGGTCCTGGGCAGCGGCGGCGTCAAAAGCATTGCCGGGCTGGGCGCCATGCAGGTCTTTGAACAAGAGGGCCTCAAACCAGCCGCCATCACCGGCTGCAGCGCCGGGGCCATCTTTGGCGCGGTCATCGCCGCTGGCCACCCCGCCCAACGCTGCATC
>JANMHH010000529.1:0-6215 GCA_031375065.1 Rubrivivax sp. | reverse complement strand
TTGAGTTCGTAGGCGCGCTGGGTGGCGATCATCGACACCAGCTCTTCGACCACGTTGACGTTGCTGCCCTCCAGGAAGCCGCCCATCAGGCGGCCCAGACCCGCTGAATTGGGCGCGCCCGCGTTGGGTGCGCCCGAGGCTGCCGTTTCGGCGTACAGGTTGCCACCGCGCGACTCCAGACCCGCCGGGTTGATGAACGAAGCCAGCTGCAACTGGCCCAACACCTGCGGCGTGCTCTGCCCGGGCACGGTGACGCTGATCTGACCTTCGGCATTGACCGTGAAAGCCTGTGCGTTGGCCGGCACGGTAATGCCGGGCAGCACCGCATAACCGGCGTTGGTGACCAGCGCGCCGTTGGCGTCGACCTGGAAGGAACCATCGCGGGTGTAGCCGGTGGTGCCATCGGGCAGCTGAACCTGAAAAAAGCCCTGGCCGTTGATGGCCATGTCAAAACCACTGCTGGTGTTGTTCAGGCTGCCTTGCGAGAAGTTGCGCGTGCTGGCGGCGGCACGCACCCCCAATCCGACCTGCAACCCGGTGGGCAGCTGGCTCTGCTCGGACGTGGCCGACCCTGCGGCGCGCAGGCTCTGGTACATCAGGTCTTCGAACACCACGCCAGCGCGCTTGAAGCCGTTGGTGCCCACGTTGGCCAGGTTGTTGGAGATGGCGTCCAGCTTGGTCTGCTGGCCTTCCATGCCGGTCTTGGCGATCCAAAGTGAACGGATCATGGTCTGAGTCCTTGTTGGGGTGGACCATGTTCACCGTTAAGCCGCACCCCAGACGGGCAAAAAAGAGGCCGGCAAGCCGGCCTTCTCTGGTCACGTCACAGAGCCAGGGGTCACTGCGGCGCCAACAACTTGGCTGCGCCCTGCTCACGCTGTTCGGCACCCTGCAGCATCTTCATCTGCTGCTCGAACTGGCGGGCCGCAGAAATCATGGCCACCATGGTTTCGATGGCGCCGACGTTGGAGCCTTCGAGTGCGCTGGTTTGGACCCGCGCGCTGGGGTCGGCCGGCAACTCGCCGTCGGCGGCGCGAAACAGCCCATCGATGCCGCGCGTCAGCGGCGCTTCTGGCGTGACCAGCTTGAGCCGCCCGACCTGTTGCGGTCGGCCGTTGCCGGTGGTCGATGTGATGCTGCCATCGGCCGCAATCGACACGGCGGCGTTCAGGCCAACGGTGATCGGCCCGCCGTCGCCCAGGATCGGCAAGCCCGAAGGCGTGACCAGCTGGCCTTCGGCATCGACCTGCAGCGAGCCCGCGCGGGTGTAGGCCTCGGTGCCGTCGAGCGCTTGAACGCCCAGCCAGGCGTTGCCCTGCATGGCCACGTCGAGCGAGCGCCCGGTGCTCTGCACCGGGCCCGGGCGACTGTCGTAGCCGATGGTGGACTCGAGTGCGTAGACCCGGGTGCTGGCACCGTCGCCCAGCACCGGTACGGCCCGAAAAGCCTGCATCTCGGCCCGAAAGCCGTTGGTCGATGCGTTGGCCAGGTTGTTGGCCAGCGTGTCCTGCCTTTGCAGCGTGGCCTTGGCGCCGGCCATCGAGAGGTAAATGAGGCGGTCCATGGGGCTTCGGGGTCAGGCCAGCGCCGGTCGTGGGTGGGTCGTGAACAGGTCGGTCACGCGGCTCAGCGCAGGTTGACCAGCGTCTGCAGGATCTGGTCTTCGGTCTTGATGGTTTGGGCGTTGGCCTGGTAGATGCGCTGCGCGGTGATCATGTTGACCAGTTCACCCGTCAGGTCGATGTTGCTTTCTTCCAGTGCCCCGGCTTGCAGCACGCCCAGGTTGCCGTCACCGGGTACGCCCATCAAGGGGTCGCCCGAGGCAAAGGTGCGCGACCAGCCGTTGTCGCCGATGGCCTGCAGGCCCTGCGGGTTGCGGAAGTTCGCCACCTCGATCTGACCGGCCGGCTGCGACTGGCCGTTGCTGTAGCGCGCGGTGATGATGCCGTTGGACTCCACCGTGATGGCGGTCAGCTGGCCGGCCTCGTAGCCGTCCTGGATCAGGTCCGTCACCGCATAAGCGCTGCCGTACTGGGTGGTGCCGCTGACATCGACCACCACCCCGTTGATGGGCAGGGTGCTGGCGCCGGCGGCGTTCAGCGTGACTGGGATGTTGATCGACAGCGGGCCGACCGGCGACGTGATCGACGCGCCATTGGCGGCAAAGTCCAGCGTGGTGATCGGCAAGGGTGCACCCGCCACGCCGTTGAGCGTGTCGCCATTGGCCGTGGCGTAGACGTTCCAGCTGTCGTTGGCGGCCTTCTGGAAGAAGTAGGTCAGCGTCACGCCGATGCCTTTTTCGTCGTAGACCGTCTGCGAGGTGGCGTTGTTGTAGGTGTCGGCGTCGTTGAAGTCGATCTGCGCACCGGCGGCCGGCAGCGTGACCTGCACGCGGGCGTCCAGGTTCATCTCGATCGCGATTTCACGGGTCGGGGCCGGCGCTACGCCGCTGGTCGGCAGCTGCAGGGCCCCGGCCAGACCGGGCTGGATCTGGCCGGTGCCGTCGGCGGGGTAGCCGAGCAGGCGCTGCTGCGAGTTGTTGACGATGAAGCCTTCGCGGTCGACCTTGAACTGGCCGTTGCGCGAATAGCTCACCGCGCCCTTGGTGTCGGTGAGTTGAAAAAACCCCGCGCCGCTGATTGAGAGGTCCATGGGGTTCTCCGTGGTTTTGATGTTGCCTTGCGTGAACTGTTGTGCCACCGACGCCAGGTTGGCGCCGATGCCGATGGTGTTGGCGCCCGCGCCGTTGAGCGCGGCCGCGTACATGTCGGAAAACTCGGCCCGCGCCACCTTGGCGCCAAAGGTGTTGGCATTGGCGACGTTGTTGCCGATCACCTGCAGGTTCTTGCTGGTGACGCTGAGACCGGAAAGACCTTGTTGGAAGCCCATGATGTGTCTTGCTCGCTGGTGGGTTAATTGAAGGCCTTGACGTCGCTGTAGGCGACGCTGCCGCTGTTTTGCAGTTCCAGCGTCAGGCTGGACCCGTTGGTGGTGACGGCGTTGACGCGGTCGCGCATCAACGCTGTGCTGCTGAGCTCGGTGGTGCCCGACTTGGCCAGCACGCGAAAGGTGTAGGGCGCCCCGTCGGCCACGTTGGCGGCCGGCCAATCGAAACTGTGGCGACCGCTGGGCTGGGCTTGGAGGTCCAGGGTGTCGACCACGCGGCCGGCCGGGCTGAGGATTTCGACCTTCACCGAGTCGGCCTTGCTGCTGAGCTCGAAGCCGCCCACCCCATGGCCACCTTGCAGCGACAGTTTGTTGCCCTGCAAGGTCACGTCGCGTCCGACCAGCGAAGCCCCCATCAAGGCCTGCAGCTGGCTGAATTGGCCGGTCAGGCCTTCGACGGTGCCGTTGAGCTTGCTGATGCCGTCGACCGTGCTGATCTGCGCCATCTGGCTGGTGATCTGCGCGTTGTCCATTGGGTTGAGCGGGTCCTGGTTCTGCATCTGCGTGACCAGCAGCTTCAGGAAGCGGTCCGAGCTGCCGGCTTCGTTGGCGGTCTTGTCGCTGCTGCTTGCAGGGGACAGGGCGGCGTAGGGGTTGCTGGTGACGGCGGTGGTGTTCATCGGCGGCTTTCAGGGGGGTGCGGTGGGTGGGCTAGCCCTGGCCCATCTGCAGCGTTTTTTGCAGCAGGCTGCGCGCGGTGTTCATGACTTCAACGCTGTTCTGGTAGGAGCGCGATGCCGAGATCATGTTGACCATCTCTTCGACCGGGTTGACGTTGCTGTAGGTCACATAGCCTTGCGCGTCGGCGCTGGGGTGCTTGGGGTCGTGCACCCGGCGGCCCGGCGTGTTGTCTTCGCGGATGGTCGAGACCTGCACACCGATGCTGGCGTCGCGCTGCCCGGGCGGGCCCATTGGGGTGGTCTGGAACACCACCTGGCGGGCCTTGTAGGCCGCGCCATCGGGGCCGGCCACGGTGTCGGCGTTGGACAGGTTGGAGGCGACCACGTTGAGCCGCTGGCTTTGTGCGCTGATGGCGCTGCTGGCCACGTCGAAGATGCGGAGCATGCTCATGATCATCAGCCCTGGTTGTGGCTGCGCATCGCTTCGAGCGTGGTGCGCACGGTGCCATTGATGAAACGCAGCGTGGCGTCGTACTTCAGGGCGTTGTCCATGAAGTTGCCACGTTCACGGTCCATGTCCACCGTGTTGCTGTCCAGGTTGGTCTGCGCCGGTTGCACGTAACGCAGCGACGGCGCCAACATGCCGCCTGCACTGGGCAAGCCGGTGGCGATGCCGTCGCCAATGCGCCCCGGCTGGCCGCTGCCGGCGTTGTTTGCGCCGCTGGCGGCGCGCAAGGTGGCGGCAAAGTCGAAATCGCGCGCCTTGAAGCCGGGGGTGTCGGCGTTGGCGATGTTGCCGGCAATCAGGCGCTGCCGCTCCGAGCGCAACACCAGCGCTTGCGACTGGAAGTCCAGTGCGGCGGTCAGGCGTGGAATCATGGTCACGGGCTCCTGGCGGATGCCCCCGCCCAAGCGGGCCGGGGGTTGAAGGTGGCTTGAAGGCGGGTGGCCCTGGTTGCCGATGCAGGGCATTCTGGAAGGCCAGAGCCTGCCGTCAGCTGGCGATAAGAGCGCCAGAAAGCCGCCAATTCGCGCCCTTGACGCCTGACCGGCTGGATAGAGTGGGCGTTGTGAAATTCCGCCCCCGTCCCCGCTCGCGCGCCCGCCACCTCGCCCTGCCCCGCCGGCTGGGCTGGGCCCTGGTCGTCGGCTGCTGGCTGGGCCTGACGGCAGCACCGGCGCTGGCGCAGGGCGCGGCTGCGCTGCCGCCCTTGGCACCTCTGGCACCGCTGGCGCCGCACCATCTGGCGCAAGCGCTGCAACTGGCGGCCCACGCCGCGCAAACCCTGGCCCAAACCTCGGCGCCCGTCCAGGCCCGCGTCGTGGTCACGCCAGGGCAGCTCGACCCCCGTTTGAAGCTGGCACCCTGCGGCGACATCCAGGCTTTCATGCCGGCTGGCGTGCCCGCCTGGGGTCGCAGCCGGGTCGGCTTGCGTTGCGCCAAAGGGCCGGCCGCCTGGCAGGTCTACCTGCCGATCCAGGTCGACGTCTGGGCCCAGGCGCCGGTGCTGGCCCAAGCGTTGCCGGCGGGTACGGCGTTGCTTGCATCCATGCTGTCGACCGCCGAAGTGAACTGGGCGGCCAGCACCACCCCGCCAAATCAGCAGGCGTCAAGCCTGGTCGGGCGGGTGCTGGCGCGGCCGGTGGCAGCCGGGCAGGCGCTGTGGGCCACCGACCTGAAAACCCGTCAGTGGTTCAGCCAGGGCGAGTCGGTGCGCATCGTGGCCCAGGGCAGCGGATTTGCCATCAGCGCCGAAGGCACCGCTTTGGGTGTGGGGCTGGAAGGGCAATCGGTGCGGGTCAAAACCGAGTCCGGCCGCATCATCACCGCTTGGCCCGTGGGCGAGCGCCGGGTGGAGCTCAGCCTGTGAGCGGGACGCAGCGCTGCGCGCCCGCCCCGCATTTCAGGGGGTTGGGCGAAAAAATTGCACATGGCGCTAAAGTCGGGCTCGTTTTTGTCCGATACACCGTTCATGTCGTTGGGTGTGCACCCCCTACGTGCCCCTGACAGGAGCTCATCATGAAAATCGGTCCTCTCGATTCCAAACCGCCCGTAGCGCCCGCCGCGCCTGAACGCAAAGGCGCGGCCTCGGCCACACCAGCCGCTGCAGAAGCCAGCGCGCAGGTGGAACTGTCCCAAGCCGCTGCGGCGCTGTCCACACCCGCCGGTGAAGCCAGCTTCGACGGCGCCAAGGTGGAACGCATTGCACAGGCCATCCGCGACGGCAAGTTCACCGTCAACCCGGAAGCCATTGCCGACAAGTTGATCGTCAACGCCCAAGAGCTGCTGGGCCGCAAACCCAGCTGAGCCCAGGGCCGCCATGAACATCGCCTCCGAAGAACTGGCCGCCGTGCGCCAAGCCGCTCGCCTGGAGCAACCGCTGGCGGCGCTGGAAGGCCAGCTGGCCGCGCTGGGAACGGCGCTGCACCAGCAAGACGCGGCGGCCATCGACGTGGCCGCGTCGCAGCTGCACCTGGCATTGGCCGCTGCGGTAGACCACTTTGGCCGCGCTGCCCGCAGTGGCGGTGTACCGGCCCCGCTGCGTCAACGCCTGGCCCTGGCCGGTGGACAAGTTGCTGCGCAACGCGAAGCCCTGGCCCGGGCCACCGCATCGCTGGACCGTGCCATCGATGTGTTGATGCCGCGCA
>JANMHH010000305.1:0-2431 GCA_031375065.1 Rubrivivax sp. | reverse complement strand
GCCGCCGTGGTCGGCGTGCCCGACCCCAAGTGGGGCGAAGCGGTGCGGGCCCTGGTGGTGCTGCGCCCGGGCGCCACGGTGCCTGCCGAAGAACTGATCGCCCTGGTGCGTGACAAGAAGGGCGCGGTCTATGCGCCCAAGGCCATCGACTTCGTCGATGCCCTGCCGGTGACCGGGCTTGGCAAACTGGACAAGAAGGCCATTCGGGCGCGCTTCTGGCAAGGCCAGGGCCGCGCCGTACATTGATAGGCATGCTGCAACGCCGCCAGTTCGTCACCGCTTCGCTCACCCTGCCCACGCTGCTGCACAGCGCTGTGGCGGCCCCGCCAGACCTGCTGCGTGAAGGCGGCATGGTGCTGGCCCTGCGCCATGCGCTGGCGCCCGGCACCTTCGACCCGCCGCAGTTCAAGCTGGGCGACTGCAGCACCCAGCGCAACCTCAGCGACGACGGGCGCCAGCAGGCCCGGCAGATCGGCGCCTGGTTCCGGTCCCGCGGCCTGAAGCCGGCGCGGGTGCGCAGCAGCCCGTGGTGCCGCTGTGTCGACACGGCGCAGCTGGCGTTCGGCGCGCACGAGACCTGGGCCGCGCTGGGTTCGCCGCGTGGCGCCACCGAGACCACCAATGCCGAGAGCCTGGACGCCCTGCGTGCAGCCATCCGCAACGCCAGCACGCAAACCGGCCGTTTCGAGGTGTGGGTGACCCACATGTTCGTGCTGTCCGACCTGGTCGGCCAGGGCACCAGCTCGGGCGAGGGCCTGCTGCTGCGCGCCGGCGCCGACGGGGCGCCGCAGGTGTTGGGGCGCTGGACGGCCGGCTGACCGAACGCCCAGCGGTCGCCTTGCCTCTGCGCAGCTGCCAGGGCCGCGGCGGTCTTTGGGATGGACATCGATCGGCGCGATGTTCAAATCCGGTACGAGAGCGCCGAGATCTGGTCGTGGGGCCAACGCATGCTCACTGCCGAGGACGCTTTGGAGATACGGTTCGGGCCATTTGAGCTGGTCGTCAGCGAGCGCGCCTTGCGGCTGCAGGGCCGCAACTGCACGCTGGGCGCAAGGGCCTTCGACGTGTTGGCCACGCTGGTGCAGCACCGCGACCGGGTCGTCGAAAAATCCGAGCTGCTGGCCAAGGCCTGGGGGGACCGGGTCGTCGAAGACAACAACCTCACAGTGCAAATCTCCACGCTGCGGAAGTTGCTGGGGGCGCAGGCCATCACCACCGTACCAGGGCGAGGCTATCGCTTCACGCTGCCTTGCCAGGCAGCACCGGCCGCGCCGCCTGCGTCTGGCTCTGGGCAACCGGGCGTGGCGGTGCTGCCCTTCGAGAGCGAAGGCGGCGAGGCTGGGCGCTACTTCAGTGAGGGAATCACCGAAGAGATCATCACCAGCCTGGCCATGAACCGGATGTTCTTCGTGATCGCCCGGACTTCGACACTGCACTACCGAGGGCACGACCGCAGGACAGATGACATTGCCGCAGAGCTGGGTGTCCGCTACTTGTTGCAGGGTTCAGTGCGGCGCTTGGGCGGCCGGCTTCGCATCAATGCAGCCCTGATCGACAGCCAGTTGGACAAGGTGATGTGGGCTGACCGCTTCGAGGGGCTGGAGGAGAGCCTGTTCGAATTGCAGGCCGACATCGCCACTCGCATCGCCGGGGCGATCGACCCCTGCGTACGTGAGGCCGAAATGGCGCGTGCGGTGCTTCGTCCCACACTCGATGCCGGCGCCTACGATTGCGTGCTACGTGGGCTGCACCAGCAGGGTCAGGAAGGCGAGCAGGCATTTCAAAAAGCCGGCTGCCATTTCCAGAGAGCGGTGGACCTGGATCCTCGCTATGCGCAAGCGCATGCCCACCTCGCCTGGTGGCACTGTTTGTGCATTGGCGAAGCGCTGGCAAGCGAATCCGACATCCACCGCAGGCTGGCCGTCGTACACGCCCTGCGGGCTGTCGAAGTCGATCCGCGGGACGCCTGGGCCCTGGCGACCGGCGCCCATGTCATCTCGTTTCTGCAGCACCGCTTTGCAGTGGCCCTTGACATGTTTGAGCAGGCCTTGTCGATCAACCCCAACTGCGCCGTTGCGTGGGCACGCAGCGCTACCACGCTGGGCTATCTCGGCCGGGGGGATGAAGCACGCCAGCGGGTGCGCAGAGCGCTACAAATCAGCCCTTTTGACCAGCAGGCGTTCTCGTTCTGCACCACGCATGGCATCGCGTCCATCGCTTGCGGCGACTGGAACGAGGCAGTCTGGTGGCTGGAGAAGGCGCGGCGCCTGAACCCACGCTACCGCGCCCCGCTGCGGCTGCTGATCGCTGCCCAGGCCAGGTTGGGGAACCTGGAGCATGCCCGAAGCCTGGCGGCTGAACTGATGGCGGCCGCGCCAGGTTTTCGGGTCAGTGAGTTCGGATCCTGGTACCCGATGCAGAGCCCCCACCG
>JANMHH010000480.1:0-2129 GCA_031375065.1 Rubrivivax sp. | reverse complement strand
CGCCACCGACCCGTCAGGCCTGCATCCCGTGCCGGGCGTCCTGATCGGCACCAGCATGGCGGGCGTTCGCAAGCCCAACCGGCGGGATCTGGTGGTGATGTCTTTGGACGCCGGAACAAGCGTTGCAGGTGTGTTTACCCGCAATCGTTTTTGCGCAGCACCCGTGCAGGTCTGTCGCGATCATCTGTCGGGATCGCTGGCGCCGCGCGCGCTGCTCATCAACACCGGAAATGCGAACGCTGGAACGGGCGCCGATGGTTTGCAGCGGGCCCGCCGCAGCTGCGCGGCCTTGGCTGCCCTGATGAACGTGCAGGCCGATCAGGTGCTGCCCTTTTCAACGGGCGTCATCATGGAAACCCTGCCGGTGGAGCGCATTGAAGCCGGTTTGCCGGCAGCACTGGCTGCTTTGTCACCCAAAGGCTGGGGCGATGCCGCATTGGGCATCATGACCACCGACACCTTGCCCAAGGCCGCGTCGCAGCGCGTGCAGATTGACGGCCGCACGGTCACTGTCACGGGCATTGCCAAAGGCGCGGGCATGATTCGCCCCAACATGGCAACCATGTTGGGCTTTGTGGCCACCGACGCGGCCATTGAGCCCGCATTGCTGCAGACGTTGGTGCGCGAGGTGGCAGATCACAGCTTCAACCGCATCACCATCGATGGCGACACCTCGACCAATGATTCGTTTGTGCTGATCGCCACCCACCAGGCGGGTCACCCGCCCATCACCTCGCTGGATTCCACCGAAGGACAGCTCTTGAGGGCAGCGGTGGTCGCTGTAGCGCAGCAACTGGCCCAAGCCATCGTGCGCGACGGCGAAGGCGCCACCAAGTTCATCACCGTGCTCGTCGAAGGCGGCCGCAGCGAAGCCGAGTGCAAGCTGGTGGCCTATGCCATCGCCCATTCGCCGTTGGTCAAGACCGCATTTTTTGCCAGCGATCCCAACCTGGGCCGCATCCTGGCGGCCGTGGGTTACGCCGGCATCGACGACCTGGACCAGACGCTGATTGACCTGCACCTGGACGATGTGCACGTGGTCCAGGCCGGTGGGCGCAACGCCAACTACCGCGAAGAAGACGGCCAGCGCGTGATGAAGCAGAGTGAGATCACGGTACGTGTGCACCTGCACCGCGGCGATCACCAGGCCACGGTGTGGACCTGCGACTTGTCGCACGACTACGTGACCATCAACGCCGACTACCGGTCATGAGCCCGGGCGCGCGTCAACTGCTGCCGGTGTGCCCAGCCTTGGGTGACAGACCAGCAGGGGCCGCGGCCCTTTTTGCCTGCGCCTGAACGAGGCACCAAAACTGTTCAACTGGCTCAAACTGCCGCCCGGCGACCTGTTGCGCGACCCGGCTTACTTCAAGCTGTGGAGCTCCATCCTCACCAGTTCATTTGGCAACCAGGTGATGATGCTGGCGCTGCCGCTGACGGCGGCCGTGTTGCTGCAGGCCAGCCCCACGCAGATGGGCTTGCTCACCGCCATCGAGCTGTTGCCGTTCCTGATCTTCAGCCTGCCTTCGGGCGTCTGGCTCGACCGCGTGCGCAAGCTGCCGGTCTACGTGTGGGGTGAGTCCTTGGTGGCGCTGTGCGCCATCAGCGTGCCGGTGGCCTGGTGGCTGGGTTGGCTGACCATGGGCTGGCTGTATGCCATCGGCTTTGTCATCGGCCTGGTGCACACGGTGGCAGGCACGGCCGCGCAGATCGTGCTGACGCAGGTGGTGGCCCGCGAGCGTTTGGTCGAGGCCCATGCCAAGAATGCACTGGCCACGTCAGGTGCCGAGGTGGTGGGGCCGGGCCTGGCCGGCGCCTTGATCAAGGTTTTTGGCGCACCGCTGGCCTTGATCGTCAATGCCGTTCTGTTGCTGGGCAGCGCGCTCATCCTCAAAGGCATTGCCATCCACGAACGCCGCGACGTGCGCCCCAACGCGCACTTTGGCCGCGACTTGATGACCGGGCTGCGCTTTGTGCTGGCCAACCGCTTGCTGGTGACGCTGGCGGTGCTGATGGGCGTCTGGCAGATGTGCCACTACGCGGCCATGGTGGTGCAGATCCTGTTTGCCACCCGCACGCTGGGCTTGAGCGAACACGCGGTGGGCCTTTGCTACATGGGCATGGGCGTG
>JANMHH010000434.1:0-3759 GCA_031375065.1 Rubrivivax sp. | reverse complement strand
TGGGAGAAGTTCTACTCTGGCGTGATGATCGGTCTGAAGGAAGCCGGCCCTTTGCAGCAAGCCGCCTATGCCTGGGCCATTGGCGTGGGGCAGCGTGTAGCTGACTTGGTCTTGGCTGCGCAGCCAGTTCCCGGCGCTTTGCGATTGCAGTTCAGGCTGGCACAGGCCCTGGTGCTGAACAACGTGCGCAAGCTGATCGGCATTCACCGCGCGCGCTTTCTGGTCACCGGTGCCGCGCCCATTTCGCCCGAGCTGGTGCGCTGGTACCTGGCGCTGGGTTTGCCGATGCTCGAGGTCTGGGGCATGACCGAAACCTGCGGCGCCGCCACCGGTGTGCCGGCGCAGAACATGAAGCCCGGCAGCATCGGCCCGGCCGCGCTGTACAACGAAGTCAAGCTGGACCCGGCCACCGGTGAGCTGATGGTGCGCGGTGCCAACGTCTTCATGGGCTACCTGAACCAGCCCGAAAAAACCGCCGAGACGATCGACAGCGACGGCTGGCTGCACACCGGCGACGTGGGCGTGGTGGACGCCGACGGTTACTACCGCATCACCGACCGCATGAAGGACATCATCATCACAGCCGGCGGCAAGAACATCACGCCCAGCGAGCTGGAAAACGAACTGAAGTTTTCGCCCTACGTGACCGACGCGGTGGTGATCGGCGACAAGCGCGCCTACCTCACCGTGATCATCATGATCGACCAGGAAAACGTCGAGAAGTACGCCCAGGACCACGACGTGCCG
This sequence comes from Rubrivivax sp., assembly GCA_031375065.1. Taxonomy (GTDB): domain Bacteria; phylum Pseudomonadota; class Gammaproteobacteria; order Burkholderiales; family Burkholderiaceae_C; genus Rubrivivax. The sequence goes on along the minus strand of JANMHH010000434.1, from coordinate 3,012 downwards.
TTTTCCAACTACGCCAGCCTGACCCACGCTGCCGAAGTGCAGGCGCTGATCCAGACCGAGCTGGACCGCGTCAACAAGAAGTTTGCCCGCGTCGAGCAGATCAAGAAGTTCTGGTTGCTCGACACGCAACTGAGCGCCGAAGACGAAGAACTCACCCCCACCATGAAGCTCAAGCGCAAGCTGGTGCAGCAGAAGTACGCGCCTCAGATTGAGGGCATGTACCGCTGACAAGCCCTGTCAACGCCCTGGCCGTCAGCCCGTTTCCAGACCACCCCGTTTCTCTTTTCACCGCCCCCACAGGAGACACCCCGATGACCCTCATGAACACCCTGATCGGCAGCGCGCTGGCCTTGGCCACTGCCACCGCCATGGCGCAAAGCCAAGGCGTCACCAAGACCGAGATCACGCTCGGCTCGATTCAAGACCTGTCGGGCCCGCTGGCCGGCTTTGGCAAGCAGATTCGCCTGGGCATGCTGCTGCGCGTGGACGAGCTCAACGAACAAGGCGGCATCAACGGCCGCAAGCTCAAGCTGATTGTCGAAGACAGCAAGTACGACCCCAAGAACGCCGTGCTGGCGGCGCAGAAGCTGGTCAACCAGGACAAGATCTTTGCCATGGTGGGCCACCTGGGCACCGCGCAGAACATGGCCGCCATGCCGGTGCAGTTCGAGAAGAACGTCATCAACTTCTTCCCGGTCACCGCCGCGCGGGAAATGTACGACCCCTTCCACAAGCTGAAGTACAGCTTTGCCGCCACCTACTACGACCAGATGCTGACCTCGTTGCCCAAGCTGGTGAAGGAAAAGGCCGCCAAGAAGGTTTGCACCATCTACCAGGACGACGAGTTCGGGCTGGAAGTGGTGCGCGGTGCTGAAGCCGGTTTGAAGACGCTGGGCATGGAACTGGCCGAAAAGACCAGCTTCAAGCGTGGCGCCACCGACTTTTCTTCGCAGGTGCAGAAGCTGGCTTCTTCGCAGTGCGACTTTGTCGTGCTGGGCACCATCATCCGCGAAACCATCGGCACCATCGGCACCGCGCGCCGGATGGGCTTCAACCCCACCTTCATGGGCAGCAGCGCCTCGTACACCGACCTGATCCACAAGCTGGGCGGGCCGGCCATGAACGGCCTGTACGCCACCATGACCGTGGTCAACCCCTACACCGATGACGCGTCGGCCCCGGTTCGCTTCTGGGCCAACAAGTACAAGACCAAGCACAACGAAGACCCGACCGTGTTTTCGGTGTACGGCTATGTCGTGATCGACTCCTTCTTGCGGGCGGCCAGCAAGGCCGGTACCAACCTGACGACCGACAGCTTCATCAAGGCCATGGACACGATGGTGTCGCCACCCGACATCTTTGGCAGCGCTGAAGCCACCTTCAGCCCGACCAAGCGCCTGGGCAGCAACGCGTCGCGCATGTCGCAGCTGCAGGACAACCGCTGGAAGGTTGTGTCGGAGTACGGCAACGCCAAGTAAGCGAGAACAGGGCCCAGGTGACGCGGCGAAAGCGGTCCTGGTGGGGGGCAGCGGTCTGAAACCTGCAGTGCGAATCCATCTGCAGGAGCCCACCGCGAAGCGAAATGCCTGACCTCACTTTCCCGAGCCAGGCATGAGCACCATCACCGTCTTCGAGGCGCGCAGCATCCTGACCCTGAACCCGAGCCAACCGCGGGCCACCCATGTGGCGGTGCGGGACGGCCGCATCCTGGGCGTGGGCTCGGCGCAAGACGTCGGCGGCTGGGGCCCCAGCACGCTGAACCGGCAGTTTGCGCAACAGGTCTTGTTGCCCGGGCTGGTCGAGGGCCACAGCCACTTGATGGCCGGCACACTTTGGCGTTATGTGTACTGCGGCTGCTTTGATGCCACCGATCCCCACGGTCGGGTCTGGCCAGGGCTGAAGTCGCTGGGCGCCGTGGTGGCCGCGCTGAAGGAGGCCGGTCAAACCAACACCGACAGCAGCGCGCCTGTCGTGGGCTGGGGCTTCGACCCGATCTACTTTGGCGACAGGCGGTGCAGCCGCAGCGACCTGGACCAGGTCAGTGCGTCCCGCCCGGTGGGCGTGATGCACGCCAGCGGGCACATCCTCAACGTCAACACCGCTGCCTTGGCTGCGGGCGGCTTCTTGCGCACCGGCATCGACCATCCCGCATTCCCCTTGGGCGCCGACGGTTTGCCCACTGGCGAGCTCAAGGGCCCCGAAGCGATGATGCCGCTGCTCGACCATGTGGGCCTGAGCCGTTCGTTCCTGTCGGGCGATGAAACCGGGATCCGCGACTTTGCCCGCCTGTGCGTGCGCGCCGGTGTCACCACCGCCACCGACCTGGCCGCCACCTTGGGCGACGCTGAAGTGGCAACGCTGCAAAGCCTGACCGGCGAAGAGAGCTACCCGGTGCGCATCGTGCCCTTGCTGCGCATGATCGGCATGAAGCCAGCCGACGTGATGGCGCGTGCCGTGGCCTTGAAGGCGCAGAGCACCGAACGCCTGCGTTTGGGTCACGTCAAGGTGGTGGCCGACGGCTCGATCCAGGGCTTTTCTGCGCGCCTGCGCTGGCCCGGTTACTTCAATGGCCAGCCCAACGGCCTTTGGTACACCGCGCCCGAGGCCATGGTTGACGCCTTCACGCTGGGCCTGCTGCACGGCGTGCTGGTCCACACCCACACCAATGGCGACGAAGCCACCGAGCTGGTGCTGGACTGCATGCAGCAAGCCCTGGCCACCCACCCGCGCAGCGAGCACCGCTTCACGCTGCAGCACTGCCAGCTGGCCGACGAAGCCCAGTACCGGCGCATGAAAGCGCTGGGCTTGTGCGTCAACCTGTTCGCCAACCACCACCACTACTGGGGCGACCAGCACTTTGAAGTGACCGTCGGCCCCGAGCGCGCGCGCCGCATGAACGCCTGCCGTTCGGCGCTGGACGCCGGAGTGCCGATGGCCATCCACAGCGACGCACCGATCACGCCGATGGGGCCACTGTTCACCGCCTGGTGCGCGGTGCACCGCTTGACCGCC
>JANMHH010000395.1:0-7066 GCA_031375065.1 Rubrivivax sp. | reverse complement strand
CCGTTTGCAAAGCGACCTGCGCTACGGCCGCATCGACGAAATCCTGGCCACCGGCCTGCACGCCTACCTGACGCAGTTTCTGGACCGCGTGGGCGACTTGGGCGTGGGCATCAGCCGCGACTTCCTGGTGCCGATGGCGGCATGAGCCGATAGGCGCTCTGGATTTGACCCCAGGTCACACTGGAGCCCCAGTGGCCCGCTCGCTCACCTTCTACGCTCGAACAGGCTGAGGCCCCGCCCACGGGCCTAGGCGGTACAGTTTTTCAGCAATTGCTGCAGATGCTGCGTTTGCGGATGCTCGCGGCCCAAGGTATGAATGAAGTGTGGTTCGGCCTCAGCCCAAGCCGCTGCTGCCAGCGTGGCCAGCCCCAGCGCCGCCTGGGCCTGGCCTTGCCGACGCAGAGCCATGCCGGTCTCTGCGCTGTGTGGCTGCCGTCCTTGGGATTGCCGTGAGATGAGCAACGATTGCTGCGCATCGGCCAGTGCGCGCTTGCCGTCTCCCAGAGCCAGCAGGATGTCGGCGCGTCCTCCCAACGCGCTGGCCATGGGGCCACCCGCCATGCCACCGGCGGAGTAGCTGACAACGATCTGCTCAATGCCCGCCAGGGCAGACTCTAGCCGTCCGTCGTCCAAGTCCAGCAACGACCTCAGGCGAACAAGACCCATCAGCGCAGGGCCGCCCGCTGGTACTCTGCCTTCGAAATTTTTGGTGGCACCGTCGATCAGTGCTCGCGCACCTGCCCGGTCGCCGCCCCTGCGCAGCGCGTCGGCATGCAAACTCAAAGCGAACAGCTCGCCGTCCGCATGGCCACTGCGTGCGGCCACCCGGCCGACTTGCGCGGCTGCGGCCAGACCTTCCTCGACCTGATGCAGGATCAGCAGCACCCGCGCACGGTTACCCAACAGGTAAAGCGGCAGTTCGCCGTCTGGCGAACGGCGAAGCGCCACCGTCACTGCACTGTCGAACCGTTGCAGCGCCCTCTGCGGGTTGCCGCTGACCAGCTCTGCCAGGCCCCAGTTGTTCAGCACCGAAACCGCTTCGGCACTTTCGGCCGCGTGGCCCTGCTGATAGCGCTGCATGGCGTCGGCATACAAAGCCAAGGCCTCATCGGTTTGCCCAGCCAAGGACTTGCCGTAGGCCAGGTTGGCCAGGGCCTGGGCCTGCGCGCGAGGTGCGGGCCACGGCATGGCCAACAGCACCTGCTGCGCCCGGTCAGCCCACAAAATGGCAGCAGCAGCGTCGTTGTTGTTCTGCGCCAGGTAGGCCAAGCCCGTCATGGCCTTGATCGCCAGCAGCGGTTGTCCTGCATGCTGCTGGGCCAGCTGCTCCAGCGCCAAAATGCCAGCGCTGGGGTTGCTGCCCTGCGCGATCACCGTCGCCTGCAGGATGCGCACCTGGCCCAGCAGTTCCATGTCCTGCCCAGACAGCGCCAGTGTCTCAGCCTGGCCCAACAGTTCAGCAGCTTTGCTGAGGTTGCTGTAGGCCGAATACATGTCGGCGATGGCATGGAGCACGGCCGCACGCTGGGTAGGGCTGGCGCCTTCAACCTGCGCCAGCTTCTCGGCGCGCAACAGCAGCTCGCCCAGGGTGATGGGTGTGTCGGCCTGCGCTTGCCCCAAGAGTTCGGTCAGGAACTCGGCCACGGCGCTGGCCCGCTCCTGTGCCAGCCGCGCGCGTTCGGCTGCGGCCAGGGCGTGCTCGGCGGACTGCGCGGCCCGTGCGCGCTCGGCGCGGGCAAGGTCGCGCTGAACCAGCGCCTGTTGGCGTTGCCACAGCGCGGCGGCCACACCGGCAGCCAACGCCAGCATCACCGCCAGTTGGGCGTACAAGCCACCCAGCAGCGTCAGACCCGCTGCGGCGGCCCCGCCCAGCCACCAGCGGTAGCGCTGTGCCAAGCGTCGCAAGCGGGGTCGCCAGCGGTCGGGCTGGGCCTGCAGAGGCTGGCCCAACAGGTGTTGCTCAAAGTCTTGGCGCAAGGCCGCGACCGTGGGGTAGCGCTGCACGGCCGACTTGGCTAACGCCAGGTTCAGGATGGCATCCAGGTCGCCGTGCAGGGCCTTGCGCAGGGCCGGGCCCGTGGCCGCTTTGCTGGCCAGCGGCACCTCGGCCGTTTCTATCGCTTCTTCAAGTTCGGCAGCGCTGCCACGTTGCAGCGTGTAGGGCCGCACACCGACCAGCAGCTCATAGGCCACTACCCCCAGGCTGTAGACGTCGCTGGCGGTGGTCAAGGCGTCGCCGCGCACCTGCTCGGGGCTGGCGTAGTCGCGGGTCATCGCGCGGCCGGCCATGGCCGTCAATGCAGTGGCTTCGGTCGTGTCGCCTTGCACCAGCTTGGCGATGCCGAAGTCCAGCAGTTTCACCTGGCCGTCGTCGGTGACCAGGATGTTGGCCGGTTTCAGGTCGCGGTGGATCACCAGGCGGCTGTGCGCGTAGGCCACCGCGTCGCAGACCTGCAGCAGCAGCCGCACCCGCTGGCCCACGTCCAGCGACTTCTCACGGGCGTGCTCGTCGATGGGCCGGCCCTGCACGTACTCCAACGCCAGCCAAGGCCGGCCGTGGCCGTCCAGCGCGGCGTCATACAGCCGCGCGATGTGGGCATGTTCCAGCGTGGCCAGGATGTCGCGTTCGCGCGCCATCCGCTCGGCCAGGCCGGGTGCCCAGCTCAGGTGCGGCAGCTTCAGCGCCACCGGCCGCTTGAGCTGGCCGTCGTTGCGCTCCGCCAGCCAGACGCTGCCCATGCCGCCTTGGCCCAGCTCGCGCAAGAGACGGTAGGGGCCCACCAGATCACCCGCCGCCGGTCCTTGCTGGCCCGAGGGCAGGGGTAAAGGCAGCGCGGGCAACTGCCCGAAGATGTCTGCGCTCTCGGCGCTGGCGTGGGCCCGCAGCAAACGCCGCAGCGTGTCTTTCAAGGGAGTGTGTTCGGGCGGCAGCGCGTCCAGCCAGCGCTGTCGTTCATCGACGGGCTGGTCCAAGGCCTGGTCGATCAGGCTCTCCACCAGGGGCCACTGCGCAGCGGACTCGATCAAAGGGCGCACGCTGACTTTCGGTTGACTGGACAAGAGGAAGTACGTGGAATGGCAGCCCGGTCGGACATTGATCTGATCGACAGGCCGCTTCGGTGCGTGATCAGCGCAAACCCGTGGTCATCAGTCGCGCAGTGCGGCCACCAGCATCATGCGGGCCTTTTCCCAGTCACGCCGCACCGTGCGGGCGTTGACGCCCAGGGCCTGGCCGATTTCTTCGTCGCTCAGGCCGCCGAAGTAACGCATTTCCACCACCTGGGCCAGACGTGGTGACAACTTGGCCAGTTGGGTGATGGCGTTGTCCACGTCGAAGATCTGCTCTTCGGCCTGCGCCACGTCGCCGCTGTTGGCGGTGTCCAGCGTCACGTGCGCGGCGTCGCCACCGCGGCGTTCGGCCAGGCTGGCTCGGGCCTGGTCGACGATGATCGACCGCATCGCTTTCGCCGCGTAGGCCATGAAGTGGCCGCGGTCCTCGACGTTGAGCCGCTGGGCACCCACAAACTTCATGTAGCACTCATGCACCAGCACGGTGGTGTCAAGCAGCGTCTGGCGCGCATGCGGCGCCAGCCTGGCGTGAGCGATGCGCCGCAAGTCTGGGTAAACGGCAGCCACCAACTGGTCCAGGGCGGCGCGGTCGCCATCGCGTGCCTGGGTGATCCATGTGGTGATGTCCCCCATGCGGCTTTGGCTCCATCGCTGCAGATGCAATGCGTCATGTTAACCAGTGAAGGGATGCGCCCAGCCTGGCGACACCAGACGCTGCCCATACCCCCAGTTAGAGGGGGTGTGTCCGCTTTGCGGCCGGTACCGCGTACTGACAGGTATCCCATTCAACTTTTTGGAGCCGAAGCCATGACGACCACCCCGCTGAACCAGGCCGCAGTCCGCTGGCTGCTGCCTGTGGTGCTGTGCACGTGGAGCACCGCATGGGCAGGGCCCACCGGCCCAGGCCCCTACAACACAGGTGTTGACGCTGCGGGCGTGCCACAGTCGGGCAGTGCGACAGACCCGCACTTCCGCATCGTCAACTCGGCCGCCTTTGGCCCATCGGCTTATGCAGTGCGCGAGTCCGATGGACCTCCGGTGGTGGCCGGCACCTGGCTCCTGGACAACACGGCTTCCGCGTGGCTGGTTCCGGTGCGGGGCATCTTCTTCACCGATGTGCCCGGGGTCACCGATCTGGTCACCTACGAGACCACTTTTGACCTGAGCGGCTACGACGCCAGCACGGGCAGCATCACGGGCCTGTGGGCTGCCGACGACTCGGGCCTGGAAATCAGACTCAACGGCGTGGCTGTGCCCGGTGTCGCCGTGGCGCAGTACGACCGCTGGACCGCCTTCAGCATCAGCAGCGGATTCGTTGGCGGCGTCAACACTTTGCAGTTCGACACGCTGAGCACGCTGACGCCGACCGGCCTGCGGGTGGAGTTCAACAGTGTTTTCCAGCGCGTGCCCGAACCCGCGACCTGGGCTTTGGTGATGTTGGGTCTGGCCGGCACGCGGCTGGTGCGGCGCAGCGCGAGGGTGTTGTGAGCGCCGGCAGCGGTGTTCCGGCACAGGCTGCGCTGAAGGGCTGCGGTGCAGGCCGCAACCGGCCTGGGTTGGCGGCAGCCGTTTTGGCAAGCGCAGGTCTCTTGTTGCTGGTCGCTTGTGGTGGTGGTGGTGGTGGTGGTCCAACACCGGCGCCCCCTGCCGTACTCCCTGGCCCAGGGGTAACCCCCGCCTTGACGCCGTTGGTCTCCATTTCAGTCACACCCAGCTCCATGTTCGAAGACGCCTCTGGCGTCATGACCTACACCATCGCTTTGGATCGCCTTTCCACGGACAACACCGTGGTGACCTACGCCCTGGGCGGCACGGCCACCCAGGGCGCCGACTACACCACGACGGCCACTGGCAGCGTCACGATCCCGGCCGGCGCAGCCAGCGTAACCTTCACGGTCGACCCTATCGCTGACACGGTGTTCGAGCCCAACGAGACCGTTGTGGCCGTGTTGACCGCAGTTACCTCCGGCTCTTCCACCCTGAATCTGAGAGCAGATACGGCCACGGGTACCATCCTCAACGATGACGCTGCTGCGGGCCGCCAAGAGCGCGTAGGCCGTGCGGTCTATGACGCGGGGACCACCATCACTTCGTTCATGACCACCGCCAACGATGGAAGCGACACTGTTCGCGTGAAAGACTTTGCTCCCGGCCGACGTGTTGCCAACCCGCGATGGTCCCCTGATGGGCTGCAGATCGCCTTTTTTGATCTGTCTGATCCGCATCCGATAACGGTCAGCAGTGTCCTGAACAGGTCGTATGCGCTGATGGTGATGAACGCGGACGGCACCCGTGAACGTCGCCTTGGATGGGCTGATCTGGGGAGCCTGGATTGGCATCCCAATTCGATCCACTTGCTCTTCACCAGTTCAGAGACCTCTGTTACCAGGCCAGCGCTGCCGCCAATGGAGCGCGGATATTTCTATGTGGTCGACACGGTGACTGAATTGCTGACCTTTTCGCCCAGATACGTCCCGCCCGCCCTGTCGGTTGGGTCTGGTGACCAGACCCTGTCCGTACGCAATGCGCTGTGGCGAAACCCGGGTTCAACCGGGTGGCCTCAGACCGTGATCTTCACGACGCTTGTCACCACCTGCGATGGCGTCCCCGTGCAAGGGTTCCCCAAGGGCGTCTGCTGGCATCAGTCCAAAATATCCTTGCAGACCTTTGGAGAATCGGCAGTTGGAACGGCCACCCTTCATCCCTCGGTTGCCCCTGTCAACACACTGCACAACGCCTTGCCCATGACGCCAGGCAGTACGCGAATGGACTCCAGTTTGGTGACCGTGTCAGTCAACGGCGAGGTGATTGTTTTTCAAAAATTCTTCGCAACAGCGGGCACTTTTCCTGGCGGGGCGAGCACTGGCGAAGACCGCATCCTGGTGTACGACACCGAGACCCCCTTCTCAAACAATGCGGGCGTACCGAGCTTGCAGGTCAATGCCACCGTTTTACCCAGCATGGGCGCCACAGACTTCTCCCCCGACGGCAAGAAGATCCGCTATTTGAATGCCATTTTCAATTGGCAGACATATCTGGCGGAGGTCAGGAACGGCAGCGTAACGAACGCGGGCTACCTGGGACTGCACCCGGCCCAACAGCTCCCCATGCATTGGCATCTGGCACCCTGACCCGGGCGGCAGGGTGCGCAGTGGTGCTGACTGAAGGCCGCCAGCCCAATGCTTGTCACCCAGCCCTCGGACAACGGCGCCTCCCTGGTTGATGAAGTGCGCACCGCTGTGCTGAGTGCGTTCACACGCAGCAGGTGGACATCGCTGCGGTTGTGCAGGCTGATGGATGACAACGTTGGCAGCGGCACAAGTTGCGAGCCGTCGCTGACTTGAGTGGGTCAAGTTTCGCAGCCACCTGAGCCGCGGCGTCACCGTGGGCACCTTCTTGCAGGACGAGGCGCTGTATTTCCTGCGCATCGGCACCTTCTTGGAGCGCGCCGACAACACCGCGCGCTTGCTGGACGTGAAGTTCCAGGCCCTGGGCGGCGGCGACTACTTCGGCCCGGATGCCAGCAAAGAGCAGCCGGAGGTGGACTTCTATCACTGGAGCGCCATCCTGCGGTCGGTCTCGGGCTTCGAGATCTACCGCAAGGTTTACCGCAACGTGATCCACCCCGAAAAGGTGGCCGAACTGCTGATCCTGCGCCCCGACATGCCACGCTCACTGGCCGCCTGCATGAACGAAGCGGTGGCCAATTTGCAGCTGGTGGCCAACCAGCAGAGCAGTGAGACCCTGCGCCGCGCCGGCCGTTTGCAAAGCGACCTGCGCTACGGCCGCATCGACGAAATCCTGGCCACCGGCCTGCACGCCTACCTGACGCAGTTTCTGGACCGCGTGGGTGACCTGGGCGTGGGCATCAGCCGCGACTTCCTGGTGCCGATGGCGGCGTGAAAACCGGACTTCGCCGGCGCCTTCGCAGCGCCGCGCCTTGAATCCATCGCAACAAGGCCGCAACACGGTCGCCATTGACGTGAAGTGAATTGAC
>JANMHH010000285.1:0-3844 GCA_031375065.1 Rubrivivax sp. | reverse complement strand
GCCCTGGCGGCCTGGCGCACCTTGTACTTTCGCCCTGGGGTGTGGCAAGAAGACAGCGGCCAGACCGCGCAGTGGAACCGCGGTGCCTACCTGGTCAACGGCGCCGGCCACTGCGCAGCCTGCCATGGCGGCCGCAACGCCTTGGGCGGCGTCGCCAGCGCTGGTTTTGGCGGTGGCCTCGTTCCCAGCGGCCTTGGGTATGCGCCGGCCTTGAATCGCGCTGATCAAGCCGGTGTGGCGCACTGGCCGCTGGAGCACATCGTGGCGCTGTTGCGCGACGGCACCAGCCCCAGCGGGCAAGCCACGGGCCCGATGGCCGATGTGGTGCAGCACGGCACCCAGCACCTGCCGCTCGGCGACCTGCAAGCCATGGCCGTTTACCTGAAGTCGCTGCCGGTCGACACCCGGCCGGCAGCGCCCGCCGTGCTGACCGATCCGGCCAACTTGAAGCGCGCCATCGACGCCGGCGCCGACCTGTACCGCGAGCAATGCGCCGACTGCCACGGCGCGCAGGGCGAAGGCGGCCGCCTGGCCGATGGCCGGTGGGTGGTGCCACCACTGGCGTTGAACCGCACGGTGACGCAGCAACCGCCGGCCAACCTGGTGCGCGCCATCGCGCTGGGCGGCTTTGGTGTGCCCACCGCAGGCAACTCGCGCCCCTTCAGCATGCCGCCTTTTGCGCAGGTGCTGACCGAAAGCCAGATTGCCGACCTGGCCACCTTCTTGCGCCGCACATGGGGCGCGCAAGCGGGCAGCGTCAGTGCCAGCGACGTGGCGCGCTGGCGCGGGGCTGGTGGCGACTGACAGTCTTTGCACCCGTCGTGAGCCTCGGCGCCCGATTTCCTGGCGTTAGTGGGTGCAGCCGCCTTTGTCCCCGCTTTTGTCCCTGCTCACAACCACCTCCACGCCGGCGGCATCAACCTGAAGGAACACACCATGAAGACCCGTCTGATCACCCTGGCCGCCGCCACCTTGTTGACCCTGAACGCCAGCAGCGTGCTGGCCCAGGATGAAAAGGGCTTGTCACCGGCCGTGGTGCAGCAACTCGACCTGATCAACCGCCTGGTGGCGCTGGGCGATGCCCGCAAGGACCCGGTGTTGCTGCTGGCTGCAGCCAGCATCCAAAAGAACCTGGGCACCAGCACCGAGACCCTGCCGGCCAAGAGCACGGCACCCGACGAGATCATGGCCCGCGCCAAGGCCCTGTCGGTGGGGCGCAAGGACCTGCTCGACCTGGCCGATGACTTGGGCGCCACCAAGGCCAAAGGTGCTTCATGGCGCATTGACGCCGTCACTGGGCGGTCAACCTACCGTTATTGATGTTGGCAGGGGCTGCGGGTCAGCGCAGCCCGGCGCGGGTACACCGTGCACGGGGTGTACGCACAATGGTGTCCACGCAGGCGGTTGGCACACAGCCGCCGGCTTGCGGGTGGGCTTGCGCTGAAGGGCGCCAGGCCCACGCGACCTGACGCCAAGGAGCCTTGCCCATGACACCGCCCGTTGACGTGCAGCTGGAGCTGCCGGTGATGACCGTGACCCTGAACCGGCCCGAGCGCCGCAATGCGGTGGACGGGCCCACCGCCGCCGCGCTGTTGCAGGCCTTTGAGTGCTTTGAAGCGGATCAGGACCTGAAGGTGCTGGTGCTGACCGGCAGCGGCGGCGTTTTTTGCGCCGGTGCCGACTTGAAGGCGATGGCCGACCCGGCTTTGCGCAATTTCATGGAGCCCACGGGCACCGCCCACGGGCCCATGGGCCCCAGCCGAATGCGTTTGAGCAAACCCGTGATCGTGGCCGTTGAAGGCCATGCGGTGGCCGGTGGGCTGGAGCTGGCCTTGTTGGGTGACCTGCGGGTGGCCGCCCGCAGCGCCGTGTTTGGCGTGTTCTGCCGCCGTTGGGGCGTGCCCCTGATCGATGGCGGCACGGTGCGTTTGCCGCGTCTGGTGGGCATGGGCCATGCGATGGACATGATCCTCACGGGCCGTGCGGTGGGCGCTGACGAGGCGCTGGCCATGGGCCTGGCCAACCGCGTCGTCGACAACGGCCAGGCGTTGGCGCATGCGCTGGTGCTGGCGCGGCAGCTGGCCGCTTTTCCGCAAGCCTGCATGCGCGCCGATCGGGCTTCGGCCTATGCCCAGTGGGACCTGCCGCTGCAAAGCGCTTTGCAGCAAGAGGGCGCGCAGGGCTACGGTGTGGTGGCTGCCGAGGGTCTGGCCGGCGCAGCCCGCTTTGCCGGGGGTGCCGGCCGCCACGGTCGGGCAGCAGACTGATGGCAAGGGCTGCGGCCCTTCGGCCCTTCGGCCCTTCCAGAGCCGGTGTCGGGTGATCCAGGCGGGGTGCCATGGAGCTCACTCGGGTGGTCTTGGACCTTCGCGTGATCGCCAACGACCACAATGTCAGTCCCATAAAACTCTGCAGGACTGACCATGCTGAAGCTCTACTTCTCGCTCGCGCCCAACCCCATGAAGGTGGCGCTCTTTCTGGAAGAGGCCGGTTTACCGTACGAGGCCATCGCCGTCGACACGCGCAAAGGTGAGCAGCACGAAGCGGCCTTCAAGGCCATCAACCCCAACGCCAAGGTGCCAGCGCTGGTCGACGGCGACGCCACGGTGTTTGACAGCAATGCGATCCTGCTTTACCTGGCCGACAAGACCGGCCAGTTCCTGCCGGCCAACAGCGCTGCGCAGCGCGCCAGCATGCTGTCGTGGCTGATGTTCATTGCCAGCGGCATCGGGCCGTTCAGTGGGCAGAGCGTGCACTTCAAGCATTACGCACCGGCGCCGGGCAGCCATGGCTACGCCGTCAACCGCTACGACTTCGAAGCCTGGCGCCACTGGAAGCTGATCGAAGAGCGGCTGGGCCAGCGGCGCTACATGCTGGGCGACACCTACACCTTGGTCGACATGGCGCTGTAGGGTTGGATGCGCGCCGTGCCTTTTGTGCTGGGTGACGACGCCTGGACCCAGCTGCCCCACACCAAACGCCTGTTCGATGAGATCAACGTCCGGCCGGCGGCGCAGCGGGTGAACGAGCTCAAGACCCGCTTCAGCTTCAAAACCGAGATGGACGACGCGGCCCGCAAGGCCATGTTTCCGCAAAACGAACGGCTGAAACCCTGAGCTGGGCCGGCCCGGCCGGCGGCCCATCTGGCGGCGTTGGCGGTGTTGGCAACAGCCCATCGACCATGGCTGAGATGTTGCTGGAATGGCCCTTGTAACGATTTGGTTATTTAGTGACTGAATGGTTTTTGATGCAGACCACACAGTTCATGTGGGAAACGAAAGTGTTCATACTTCGTTCCGGTGACTGCAGTCTTGTGAGCGATTGACTTGTCAAAGGAATCGTTTCCGGTCTGTGCACTGCCCCGCAAAACTCTGTCAACCTGAAAGAAACCATGAAGAAACTGATCATTGCCGTGACCCTGGGCGCATCCGCGCTGGCCGTTCAAGCCAAAGACATCGTCGACACCGCCGTTGCCGCTGGCACTTTCAAGACGCTGGCCACCGCACTGCAGGCGGCTGGTTTGATTGACACGCTCAAAGGCAAGGGCCCGTTCACCGTGTTCGCGCCCACCGACGAGGCCTTCGCCAAGATCCCCAAGGCCGACCTCGACGCGCTGCTGAAGGACAAGGCCAAGCTGACCGCCGTGTTGACCTACCACGTGGTCAGCGGCAAGGTGATGGCCAAGGACGTCAAGGCCGGTAAGGTCAAGACCGTGCAAGGCAGCGAGCTGACCCTGGCCACCGCCGGTGGTGTCACGGTCAACGGCGCCAAAGTGGTGGCCGCCGACATCGTGGCCGACAACGGCGTGATCCACGTCATCGACACCGTCGTGTTGCCGAAGTAA
>JANMHH010000382.1:0-3951 GCA_031375065.1 Rubrivivax sp. | reverse complement strand
CATGGCGAACTGGTCTATGTTTTTGCCGACCCGGTGACACAAACCAGCCGGCCCGTGCCGGACAGCTTGCGTTCGGTGTTGCATGCCTTTGAAGCAGGCGGCGCCATGTTTGAGGTGCAGACGGGAAACTGGGCCGACCAGGGCGCGGCGGCGCAAGCCTTGCGCCAGCAGGTTTTTGTCGAAGAAGAAGGCTTGACCGAGTTCCCAGTGGTCGACTCGGGCGACGCCACGGCGCTGCATGCGCTGGCGCGCAACCGGTTTGGCGTGGCGCTGGCCAGTGGCCGCTTGACGCAGCCATCGTCTGGGTTGGGCCAGATCAGCCGCATGGCCACGGCCGCAACGGTCAGAGGTGCGGGCCTGGGCTGGGGCGTGCTGCAGGCCTTGTTGGCGGCCGCCCGCGCGCGCGGTGATGGCCTGGTCGTGCTGCAGGCCAAGGCCAGCGCCGTGAGTTTTTATGCACGGGCGGGGTTTGTGCCGCACGGCCCGCTGTTCGAAGAAGCCGGTGTGGCGCATCAAGAAATGCGCCTGGTGTTGTGAGTCACAACGCCACTGGCGCAAAGACCTCTGCATGGCGCGTGCCTTGGCGCCAGGGCTCTGTGACCTGGGCTCCTTGCTCGACGATGACCTTCTGCAATGCCGCTGACAAGCCGGCGGCTGCAACATAGGTCTCCATCAAAGTGGCTTGCGAACCCTCGCTGTCGCAGCGGCTGAGCAGCCGGGCCCGCAGACCCGGGTGCGCCAGAGACAGGCTGGCCTGCCATGCCTGCACGGCTTCAGCGGCCTGGCCCATCTGGGCAGGTGCCACGCGCCAATAGATGTAGAGCTCGCGATTCACGCCCGACTTCAGGCCTGATCGGCCGGGATGGCGTAGGGCAGGGTGCTCAGGGTCAATGGCACACCGCCCGCCGCACCGGCATGCAAGACACCGCTTTGCAAGGCTGCCAGTTTCACCTCCACCAAAGCCAAATGTCCGACGCCCGGCAGACTGCCGGCCAGCACGACCATGCCCGCGGGCTGCCCGGGGTCGGCGTCATGGAAGATCTCTTGGCCCGCCTGCAGTGGTGCGCTCGCCAGGACAAGCTGGGCGCGGCGCTTCAGCGTGCCGCGGTACTGGCTGCGCGCCACCACCTCTTGCCCGGGGAAGCAACCCTTTTGGAAACTGACCCCGCCGACCAACTCCAGGTTGACCATCTGCGGCACGAATTGCTCGGCCGTCGCCGCCGTGATGCGGGCCACGCCGCTGCTGGCCTCCAGACCGCGCCAGGTCTGCAGGTCCAAGGGGTGTTCTGTCGCTGGCGCTGCGCCAGCCCACAGTCGCAAGGGCACCGGCTGGCCTTTGAACAGCCCGTCCGGCAGGCGCACCACATCGGCCTGGCTTTGCGTGGAGCATGACCAGACCGACTGGCCCGGGGTCGAGCCACCGGCTTCGCCCCACAAGGGCAGCTCGGCGCTGGCGTCGCTGAGCTTGCATTTCGCCCGCAAGACAAACATGGACAGCCGTTTCAGCACCGTGGGCAAAAGGTCGGCGCTGCAGGCCAGGAAGACCTGATCTGCGTCGTGGCGCCAGGTCACAAACGTGGCTTGCAAACGGCCCTTGGCAGAGCAAAAACCCGCCAGCCGGGCCTGCCCCAATTCGAGCCTGGCAACTTCTTGGGTCAGCTGGCCCTGCAAAAAGCTCAGTGCGTCGATGCCCGTGGCGCGAATCACGCCCCAGTCGTGCAAACGGACGGCGCCCGTCACTTCGGGTGCACAGGGGATGGGAGTATTCATCTGCTCATTATCATCAGCGCCCTATGGCTCGCCGTTCTGTGTGGTCTCGTCTGGTGCTTGGGGTGCTCGGTCTGCTGTTGCTGTCGAGCGCCAGTCTCAGCGTGGCCATCTGGTCTTGGTTGAACCGTCCGCTGGCGCTGGCTGGCGCTTCGGCCGAACTGTCCATCGAACCGGGCACCACGCCGCGCGACGTGGCCCAGGCTTGGATCGATGCCGGTGTGCAGACACCACCGCGCCTGCTGTACGAGTGGTTTCGCTGGTCTGGCAAAGCCAAGAGAATCAAGGCCGGCAGCTATGAAATCGACACCGGCACGACACCGCGCGGTCTGTTGGCCAAGATGGTGCAGGGCGACGAACAGATGGAGCGGGTGCGTTTCATCGAAGGCTGGACCTTCAAGCAGCTTCGCGCTACGCTGGCCAAGGCGCCCAAACTCAAAAACACCACCGAAGGCATGAGCGATGCCCAGGTGATGAACGCGCTGGGCCAGCCCAACCTGCCCGCCGAAGGCCGGTTCTTCCCCGACACCTACGTCTACAGCCGTGGCGTCAGCGACCTGACGGTGCTGCGCCGCGCCCACAAAGCGCTGCAGCTGCGCCTCGATCAGGCCTGGGCCGAGCGCCCCCCGGAATCACCGCTGAAGAGCCCCGCCGAGCTGCTGACTTTGGCCAGCATCATCGAAAAAGAAACCGGTCTGGCGGCCGATCGCGGCTTGGTGGCGGGTGTGTTCGTCAACCGCCTGCGCATCGGCATGCCGTTGCAGACCGACCCCACGGTCATTTATGGCCTGGGGGACACCTTCGACGGCAACCTGCGCAAGCGCGACCTGCTGGCCGATACGCCCTTCAACACCTACACCCGAGGTGGTTTGCCACCCACCCCAATTGCCTTGCCGGGCATGGCGTCGTTGCGTGCTGCCGTGCGGCCCCAGGCCACCAAGGCCCTGTACTTCGTGGCCCGGGGGGATGGCACCAGCGTCTTCAGCGACAACCTGGCTGACCATAATCGCGCGGTGAACAAATATCAGAGGGGTGGCTCATGACGGTGCCAGGGCGCTTCATCAGCGTCGAGGGCATTGATGGCGCCGGCAAAAGCACCCACATCCAAGGCCTGGCCCACTGGATCCGCGAGCGCGGCCACGAGGTGGTGCAAACACGCGAACCGGGTGGAACGGTGCTGGCAGAGCAATTGCGCGAGCTGGTCCTGCACCAGCCGATGGACACCCTGACCGAAGCGCTGCTGGTGTTTGCGGCGCGGCGCGACCACCTGACCCACCACATCCTGCCGGCGTTGGCCCGCGGGGCTACCGTTCTGTGCGACCGCTTCACCGATGCCAGCTTTGCCTACCAAGGCGGCGGGCGCGGCTTTGATCTGGCGGTGCTCAGGCAGTTGGAGCAATGGGTGCAGGAGGGCCGCCAACCCGACCTGACGCTGTGGTTTGACCTGCCAGCGCGCACGGCCGCTGAGCGCCGTAGCGCTGTGCGCCAGCCCGATCGGTTTGAAGCCCAGGACGAGGCCTTCTTTGCCCGGGCCATCGCTGGCTATGCCCAGCGGGCGCAAGAAATGCCCCAGCGCTTTGTTCGCATTGATGCACAGGCTGAACGCGCCGACGTCTGGCATCAGCTGCTGCAGGCCTTGGAGAGCCGCGCATGGTGGTAGCGCAAGATGGTGCCTTGCCACTGCCCTGGTTGCGCGAACCCCTGGCCGCGGCCCTTGCCACGCACCGGGGCCACGCCCTGTTGGTGCATGGCAGTGATGGCGTGGGTTTGCTGCCGTTTGCACTGACCCTGGCCCAGGCTTGGTTGTGCGAAGCCACCGACCCGACTGTGCGGGCTCGACCTTGTGGGGTTTGTGGCAGTTGCCGTCTGGTGCAGGCCCAACTGCACCCCGACCTGCAAGTGCTGATGCCTGAAGTGCTGCGCCGTCAGCATGCCTGGCTGGGCGTGGACGACAAGGCCGAGTCGGATGACAAACGCAAACCCAGCAAGCAGATCCGCATCGACGACGTGCGCGGTGTGATCGACTGGGTCTTCAAGACCACGGCGCGCGGGCGCGGCAAGGTGGTGGTTTTGCATCCGGCCGAATCGCTGAACGTGCAGTCCGCCAATGCCCTGCTCAAGACACTGGAAGAGCCCCCGCCAGGCACCCGCCTCGTGCTGACGGTGCACGACCCTGCGCTGCTG
>JANMHH010000322.1:0-4497 GCA_031375065.1 Rubrivivax sp. | reverse complement strand
GCCCGCCTGGCCGACTGCGACCTGATGGTCTGCCGCGCCGGCGCCATCACCGTCAGCGAACTGTGCGCTGCCGGTGTGCCCGCCGTTCTGGTGCCGCTGGTGGTCAGCACCACGTCGCACCAGCGTGACAACGCGCAGTGGCTGGCCCGGCAGGGCGCTGCACTGCACCTGCCACAAAGCGACTTGAGCCCGCAGGCGTTGGCCAACACCTTGCTGCCCTTGACGCGGGCCGACTTGCTGCAGATGGCCCAACAAGCCCGCGCGCTGGCCAAGCCCCAGGCTGCGGCCCGGGTGGCCGATGAAATCGTGCAACTGGTCAAGCCGAGACTGAGGCGCCCATGAAGCACGCCATCAAGCACGTCCACTTTGTCGGCATCGGCGGCGCCGGCATGAGCGCCATCGCCGAGATCCTGCACAACCTGGGTTACCGCGTGTCGGGCTCGGACCAGAGCGACAGTGCGGTGACAAAGCGCCTCTCTAGCCTGGGCTTGACCGTTTTCATCGGCCACGCGGCAGCGCACATTGCAGGCGCGCAGGCCGTGGTGACCAGCACGGCGGTGACGGCCGACAACCCCGAAGTCATCGCCGCCCGCGCCGCGCGCGTGCCCGTCGTGGCGCGAGCGGTGCTGCTGGCGGAGTTGATGCGCCTCAAGCAAGGCGTGGCCATCGCCGGCACGCACGGCAAGACCACCACCACGTCGCTGGTGGCCAGCGTGCTGGCCGAAGGCGGCCTGGACCCGACCTTCGTGATTGGAGGACAGCTCATGAGCGCCGGCGCCAACAGCCGCCTGGGCGCTGGCGACACCATCGTCGTTGAAGCGGATGAGAGCGACGCCAGCTTCCTGCACCTGAGCCCCGTGATCAGCGTCGTCACCAACATCGACGCCGACCACATGGAGACTTACGGCCACGACCTGTCGCGTCTGCGTGGGGCCTTTGTCGAGTTCATCCACCGCTTGCCCTTTTACGGCCGCGCCGTGCTCTGCGGCGACGACGCCGGTGTGCAGGCCATCCTGCCGATACTGTCGCGCCCGCTGACCACGTATGGCCTGCAAGAAGGCGTGGACCTGCGCGCGGTGAGCGTCCAGGCCCAGGCCGGTGGCCGGATGAGCTTCGTGGCGCTGCAGGCCGGCTTTGAGGATCTGCATGTGAGCTTGAACCTGGCCGGTGTGCACAACGTGCGCAACGCGCTGGCCGCCGTGGCCGTGGCACGCGAACTGGAATTGCCCAACGCCCCCATCGCCCGCGCCCTGTCGGCCTTTGCCGGTGTCGGCAGGCGCTTCCAGCGCCACGGTGAACTGGCCTGCAGCGGCGGTGGCCACTACACGCTGATCGACGACTATGGCCACCACCCGGTGGAAATGGCGGCGGTGTTGTCCGCCGCCCGCGGCGCCTTCCCAGCACAACGCATCGTGCTGGCCTTTCAGCCGCACCGCTACACCCGCACGCGCGACTGCTTCGAAGACTTTGTGCGGGTCATGGGCCAGGCCGACGCCGTGCTGCTGACCGAGGTGTATGCCGCCGGCGAAGCTCCCATCGTCGCTGCCGACGGCCGCGCGTTGGCCCGCGCCCTTCGCCTGGCTGGCCGCGTGGACCCGCTGTTTGTGGGCGATGTGGCCGAGCTGCCAGCCGCCATCGTGCAGTTTGCGCAGGCCTGCGACATCGTCATCACCATGGGCGCCGGCTCCATTGGTGGCGTGCCACGGCAACTGCTTCAACAGCCTGGAGGCCCAGCATGAGTGTGGATGTGAAGGCGCTGGGCAAAGTGGCGGTGTTGATGGGCGGCAGCAGCGCCGAACGCGCGGTGTCGCTGATGTCGGGCACCGGCGTGCTGGCCGCGCTGCAGAGCCTGGGGGTCGACGCTCACGCCTTCGACCCCGCCGAGCGTGACCTGGGTGAACTGAAGCGCGAAGGCTTCCAACGCGCCTTCATCGCCCTGCACGGGCGGCACGGCGAAGACGGCACGGTGCAGGGCGCGCTGGAACTGCTGGGCATCCCCTACACCGGCAGCGGTGTGATGGCCAGCGCCGTGGCCATGGACAAGGTGATGACCAAACGGATCTGGTCGACCGAGAACCTGCCCACCCCGCGCTGGGTCTGGCTGGCCAGCGACGCCCAGGCGCGCGAGCAGGTGATGGCCGTGCCCGACACGCTGGGCTTGCCGCTGATCGTGAAGCCGCCGCGTGAAGGCTCCAGCATCGGCATCAGCAAGGTCAGCGGCTATTCGCAGATGCAAAGCGCGGTGACGCTGGCGGCGCAGTACGACGCCGACGTGCTGTGCGAAGCCTTCATCGAAGGCATCGAGCTGACCTGCCCGGTGCTGGGCCAAGGTGCGCAGGCGCGGGCTTTGCCGGTGGTGTGCATCCAGGCCCCCGACGGCAACTACGACTTTCAGAACAAGTACTACACCGACGTGGTGAAGTACCGCATTCCCAGTGGCTTGAGCGCGGCTGAAGAAGCCGAGGTGCAGCGCCTGACGCTGGCCGCCTACCGCAGCCTGGGTTGCCGGGGCTGGGGCCGCGCCGACTTGATGATGCGCACGTCGGACCGCAAGCTGTTCCTGCTGGAAATGAACACCAGCCCGGGCATGACCAGCCATTCGCTGGTGCCGATGTCGGCGCGTGCCGCCGGCATGAGCTACGAAGCGCTGTGCTTGCACCTGATCTCTCAAGCCCGCTTGGACAGCAGCCGCGACTGACCCCGACATGGCCACCCTGCGTCGCACCCTCAAGCCCAGCATCAGCGCCCCGCTGATGTTGCCGCTGGACGTGCGCCTGATGAACGCGGTGTCGTCGGCGGTGTTTGTGCTGGCGGCGGTGGGCGCCCTGGTGGCCGGGGTGCTGTGGCTGATGCGCAGCCCGCTGTTCCCGATTCGCGGCATCTTGCTGGACGGCGACCTGGCGCGCAGCAACGTGCCCACCATCCGCGCCAACGCCGCGCCGCGCCTGGCCGGCAACTTCTTCAGTGTCGACTTGCAGCAAAGCCGCCAGGCCTTTGAGTCGGTGCCCTGGGTGCGCCACGCGGTGGTGCGCCGGGTCTGGCCCGACCGCCTGGCGGTGCAACTGGAAGAGCACCGCCCCGTGGCGCTGTGGGCCGGCGAAGACGGCGCCA
This sequence comes from Rubrivivax sp., assembly GCA_031375065.1. GTDB lineage: Bacteria > Pseudomonadota > Gammaproteobacteria > Burkholderiales > Burkholderiaceae_C > Rubrivivax. The sequence goes on along the minus strand of JANMHH010000322.1, from coordinate 1,386 downwards.
GTCGCCTGGTCAACAGCCACGGCGAGGTTTTTGACGCCAATGCCGGTGACCTGGAAGACGACAGCCTGATCACGCTGGAAGGGCCCAATGGCAGCGCGCCCCAGATGCTGGCCCTGCTGGAGCGCCTGCAGCCGCTGTTGGCCCGCCTGGAGCTGGACGTGGCGCGCCTGGTCCTGTCGGGCCGCGGCAGCTGGCGCGTCGACACCGACGGTGGCGCGGTGCTGGAACTGGGTCGCGGGCCGGAAGAAGAAGTTTTCCAGCGCACCGAACGTTTTGTGCGCACGCTGGCCACCGCCACAGCCAAGTGGCGCGCACCGCTGGAATACGCCGACCTGCGCCACCGCGACGGCTATGCCGTGCGCTTGCGCGGTTACGGCAATGCCGCCGCATCAAACCCCACCTCACCCGCGGCCCGTGCCGCGGCCAAGCCCAACTGAAGGACAGACACATGGCCAAAGAATTCAAGGACATGGTGTTCGGCCTGGACATCGGCACCGCCAAGGTGATGGTGGTGGCCGCCGAGGTCATGCCCGGCGGTGAACTGCGCCTGGCCGGCTTGGGCATCGCGCCCACCCATGGCCTCAAACGCGGCGTGGTGGTCAACATCGACGCCACCGTGGCCAGCATCCAGCAGGCGCTGAAAGAGGCCGAGATGATGGCCGCCTGCAAGATCACCTCGGTCTACACCGGCATCACCGGCAGCCACATCCGCGGCTTGAACAGCACCGGCATGGTCATCGTGCGCGACAACCGCGAGGTCACGCCAGTGGACGTTTCGCGCGTGGTCGAAACCGCCAAGGCCATCAACATCCCCAACGACCAGCGCCTGCTGCTGGTGGAGCCGCAGGAATTCATCATCGACGGGCACGAGGTCAAAGAGCCCATCGGCATGAGCGGCAGCCGGCTGGAGGTGAAGGTGCACATCGTCACCGGCGCCCAAAGCGCGGCCGAAAACATCTTGAAGTGCGTGCGCCGCTGCGGGCTGGAAGTGGAGCGCCTGGTGCTCAACCCCAGCGCCAGCAGTTCGGCGGTGTTGACCGAAGACGAAAAGAGCCTGGGCGTGGCGGTGGTGGACATTGGCGCGGGCACCACCGACGTGCAGATCTTCACCGACGGCAGCGTGCGCCACACGGCCGTGATCCCGATTGCCGGTGACCTGATCACCAGCGACATTGCGATGGCGCTGCGCACGCCCACCAAGGACGCCGAAGAAATCAAGGTTGAACATGGCGTGGCCAAGCAGTTGCTGGCCGACCCCGGTGACCAGGTCGAGGTGCCCGGCCTGGGCGACCGCGCCCCGCGCATGCTGTCGCGCCAGGCTTTGGCCGGCGTGATCGAGCCGAGGGTCGAAGAGATCTTCTCGCTGGTGCACCAGGTCATCCGCCA
>JANMHH010000317.1:0-6069 GCA_031375065.1 Rubrivivax sp. | reverse complement strand
GAAGTCGGTGCGGAGGTTGGCGCTCATGGGGCAGCCCGTGGCGAAACGCGGGGCAGTTGGCGACCCATTCTAGGCACGCGCCGGGCGCCGGGTGCGCAAGGCGTCAGTCGTCGGTGACGCCGGCCGTCGCCGGGTCGACTTCGAGCGCGCGGACGCTCGCCCGCAACGTCCACAGCATCACCAGCGCCGGCAGCGCCAGGACGGTGCTGACGACGAAGAACACCGGCCAGCCGATGCTTTCGGCCAGCACGCCGGCCAGCGGGCCGACCCAGACGCGGCCGACGGAGGCGAAGGCACTGAGCAGCGCAAACTGGGTGGCGGTGAAGCGGCGGTTGCACAGGCTCATCAAGAAGGCCACAAAGGCCGCTGTGCCCATGCCGCCGGAGATGTTTTCGAAGGCCACGACCATGAGCAACCCGCCGTCTACCGGGGTTGGGGTGGCGAGTTTGACAAAGCCCCAGTCGAAGGCGGGCAAGGTGGTGCCGGGCAGCACCCCTTTGCCGCTGACGGCCAGCCACCAGAAGCCCAGGTTCGACACCAGCTGCAACACGCCAAAAAACATCAGGCTGCGCCACAGGCCCAGCTTGAGCATCAAGGCGCCGCCCACCAAGGCGCCGCCAATCGTCAGCCACAGCCCCAGCACCTTGTTGACCACGCCCACTTCGGCCGAGGTGTAGGCCATGCTCTTGAGCAGAAACACCGTCATCAAGGAGCCGGCAAAGGCGTCGCCCAGCTTGTAGAGCACGATGAACAGCAAGAAGGCCGCCGCGCCTTTCTGGCTGAAGTAGCTGCCCAGCCCACCCAGCAGGGTGTCAAAGCGCGCGCGCCGTGCGGCCCAGGCGGCCAGGGGCAGCGTGAAGGCGATGCCCAGCAGCAAGGCCGCCAGGTCCACCCAGCGCTTTTGCAGGGCCGCTGGCAGGCTGCTGCCTTCGGTCAAGGGGCCGACCAGGGCCTGGGCCACGACGCCACCAAACTGGTCCGTCAGCCACACACCGGTCGCCACCGCCAGCAGCACGGCTGCAAAGCCGCGCAGGTCGTGGCCGGCGGCGGTCTTGGGGGCTTCCAGCGCCGGCAGACGCGGCAGGATCAGGGCCGACAAGACGGCCGCGCCGGCCATCACCAGGGCCATGAAGCGGTACACCGCCGGCCAGTCCCAGCCGCCACCTTGGTTGGGGTCGGTCCAGATCAGCGCGATGCCGCCCGACAAGATCATCGCCAATCGGTAGCCCATCACACCCAGCGAAGCGCCCATGCCACGCTCGGCGGCGGGCAGCAGGTCGGTGCGGTAGGCGTCCACCACCACGTCCTGCGAAGCCGAGAGAAACGCCACCAGCACGGCCAACAGCGCAAAGAGGCGGATGCCGGCTTTGGGTTCGCTGGCCGCCAGCGCCAGCAACGCGCCGGCCAAGGCCAGCTGGGTCAGCACCAGCCAGCCGCGCCGACGGCCCAGCAAGGGCAGCTCGAAGCGGTCCATCAGCGGGGCCCACAGGAACTTGAAGGTGTAGGGCAGACCGACCAGGCTGAGAAAACCGATGGTGGCCAGGTCGATGCCGTCGACCGTGAGCCAGGCCTGCATGGCTTGCCCCGTCAGGGCCAGGGGCAGCCCACTGGCAAAGCCCAGCAGCGTGACGGCGGCAAGTCGGTGCAGCGCGGCCAGCTGCGGCAGTTTTGGCATGGCGGGATTCTAGGAGGCCGGTGGGCCCGCCCTGGGTGGCCGGCGCTTTGCTTTCAACCCCCGAGCGCTCAGCGCTCAGCGTTCAGCGTTCAGCGTTCAGCGCTCAGCGCGCACCGCTGGCCGCCGCTGTGCTGGGTGTGGGGCTTGGCGCGGTGGTGGCCGGCACCGCTGTTGTGTTGGCCACTGGTGCGGCTGCAGGCCCCGACCCCGCAGGCGTTGGCAGCCCCATCTGCCCATAGATGGCCTGCGACAGGGCGAGCAAGGTTTCTTTGGGCAGTTCACCCACCAGCGCATAACCGGCGCCCTCTTCGACCCAATAGAACATGCCCACCTTGCCCTGCTGTTCATAACGAAAAGCAGCTTGTGCGCCTTCTTCGGGCTTGCGCAGGTAAACGGTGACACGGCGCGCCTGCGCGTCCTGGTACATCAGCTGCGCGCTTTTGCCCGGGCCGTCGGGCAGCAGGCGGCCGCCCACCAGCTCAAAGCCCAACGCTTGCAGGTCGAACAGCTTGACCGGGATGTTGATGCGCCGCGTGAGCCAGCGTGACAGGTGCTCTTCTTGCGCCTTGACCTCCACCGCATGGCGCGGTTCGGCCACGTAGACGCTGTGCGCAAAGGCTGCACGCTGTACCCAGCCCTGGGCTGAGCCCGCAGCCAGCTGGATGCGTTGCTGCGCCAGATGTTCGGCATGGCGCTGCTGCTGCCATTGCCAGACACCGCCACCGCCAGCCAGGGCGCCAGCCACCAGCAGGCCCGCTGCGGCAGCGGCCATGGCCCAGCGCGGCCGGGCGGGACGGCTCCACACGGTGGCCAGCAAGGCCGCAGGTGTGGGTTCGTCCAGCGTGGGCTTGAACAGCGCGACCAGGGCTTCGCGGTCGGCGCGCCAGGTGTCCACCCGGGCCTGGTCTTGCGGGTGCTCTGCCAGCCAGGTTTGCACCCGCTGCAGGTCGCTGGTGCTCAGTTCGCCATCGACGGATGCGCTCAGCATTTCGTCGGTGACGGGGCCGGGCGGGAAAGGCGGATAGGTTCTGTTGGGCATGTTCAGATCACCCGCTTGAGCTGGGTGGCACCGGGTTGGCGCGCTGTCGGGTGCTCTGGCTGGCCGTGCCCGTCCAGGAAGCCACGCAAGGCGGCGCGGCCGCGGCACACCCGCGACATCACGGTGCCGATGGGAATGCGCAGCACCTCGGCCACTTCGGCATAACTGAGCTGTTCCACACAGACCAGCAGCAAGGGCTGGCGTTGTTCGGCGGGCAGGCGCGCCAGGGCCGCTTCCAGGTCCAGGCGCAGGCCCATCAAGTGGCTGTTGTCGCTTTGTCTGTCGTCTTGCGTGCGTTGCAATTCGCCGGGGTCGGTCACGGTCATGCGGGATTCCCTGCGCAAGGTGTCGAGGTGGGCGTTGTGCGCAATGGACAGCAGCCACACGCCCATTTCTCGCTGCGGGTCAAACTGTTGCCAGTGGGTGAGGGCGCGTTCCAGCGCCTGCTGAGACAGGTCATCGGCGGCCGCCGGGTCAAAGGTGAGCGCCCGGGCGTAGCGGCGCAGGCGGGGGACGGCGTCCAGCAGTTGGCGGCGAAAAGCGGGCGGTGCGTCCACGCTTGAGCTTACGCTGGAAAGCGCCAGACTATTCCCGACCACCTCTCGTGTCGTACCGTGGCGCAGCGCGCTTGCGCCGCTGCACGGCGTCCTGCAGCGCTGCGCCTCAGCGCCTCAGCCCATCGCCAGGCTGTCGCAAAAGCCGGTCAGCGTGGCGGCCTCGGCGGGGGGCAACTGGCCGGCCAACAGCAAGGCGGCGCGCTGCACAGCCCGCAGACGGAAATAGAGCTCGTCTTCCACGGCTTCCACTTCAGCCGCGTCGGCGCTGAGCAAGGCGCTGGGGTTCCACATGCCGCTTTCGTTCCAGCCGGTGCGCAGGCGGCCAATCAAGAACTGCGACAGCACGAGCGCACTTTTCAAAGCCGGCAACTGCGCTTTCGGCAGCAATTCGGCCACCTGGGTTTCGGCGGCGGACAACCGATCGCCCAGGGCGGCCAAACGCGCCTGGATGTCAGGCGTGTCCATCACCGCCGTGGCGGCTGTTTGTGAGGCAACCCCCAGGCTGACCTTGCCGACCCAGTTCAAGTCGAATTCCCCAGGCACTGCACGCAGCGCCACGCTGGCGTGCAGCAGCTGGCCATGGTCACCGCGGATGGCGTTCAGCGTGGCCTCGGTCACCGCCAGCAAGCGGCCCATCGGCGACAGCTCGTGGCCCTGGAGCGCATGCGGGTAGCCCGAGCCGTCCAGCCGCTCGTGGTGCTCGGCCACCGCGCGGGCCACGGCGCTGGGGTAGTTGGTCAGCTGCTTGATCAAGAGGTGACCCACATGCGGGTGCACCACCAGTTGTTGGTAGCTGATGAAGTCCAGGTCGCGGTCGGCGTCGGCTTCGCCGTGCTGCGGGTCGATGTACATCTCGCCCAGGTCGTGCACCAGGCCACACAGCATGGCCACGCGGATCTGGGGCGTGTCGCCACCATCGGCGGCGGCCAGGGCGCCGTTCAGCGCCATCGCCGCGACGGCGTGGTCAAAAGCCTGCGGACGCGCGGTTTGCACGGCGGTCAGCAAGAGCTGGACCACCGGATGCACGGGCAAGTGGCTGGCTTCGCGAACCAGCTTGGCGGCGTGCGGGCGCAGCAGCGGGGCCAAGGGCATATCGGCCACCACCAACCGCTGCAGCGACTGCACCAGCGTGGCCGCCGTCACGCCGTCTTCGGCCATCAGGCAGCTCTCCAGCGGCTGGCGCAGTTGGCGGTCCAGCAACTTGCGCTGCAATGCCGACGACACCGGCTGGTTGCTGGCCCAGAGCTTGATGCCCGAGATGTCGAAGATGTCGGTGGCCGCGATGATGCGTTTGGTCTCGCTGGCCTGAAGGATCACCGCCAGCGCGTGCGGGTTGGCGTTGCCAAAGGCGTTGGAAGCGGCAAGGAAGGTCTGCATGAAGGGCTCTTTGCGGGGTTTCGTCCCTGCTTTATCGGCCGCATCAGAGCCAAACTGAGCTCCCACTTGGCGCGGCTTCAAGCCCTTGAAGCCGCCACCATCAAGCCTGGCGGGCGGGCTTCCAGCCCAACCAGCGCCGCCACCAGGCAGGCTGTGGCGGTGCCGAGGCCCTGCACGGGTCCTGGCCAGGGCGCAAGCGACGCTCCAACAGGCGCAGTGGGGGTGGTGTGGTGGGCTGCAGGTCCATGCCGGAAACTTTAGAGACTTGCACACCTGCAGACAACAGCTCGATGTGCAATTAGAGTCTGCACATCTGCAGCTTGAAACGGGTGTCATGTCCCAACTCGATTGGAGCGACCTGCGGCACGCCTTGGCCATTGGCCAACTGGGGTCGGTGGCGGCGGCGGCCAGGCGCCTGGGTGTCAACGCCACCACGGTGCAGCGGCGGCTGGATGCGCTGGAGCTGGCGCTGGGCGCCCGCCTGTTTGAGCGCGCCCGGGGCGGCTGGCACCCCACCGAGGCCGGCACTGCGGTGCTGGAGCAGGCCCGCCGCATGGCCGACCAGGCTGAAGAGATCGAACGCCGGGTGCTCGGCCGCGACCGCGAGATGACCGGTGTGCTGCGCCTGAGCACGGCCTTTGTGGTGATGGAGCACCTGTTGCCGCAGCCCTTGGCCGACTTCGCGCTGGCCCACCCCGGTATCGAGGTCGAGGTCATTGAAAACGCGGTGCTGATGGACTTGGCCCGCCGCGAGCCCCACGCGCCGGGCCTGGCCCAGCTGCAAGCCGACGTGGCGCTGCGCCTGTCGGCCAACGTCGCCGACCATCTGGTCGGGCGGCAACTGGGCATGACGCATTGCCGCGTCTACACGCTGCGTGGCGCCATGGCCTTGCCGCAAACGCTGACGCCATTGCCCGAGCTGCTGCGCGATGCGCCTTGGGTGGCCTTTGAGCGCGACGGCGTGCACCGGGTCTATGACCGCTGGATGCGCCAACACCTGCTGCCGGGCCAAGTACGCGTGCGGGTCGACATCTTCAATGCGGTGGGCGCCATGCTGCGCACGGGCGTCGGCGTGGGCATCCTGCCCACCTTCATGGAAACGCGCTTGCCCGAACTGGTGGCGGTGTCCGACGTGATCCCCGAACTGAGCGTACCGGTGTGGATGCTGACCCACCCCGACTTGCGTGAAACGGCGCGCGTGCGGGCCTTCATGCGGTTTGTGGGGGATGCCTTGGCCTTGCGTTTGAAGGCGCAGGGCCGTTGACGGCGCCGTCCAGACCGACTGCGACGGTTGTTCCCATTCAAACCCGCCACCGACTGGGGCTCAGCCTGGCCATCGCGATGGGTTGGCTGTGGCGCTCGAGCGCAGAAATCCGCGCACCGAGCTGCCGCGACGACCTGCCGCCTTCGCCGATCGGGGG
>JANMHH010000314.1:0-30931 GCA_031375065.1 Rubrivivax sp. | reverse complement strand
TGATTTGTGTCGCGGCCTGGAAGATGCTGACCACCAGGCCCACCACCAGCACCACCAGCAGCACGGGTGCGGAGACCATCAACAACATCATCAGACCTTGTTGGCCGGTGGCCAGGACTTGTTGTGCATCCATGGGCGTTGCTTTTCAGGGTTCAGGTCAGGGTTCAGGCCGGTGGACCAGGCACGCGCTCAGGTGACGAACGAGGCCGCCAGCGAGCCCAGCAGCAGGTTCCAGCCGTCGGCCAGCACAAACAACATCAGCTTGAAGGGCAGGGCCACCAGCACGGGGCTCAACATCATCATGCCCAGGCTCATCAGCACGCTGGCCACGATCATGTCGATGATCAGGAAGGGGATGAAGATCATGAAGCCGATCTGGAACGCGCTTTTGAGTTCGCTGGTCACGAAGGCCGGCACCAGCACCGTCAGCGGGGCGTCCTCGCCCTTCACGTCGGCCGGCAGCTTGGCCAACTTGGCAAACAGCATCATGTCGCTCTGGCGGGTTTGTTTGAGCATGAATTCGCGCAGCGGCTGCACGCCTTCCTTGAGCGCCTGGTCCACCGCCAGGGTGCCTGCGGCATAAGGTGCGTAGGCCTTTTCGTAGACCTTGTCAAAGGTGCCTTGCATGACGAAGAAGGTCAGGAACAGGCTCAGGCCCAGGATCACCTGGTTGGGCGGTGCGGCCTGCGTGCCCAGGGCCTGGCGCAGCAGGCTCAGCACGATGACGATGCGGGTGAAGGCTGTCATCAACAGCAGCACCGCCGGCAAGAAGCCCAGCGCGGTGAAAAACAGCAGGGTCTGGATCGGCACCGAGTAGCTGGTGCCGCCCGCGCCCTGGCCGATGATCAAGGGCAGGCCGCCGCCCTGCTGCGCCGCAGCGTCGCCGCCGAACAGGGTGAGCGCCAGCGTCAACACCAGCATCAGCACCGCCGACAACATCCTGCTGGCGGCCCTGTTGGTCCTGTTGGCCCAGTCGGCCCTGTCGGCCCGTTTGATCACGAAGTCAGCCTGCATGGCCACCCGCTCCAGGCCCGCGCATGCGGCTCAGCAGCTGCGCGAAGGCCGCGGCCGGCGGTGGCGCGGGTGTGTTGGCGGCTTCAGCCTGCGGCACCATCGTGTGCAGGGTTCGGATGCCCTGCGGCGACACCCCCAGCACCAGCCACAAACGGTCTTCGCCCTGGCCCACTTCAACCGTCACCAGCTTTTGTTGGGCCGACAGCGGCAGCACCGCCACCGGCCTGGGCGTGCCAGGCTTGACCATCGCGCCACCGGCCCAAGGCGAGCGCTTCAGCAGCCACAGCGCCACCGGAATGAAAGCGATGATGGCCAGGAACCAGAGCAACGATGAGTACGGATTGAGCATGAAGGTTGTGGATGCGGGCATCAAGTAGCAGCCGCGGAACCGGCTTTGCCGGGCCGCTGGGGGCTGCCCCCTGGAGGGGGAGCGCCGCAGGCGCTTCGGAGGTGGGACATTTCTAGGCTTTCGACAGGCGGCGCATGCGTTCGCTGGGCGTGACGATGTCGGTCAGCCGGATGCCGAACTTGTCGTTGACCACCACCACCTCGCCCTGCGCGATCAGGAAGCCATTGACCAACACGTCCATCGGTTCGCCGGCCAAGGTTTCCAGCTCCACCACCGAGCCTTGGGCCAGCTGCAGGATGTGCTTGATGGGAATGCGCGTGCGGCCCAGCTCCACGGTCAGCTGGACCGGGATGTCCAGGATCATGTTCAGGTCGTGGCTGGCTGCGCCGGGCGGCGTGGGCGCGAACTTGGTGAATTCGGCCGGGGCCACACTCTCGCTGGGCATGGCCACTTCGCTGGCCACCTCGTTGGTCACCGAACTGGAGCCGGCGGGTTTGCTTTCGGACAGCGCCGCCGCCCATTCGGCGGCCATCTTGTCTTCTTCGGACATTGCGGCGTCGTTGGTTGCCATGTCACTGTTCTCCCAGCCAACTGGCTTGGTTGTTGGTCAGCAGCTTGTCGATCTTGATCGAGAAGCGGTTGTTGGATGTGCCGTAAAGGCAGTCGAAAACGGGCACGCCGTCGACCTTGGCCTGGATCATCGGGTTGAGGTCCAGTTCGATGAAGTCACCGGGCTGGAAGGCCAGCAGCTGCTCCACCGTGGCGCCCGCATGGGCCAGCTCGGCGACCAGGTTGACCTCGGCCGACTGGATCTGCTGCTTGAGCAGGTTGACCCAGCGCCGGTCGGGCTCGGCGCTGTCGCCCTGGATGGTGCTGTAGAGCACGTCGCGTATCGGCTCCAGCGTGCTGTAGGGAACGCAGAAGTGCACCGAGCCGGTGGTCTCGCCAATCTCCAGCGTGAAGTTGGTCGAGACCACGATTTCACTGGGCGTGGCGATGTTGGCAAACTGGGGCTGCATCTCGGAGCGCTGGTACTCCAGGTCGACCGGGTAGATGCCGACCCAGGCTTTTTTGTACTCGGCCACGATGGTCTCGACCAGGCGGTAGATGACGCGCAATTCGGTCGGGCTGAAGTCGCGGCCCTCGATGCGGGTGTGGAACTTGCCGATGCCGCCAAACAGCGAGTCGATGACCGCAAACACCAGGCTCGGGTCGCAGACGATCAGGCAATTGCCGCGCAGCGGCTTGACGCTCATGATGTTGAAGTTGGTCGGCACCACGATCTCACGCAAGAAGGCGCTGAACTTCTGCACCTTGATGCCGCCGATGCTGACCTCGGGGCTCTTGCGGATCAGGTTGAACAAGCCAATGCGGATGTTGCGCGCAAAGCGCTCGTTGATGACCTCCATGGTCGGCATGCGACCGCGCACGATGCGCTCCTGGCTGGCCAGGTCGTAGTCGCGGATGCCGGCTGCCGGGGCGTCATCGGCCTCCAGCTTCTGGCTTTCGCCGGTGATGCCCTGCAGCAGTGCGTCAACTTCGTCTTGCGAAAGGATCTGCTGGTTCATGGGGTTGGGTTCAAGCGGGCCGAGGGGCCGTTTTCACTGGATGATGAAATTGGAGAAGTGGACCGCACGCACCGGCAGTTCCGGGGCCGCCTTCTTGGCCTTCTTCTTCCTTTTCTTGGCCGGCTTGTCGGCCGCTTCGTCGACCTCGGGTTCTTCTTCCTCGACCTCAAAGCCCAGTGCGCGTGAGGTTTCGATCTTGATTTTTTCGGTCAGCTTGCCTTTGCCTTCGCGCGTCATCAGCTCGGCGGCGGTGCGGTCGGCCAGGGCCATCAGGATGTTGTTGCGGATGGCCGGCATGTAGGCCTTCATCTGGTCGCCGGTCTTGGCGTCGTCGATCTCCAGCGTGATGCCCACCTGTGCATAACGCTCGGCGTCGCGGTCGGCCAGGTTGACCGTGAAGGGCTCGAGCGGCACAAACACGGGCACCGCCTTGGGGTCGTGTTTGGCAGCCACCTTGGGCGCTGCCTTGGCGGTCCCGTCCTCTTCGGCTTCGGCTTCGCTGGCGGCCTTCTTTTTCATCATCATCAGCGCGCCGCCGCCGCCACCGGCCAGGACCACGGCCACGGCAGCGATGATGATGATCAGCTTTTTCTTGCCCTTGGCGGGCGGGGGCGCATCGGCGGCGGCTGGGGCAGACATGGCGAACTCCTGGGTGCAAGGCCGGCGGGCGCAAATTGCGGTCGCGCCGTCGGCTGGTGAGGACCATTATTGAGAGCGGTCGGCGCCTTGAAAGCCTGGATAAGGGCCCTGATCACCGGCCACCAAGGCGGGGTGGCGGGCCGTGCTGAAGCGCGCCGGGCCGGACCGGGTCAGGCCACCAGGTCGACCACGCCGCGGCGGGCCGTGGCCGGGCGGGGCTGCAGCACCACGGCCTCGGTGGGCTCGGCCGACGGCGCCCGCTCAGGCGGTGTGGGCGAAGGCGCCTGGCGGCCTTGCTGGGCTTGCTCCGAAACACCGCCGCCGCTCAAGGTCAGGCCGGCCTCGCGCAGCTGGCTGGCCAACTGGGGCATCGCGTCTTCCAGGGCTTGGCGGGTCGACGCGTGCTCGGCGCTCAGGTGCACCTGGGCGGTCTGACCGTCGAGTTGAATCTGCACCAGCACCGGGCCCATGTTGGCCGGGTTGAGTTGCAGCCGCGCGTGTTCAAGGCCATCGCGAACGAAGGTCGTGATCTGGGCGCCCAGTTGGGGCCCGAAGTCCGGGCTGCCCAACGGTGCCGACAGGTGCGCTTCGCCCGCTGTGGGGGTCGCGCCGGTCGGGCTGCCCGCCGGCGGCGCGCTGTGCAGGCCCAGGTGGGCGCCAGCCAGGGCCGAGCTCAGCAGGGGCTGCGCGTCCGGCCCGGGCTGGAGGTTGGCCGCCAGAACGGCGGTGCCGGCGTGTTCTGCGCTGGAGGCCTGCAGGGCGCTCGACGCCGCCGCCGCCACCCCTGAGGCCGCCGCCCATGAGCCGTCGCCGGGCTGGCCTGGGCCGGCCGTCAACGACGCGGGTTCGCCCAGGGACAGCAGCGCCGTCCGGTGCGCGGCGGGACCGTCGGCGGTGGGGGTGAGGGTGGCGCTGGTGCTGCGCCCGGCGCGGGCCGATGCCGTTTGCGCAGCGGCCAGGCCGACGGCTGCCTGGTCGGCCGGCTGGGTGGAGTCGGAGGTGGCCGCCGCAGCGGCCCGCAGTTGACTGAGCAGCGCACCGACCGCGCCGGCTTCGGGCCAGGTTGCGTCTTGGCTTGGCGTCTCGTCGGTGCTCGGCGAGGTGGCGGTTGCAGCGCCCGAGGCGGGCTCGTCGGGTGCGGACGGGCTGCCCTGGCGCTGGCTGGCGGGCGCTGTGGCGGCCGCTTGGCTTCGTTCCAGGCGGGCTGCGGCGGCGCGGCTTTGCGCAGCCTTGGCCGCGCTGTCAAAGCGGTTGGGCGTGCCCGTGGCGGCCGCGTCGGCTGGCGCGCCTTCCGTTTCGCTGGGTTCAGACGGTTTGTTGTGGGCGGCGCTGTCGTGCGCTGCGGCCTGTTGCAAGGCACGCGCAAAACCGCCCTGTGTTTCTGCGCTGCGCTGGCTGGCCTGAGGCCCGGCGCTGGCGTTGGCGACCTGGCTGAAGGCGAGGTGGGTGACCTGGTTGGTGGCCTGACTGAAGCCGACCGTGGCTTTGGCGGGGCTGACGGAGGCTGAAGCTACCTTGGGCAGCGGCGACGGGCTGGGCAGGGGAGTCCACATCATTGGGGCGGGTTGGCAGGCAGGTTGACGGGCGGTGGGGTTGAAGGACTGAGGGCCTGACCGGCAGGCGGACCCGCTTTCGGCGGCTCTTTGACTCTGTGAGTCTTTGGCGCTGTGGTTCAGTGGGTCCGCGGATCCGTGGGTCCGTCGGTCAGTGGGTCAAGGTGCTGCCTTGCGCGCTGTCGCGCCAGCGGCGCTGCGTGGCGGCTTCGTCGCTGCGTTTTTGCTCCAGGCGGGCGCTGCTGCGCTGGTGCTCCTGCAGCCGGCGTTCGGCCAGTTTGCGCACCGACGCCACGTGGGTCTCGCGCTCGAGCAGCAACTGGCGCTTCAAGGCCAGTTGTTGCTCGGCGTTGTGCAGCAGCGCGGACTGCTGGTTCAGCGCCTGGTCCAGGCGTTGCACAAAACCCTGGTGGCAGCGCAACAGCTCGATCGGCGCGGCCCGGCCGCCCAGGCCGGGTGCGCGGGCTTCGTAGTCGGCGCGGTAGGCCCTGAGCTGTTCCCACTGGTTGCGCAGTCGGCGGCCGGATTCTTCGGCCTGCACCAGGCGTGCCAGGGCTTCGTCGCGCTGGCGCTCGGCGTTTTCGAGCAGCGCGTTCAGGGCTTGCGTCATGTGCGGCTTTCTTCAGCGAGTAGGGGGTCAGAAACCGAGCAGCTGGCGCAGCTGTGCGCTGCTGCTGTCGAGCAAGGCGCGTTCGTGCATGTCTTGCTGCAGCAGCGCATTCATCGGGCCTTGCAGGCGCACGGCGGTGTCCAGTTCGGGGTCGTGGCCGGGTTGGTAGGCACCCAGCTGGATCAGGTCGCGCGCCTTGTTCAGTTTGCTCAACAGCTGGCGCATGCGGCGCGCGGCCTGCAGGTGTTCGCGCCCGGCCACCGCTGTCATCACGCGCGAAACCGAGCGTTCGATGTCGATCGCCGGGTAGTGGCCACTTTCAGCGAGTTCGCGCGACAGCACGATGTGGCCGTCCAGGATGCCGCGCGCGGCATCAGCCACCGGGTCTTGCGGGTCGTCGCCTTCGCTCAGCACGGTGTAGAAGGCGGTGATCGAACCCTGGCCGTGCAGACCGTTGCCACTGCGTTCCACCAACTGCGGCAGCTTGGCAAACACGCTGGGCGGGTAGCCCTTGGTGGCCGGCGGCTCGCCGATGGCCAGCGCAATCTCACGCTGGGCCATCGCAAATCGGGTCAGGCTGTCCATCAGCAGCAAGCCGTGCATGCCGCGGTCGCGGTAATGCTCGGCAATCGCGGTGGCGTAGTGCGCGCCCTGCAAACGCACCAGCGGCGGGGCGTCGGCCGGTGCGGCCACCACCACGCTGCGGGCGCGGCCCTCTTCTTCCAAGATGTCTTCGATGAATTCCTTGACCTCGCGGCCACGCTCGCCGATCAGGCCGACCACGATCACATCGGCCGCCGTGTAGCGCGCCATCATGCCCAGCAGCACGCTCTTGCCCACGCCGGTGCCGGCAAACAGGCCAATGCGTTGGCCGCGGCCCACCGTCAGCAGCGCGTTGATGGCGCGCACGCCGGTGTCCAGCGGCTGGCGCACCGGGTCGCGGTCCATCGCGTTGATCGGGCGGCGCTGCATCGGCTCGGGGTGCACGTTGTGGATCGGGCCCAGGCGGTCCATCGGCTGGCCGTGCGAATCGACCACGCGGCCCAGCAGCCCGTCGCCCATCGGCAGGTGCAGGCCGCGGTCTTCGCTGCGCCGCCAAGGGTGGTTGTCCTGGCCAAAACGTGGCGGCACGCGCGGCGCCGCGCGCGGCACGACCCGCGCGCCACTGCTCATGCCGTGCAATTCGCCGGTCGGCATCAGGTAGGCGCGGTCGCCATTGAAGCCCACCACCTCGGCCAGCACAGGCGCCTGGCCGTCTGAAAAGATCTCGCAAACCGAGCCCACCGGCACGCGCACACCCGCAGCCTCCAACACCAGGCCGGTGACGCGCAGCAGCGTGCCCACCGACTCGAGCGGCTGCGGCAACTGCGCATAGTCCACCAGGTCGCCCAGGTAACGACGCCAGCGCTCGTCGCGCTGTTGCAAGCGCTCGCTCAGAACCATCATGGGGGCGGCGCTCCACTGTCTTCGGCGGTGTCTTGGGCCGGGGTTGCAGCTGCGGCCAACGCGACCGCTTCCTGTTGCGCATCGGACAGCCAGGCGTCGGCGCTGTCGCCGCCTTGGCCCAGTGCGGCGGCGGCCTGGGCCCAGCGCACCGCGATGCGGGCGTCGATCGAGCCGACGTCGCTGTGCACCAGCACACCGCCGCGGGCCAGCGTGGCGTCGGGTTGCAAGCGGGCGTGGCGGGCTTTCAGGGCATCTTCGGCGCCCTCGGCCACCAGGGGCAGATCCGCCGGGTGCACGTGCACTGAAATGTGCCGCGCACTCAGCATCACCGCGTTGACCGCTTCGCTGGCCACCCGGGCCACCAGTTCGGGCCGTTGGTTGAGCTCGGTGCGCAGGACCTGCTGGGCCAGCTGCACCGCGGTGCGGGTCAGGGCTTGCGCCAGTTCGCCGTCCAGCGCGCTGAGCTGACGGTCAAAGGCGTCGAGCAAGGCCCCGACTTGCGAGGTGGCCTGCTGGGCAAAGCTTTGCTTGAAGCTTTCCAGGGCTGCCAGGCCGTCGCGGTAGCCGTCCTTGTAGGCCGCCAGACGGGCCGCGCTGACGCGGGCCTGCCATTCGGTCGCGTCGGGCTCGCTCGCAGCAGTTGCAGCGGCAGAGGCGGCGGGCTTGCCGCTGGCGCGTTGCGCGCCGCCAAAGGTGCCGGGCTGCCAGCTCGCAAAGTCACCCAGTTCTTCACGCGGGATGATGCGGTTGGTGGTTGCGCCGGCCTTGGAGCCTGGCGGCGCGGGCACGTTCTTGAAGGCGTTGGGTTTAGACGAACTGCTCATCACCGCCTCCGGCCATCACGATTTGCCCTTCGTCGACCAGGCGACGCACGATCTTCAGCATTTCCTTCTGCTCCGCTTCGACTTCCGACAGCCGCACCGGGCCGCGCGAGTCGAGGTCTTCCTTGAGGGTTTCGGCCGCCCGGCTGGACATGTTCTTGAAGATCTTGTCGCGCAGTGCCGGTGTGGCGCCCTTGAGGGCCACCACCAGCGACTCGCTCTGCACTTCCTTCATCAGCGCCTGGATGCCCTTGTCGTCGAGCTTCTCGACGTCGTCGAAGGTGAACATGTTGTCCATGATCTTCTGTGCCAGGTCGTTGTCGGCCTCGCGCACGAAGTCCAGCACGCTGGTCTCGACCGCGCTGCCCATCATGTTCAGGATCTCGGCGGCGGTCTTGGCGCCGCCCAGGCTGCTCTTCTTGCCACGGTCGCCGCCGGCCAGCACCTTGCTCATGACCTCGTTGAGGTCGCGCAGCGCGGTGGGCTGAATGCCGTCCAGCGTGGCCACGCGCACCATCACCTCGTTGCGGTGGCGCTCGGTGAATTGCTTGAGGACCGCAGCGGCCTGGTCAAACTCCAGATGAACCAGGATCGCGGCGACGATCTGCGGGTGCTCGTTGCGCAGCAGCTCGGCCACGCTCTGGGGGTCCATCCACTTCAGGCTTTCGATGCCGGTGACGTCGGCGCCTTGCAAGATGCGGTCGATCAGCAAGTTGGCCTTGTCGTCACCGAGCGCCTTGCGCAGCACGCTCTTGACGTACTCGTTGCTGTCGGCTACGAGCAGGCTTTCGCTGGCCGCGACCTTCTCGAAATTGTCAAAGACGGCATCGACCCGCTCGCGCGAAACGGCCTTCATGCGGGCGATGGTTTCGCCCAGGCGTTGCACTTCCTTGGGTGCCAGGTGCTTGAAGACCCCGGAGGCCTCCTCTTCACCCAGCAGCATCAGCAAAATGGCTGCGTCTTCCAGGCCTGCGTCGTCGGATGCGGCTGCCATGTCGGGCTGCTTTCTTCAGGCGGCTTCGCCGTTGACCCAGCCGCGCACGATGCCGGCCACGGCTGCGGGGTTTTCCTTGGCCATCGCGCGTGCGGCTTCCAGGCGGGCGTTGTGCTGCGGCGCCTCGAGCGCCTGCACCACCGCGCTGTCGGGCGTGGGGCTGTCGCCCACCACCTCGCTGACCTGGGTACCGGGCTCGGGTGGCGGGGGCGGCGCCAGCACGGCCGTCAAGGCCGGCTTGATGAGCTTGAAGACGATGGTCAGCGCCACCAAGGCCAGGGCCAGCGGCGCCAGGGCGCTGCGCAGCAGGTCGATCAGCCAGGGCTGCTTCCAGACCGGGGTGTCCTCGGCGGGTGCCACCGCTTCCACGCGGAAGGGCGCGTTGACGATCTTGACCACGTCGCCGCGTTCGCTGTTGAAGCCAATGCCCTGCTGCACCAGCGCGGTCAGTTGTTCGATTTCCTTGTCGCTCAAGGGCGCGGTGCTGGTCTTGCCCTTGGCGTCGGTGCTGGTGCGGTGGTTGATCACCACCGCGGCATTCAAGCGCCGCACGTTGCCGACCGCGGCCTTGGTCACGGTGACCGTCTTGTCGACTTCAAACCGGGTCGCCGCGTCGCGCCGCGAGGTGCCCGCCAGCGCGCCCGCACCCGGTCCGCCTTGCAGCGGTGCCGATGCGCCGTTGATCGGCGCCTGCGCCGGCACCGGTGGCTGATTGGCGGTGGCGCCGGGCACCCCGGCCGCGTTGGCCCCGCCAGGCTGGTTGGACTCTTCGCTGCGTTGCTCGCGCACCGCGGCCTTGGCGCTGGCACCCTGGTTGGGACCGTAGGCTTCGGCGGTTTGCATGACCTGCGAAAAGTCGATTTCGGCAGAGATGCTGGCGCGCACGTTGTCGCGCCCGACCACCGGCTCCAGCAGGGCCAGCACCCGTTTGTGGTGGCCGGCCTCGACGTCACGGCGGTACTGCAGTTGTTGCGAGTCCAGGCCTTGGGCGGCTGCTTCGTCGCCCGCGCCCGACAACAGGGCGCCGGTGCTGTCGACCACGCTGACCGCCTTGGGCGACAGATCGGGCACGCTGCCCGACACCAGCTTGACGATGCCGGCCACCTGGCCCCGGTCCAGCGTGCGCCCCGGGTGCAGCGTCAACACCACCGAGGCCGAGGGCTTCAGCTGCTCGCGAAAAAAGCCGTTCTGTTGCGGCAGGGCCAGGTGCACGCGGGCCGACTTGACCGACTCCACGGCCTGGATGGTGGTGGTCAGCTCGCCCTCGATGGCGCGCTGCATCTTCATGCGCTCCTGGCCCTGGGTCTGGCCAAAGTTGTTCTTGTCCAGCAACTCGTAGCCGGCCGAGCCCGCGCCGGCGGTGGAGGGCAGGCCGCCCGAGGCCAGCTTCATGCGCAGTTCGTGCACCCGGCTCGCCGGGACCATGATGGTGCTGCCGCCTTCGCTGAACTTGTAGGGCACGTTGAGCTGGGTCAGCTTTTCGATGATGGCGCCGCCGTCCTTGTCGCTCAGGTTGGGGAACAGCACGCGGTAGTCGGCATCGCGGGCGCCGCCCAGCATCAGCACCAACACTGCCAGCAGTGTGGCCACCCCCAGCGCGGCGCCGACCTGGGTCTTGGCCGGCAGGGCCTGCCAGCGCTGGCCCAGGCCTGGGTTGGCGTCGCTGCGCTGAAGCAGGGCGGTGTTTGATGCAGTCGTGGTGACGGCGTTGTCCATGGATGCGTGTTCGGGGGTGTGGGCGGCGGGCGGCTACGGAGAAGGTCGGTGCAGCGTTGCAGGTGCGGTGCCAATGGTGGCGACCCGAGGCCAAAACTTCAGGCCGAGAAAGGTGGCAAAGAGCCGCCAGATCGCGCCGTTGTCGCGCTGCGTGGCGCCTACAGTGCGTTCTGCGGCGATGGCAGGCTGGCAGTGACCGCCGCGCCAGACCACAGGACCGACTCGACATGAACGATCTGCGCATCCAGAGCTTCGACTTCCAAGCCGCCGTGGCGCGCGCGGGGCTGCGGCCCGATGGCCAACCCCGCACCGACGCAGCGGGTGCGGTGGACGGTGGCTTCAAGGCCGCCATGTCGACGGCGCTGAAGGAAGTCAGCCAGACCCAGTTCGAGGCCAGCCGCTTGCAGCGCGAAGTGACGCTGGACAACCCGGCGGTGAGCATCGAAGAGACCATGGTCGCAATGCAAAAAGCCCAGATCGGCTTTCAGGCCACGGTTCAGGTGCGCAACCGGCTGGTGCAGGCCTACAGCGACATCATGAACATGCAGGTTTGAAATTGGGCCCCCAGGGGGGCTCTTGCAGCGGCCCGGCGAAGCCAGTTTTGCGCAAGGCCTTGATCGGTCGATTCGCGGGGCTACCAGCCTTGCGTCAATCGCTCAGCACCATCGCTGCGGTTTGGGCGTCCAGGTGCACCAGCAGGTGGGTGGGCACCGGGCGGCCCAGCAGGTAGCCCTGCAATTCGTCACAACCGCAGCGGCGCAGGGCTTCGCGCTGGGCTTCGGTTTCAACGCCCTCGGCGTTGACGCGGATCGACAGCGAATGGGCCATCTTGACGATCGAGCGCACGATCACGTCGACCCGCGGATCAAGCCCCAGGCCCTGCGTGAAGGCACGGTCGATCTTGAGCTTGTCAAACGGAAAGCGCCACAGGTAGGCCAGGCTGGAGTAGCCAGTCCCGAAGTCGTCCATCGCAATGCGCACACCCAGCGTGCGCAGGGCCTGCAAGGTGCCCAGCACGTGGTCGGTCTGCTGCATCAGCAGGCTTTCGGTGATTTCCAGCTCCAGCCGCCAAGGGGCCAAGCCGGTGTCTTGCAGCACCTGGCGAACCACCGCGACGATGGCCTGGCCCTGGGTGAACTGCGCCGACGACAGGTTGACGGCCACCGACAGCGGGTCCGGCCAGCGCGCGGCTTGGCTGCAGGCTTCCCGCAGGACCCAGTGCCCCAGGCGCTCGATCAGGCCGGTTTCTTCGGCCACCGGAATGAAGGCCACCGGTGGCACCATGCCGCGGGTGGGGTGTGACCAGCGGGCCAGCGCCTCATAACCTTTGAGGGTGCTGCCGTCACCCGCATAGACCGGCTGGTAGTGCAACAGCAACTGACCGAGTTCCAGTGCAGCAGCTAAGTCGCTGGCCAAAGCCTGGCGTTCCTTGAGTGCGCGGTCCAGCGAGGCGTCGTAAAAGCTCCAGGTGCCACGGCCGCGCGACTTCGCCCGCAGCAGTGCCAACTCGGCGTTGTGCAGCAGGGTGTCGGCGTCCTGGCCATCCACGCCGCGCAACGCCGCACCGACGCTGGCGCTGACCAGCACGACTTCAGGCGTCTCGAGCAATTCATAGGGCTGGCCCAGGCTGGCGACGATGCGCTCGACCAGTGCGGTGACCGACGCGCTGTGGGCCGCACCGCGCTGCAGGATGCCAAAGCGGTCACCGGCCAGGCGGGCCAGCGAGTCGCCACCGCGCAGCACGTTCTGCAGCCGTTGTCCGGCCTGACGCAGCAGGGCGTCGCCCACCTGGTGACCGTGGCGTTCATTGACCATGCCAAAGCCGTCCAGGTCGATGCAGATCACCGCCAGCCCGGCTGCCGGTCCTGCTTCAGGGTTGGCCTGCTCTGGCCCCAGCTCGCAGGCCTGGCGCAGTCGCAGGTTGAACTGACCGTGGTTCAGCGCACCCGTCAGCACGTCGTGCTGAGTCAGGAAGTTGGCCCGCGCGCGCGCGTCCTGGATCTGGCGGGCGCGCAGCCGGGTGATGGCCAAGGCGGCCAGCAAGCCGAGCAAGACCGCGGCACCAGCGGCCATGGCCGCGCGGCGGAACGACGCGGTGATGGAGTCGGCCATCTCGCTGTGGTCGACGGTGACTTCGACCGCCCCGGCCAGCTGTGAGCCCAGGCGGATCGGGGCCCAGGTTTGGCTGTAAGTGCGCGGCAACCGCTCGCCGTCGCCGTGCAACAGCTGCGTACTGGCCACGGCACTTTGCACCACCTGGCGTGCCATCCGGGTGCTGGCCGGCCGCGCGTCGCTGCTGCGCACGGGCGTGCCCAGGGATTCGGACAGCAACAGCAGTTGCCCCTGGGCATCGAAGAGGCTGAAGTTCATCAGGCCGGCGGCGCCGCGCAGCGAGGCCAGCCGTTCCTGCGCCTGGGGGCCGGGCAACTCACCCAGCAAGACCAGGTCGATGTCCGGCACGACGCGGGCCAGGTCATGGCTCCAGCCCATGGCCACCCGTTCGGCGTTGGCGGCCAGGTGCTGCTCGGCCAGATGACGGATCGAAGCGCCCACGCCGGCCAACATCAGCACCGCGGCCACCAGCCACACCGTGGTCGCCAGGCCGCTGCTGCGCTGCAGCGCTTGCAGCCCAGTTCTCAGCATGACGGGTACCGGCTGGCCGGGCCGAGTTCGCTGCAGATGCGCGGTCGGCCCAAGGCCTGGAGCTGGACCTGCAAGCGGCTGCCGCGGCGCGACTGCAGCGTCACGGCCCCGGCGCTTTGTGCCGCACCGGTGGGTGTCAGCAGCAGGCTCTGGCCTTGCAGCGTCTGCACCGCGGCGTGCTCGCTGGCGCTGGAGCTGCGCAGCTCACAGGTCTGACGCTGGCCGCAGGGGCAGCCGGCGCTGGACGCCACCGACCAGCACCAGCTGGCACCGCCTTGAACCGTCAGGTGCATCGGGCGGCCCTGGCGGGCGGCTTCGAAGCGCGCGTCGGCCATGTCCGCCGCCAGGGTTTCGGCGGCCGCCAGCAGCCGCCGTTGGTCCAGCTGGGCGCCCATGCTGGGCACCGCCAGCGCCGCCAGCAGGGTCATCAGCGCCAGCGCGATGGCCAGTTCGATCAGGGTCAGGCCCCGCTGTGCGGCGTATTTCATTGGCGCCAGCAGCTGGCTTCGGGGCCATGCCGCGCAAAGCCCTGTTTGACCTGCAAGGTCAGGGCGGCGCAGGGGCTGTCCTGGGCCTGCTGGCCCAGCGCCTGCGCACGGGCCAGGTAGCCTTCGGCGCCGTCGGGCACCAGGTGGATGGTGTAGCGGCCCTGCGGGCTCTGCGCCGAGCTGCCCGACAGCACGCCCAGCTCAGCGGCGTAGAGGCCATGCGCGCTGCGGTAGCGTTCCTGCGCGGCTTGCAGGCGGCTCAGCGCCTGCACCGCGTCCAGACGACCGGCCTGCAGTTCGTGCCGCCGAAACGACGGCCAGGCGATGCTGCTGACCACGGCCACGACCAGGGTCACCACCACGCATTCCAGCAAAGTGAAGCCGCGCCGGCCTGGCGGCGCACGGTTCAGGGTGGCGAACCTGCCCATCACCGCGGCTCAGTCTTGCGCCAGCAAACGGCGGCGCTTTTGGGTGTGGTCGATCCAGCGCTGCAGGACCCGCGTGGCCTGGCCGCTCAGCTGCTGCCATTCGCAGCCCAGCCGAACGCCGCTGTCGCCGACGCCCAGTGCGGTGACATGCTGCAGCTGCAGCGTGGCGCCAAAGCGGGTTTCGAAGTCGAGTTCCACCACCACGTCGGCCAGCCGGGTGCCGGCTTGCAAGGCCGGCAGGTCCTTGGGCAGCCACAGCGCGCAGCCGCCAATGCTCAGGTCCAGCACCCGCAGCCCCAACTGCATGTCGGGAATGGACGGGTGGCGCAGCCGCGCGGTGGGTGCGTTGCGTTGGGCGGAACGAACCCGGTAGGCATGGCGGCGCTGGAAGCGGTAAATCGACGCAGGCAGTTCGCATTGCAAGGTGCTGGCCTGAGCGCCGTGCACGGCCATGATGTGGTGCAGGTCAAACTGCAGTTTGACGCTGTCCATGTAGGCCACGGCCACCGCCTCGTCGGCCTCGACCAGCCGATCGACCACCGGCACGCCGCGATCGATGCTGAAGTACAGGCGCGGCTGCTGTTCATCCACCGCCCACAGCGTGGTGGTCATGGTCGCACCGTCGGGCCCATTCAGGATGATGGGGGCCTGGCTGTCGCGCAGTTGGCGCAGCAGGGTCAGGCATTCTTGCGGGTGACTGACGCGAAACGGCGCCCAGCGGTCGACTTCACCGGTGGTGTCAAGATCGGCGGGCCGGGTGTCGAGGAACATGGCGCGGGTCTCTGGTGAGGGGAACTGAGGGCGCCCGGGCGGGCTCAGTGCAGCGTCTGGCGGCGACCCGACAAGGTGTCGTCCAGCTCTTGCAACCAAGGCTCGGCCAGCTGGCGGATCTCGGCGTCGTTGATCAGGATGCGCTGCATGATTCGCGACTTGGCGCTGGCCGCTTCCTGGGCCTGCACATGAGCTTGCCCAGGGGCCTGCGCGGGTGGTGCGTCATGGGCTGCGTTCTTGAGCTGGCTGATCAGCAGCACGCAGGCGCCCTCGAGCTTGACAACCTCGTCCCAGTTGCCCTGGCGAGCGGCGGCCAGCATGTCGGCGCTGGCCCGTTCAATGGCTTCGTAGTAGCTCAGCAATTGGGGGTCCATCGGGTGGTCTCGAAAGGGCGAAATGTGGGCCGACTTCAAGGCTGACCCTTGGGGTTGGGTGCGATCGCTGCCCAGGCCTGCTGCAGCGGCTGAATCAGGCGCTGGCATTCGTCCAGTCCGGCTTCGTCGTTGCGCAGGTTGCACAGGGTCAGGCGCATGCACAGGTAGGTGTACAGCTCGTCCAGGTCGCGCGCCAGCGGACCGCCGGCGTTGAGGTCGAGGCCGGCACGCAGACCTTCTTCGACGATGCGCACTGCGCGGCCCAGGGCCAAGCCTTTGATTTCGGTCTGGCCTGCACGCATGGCGCCGCGGCCCTGTGCCAGCGCTTCCATGAAGCCTTCGAACAACATCGCCACCAGCTGGTGCGGACCGGCGCCGCTGAGGCGGGTTTCGACGCCAACCTGTTGATACAGGCCGCCGAGCGGGCTGCGGCCATGGGGGCGGGGCGGGTGGTTGCTGGCGAACATCGTGGGGGGGATCGCAAGTTGGGGCTGGAGATGTTTTTGTTATCGGCCCCCCCGCAGGCCTCTTGAGGCCCTCAAACGTTTCAGCTAGCGGCTGTTGCCCGCGTTGTTGCTCAGGGCGTTGAGCTGGGCCGTGACGTAGCTGGACAAGCCGTTGAGCTTGGACACCGCGGCGTCCATCGCGGTGTACTGCGCCACCAGGCGGGCGCGATAGCGCTCGACGCGCAGTTCCACCTTGCCCTGGTCGTCGCTGTTCTTTGCAATGCGGTCGCGCAGGCCCTGGCTGCGTGTGGTCAGGCTGCCGTCGCTGCCCAGAACCTGGGTGGCCAGGTTGGAATAGCGCCGCGCAAAACCGTTGTTCGCAGGGTTGCCGGTGTCGTTGTTGGAAAACGCCTTCTTCAGCTCGGTCAGGTTGGCGGTGGCGCTGTCGAGCTTGCTGGCGTTGACCGACAGCGTGCCCTCGCGCTGCATCTGCAGGCCCACGTCGGACAGCCGGGCAAAGGCGGTCGACGCACCCGACGGCGTGTTCAGCAGGTCGCGCAACTGCCGTTGCAGACCGGTGGCTGCGCTGTCGCCCTGCAGCGGGCCGCCGACCCGGGACGTGGCGTCGTACTTGGTCTGGTCGGTGATGCTCTTGCTGAGCGCGTTGTAGGCGTCGGCAAAGCCCTGGATGGCGGTCTTGACGGCTTCGCGGTCGCTCGCCACGGCCACGTCGGCGGTGCCGAAGTTGGCTTTGCGCAGGCGCAGTGTCAGCCCTTCGATCACGGTGCTCAGCTCGTTGGTGGCGGACTCGACCGCGATGCCGTTGACGGTGGCGCGGGCGTTGTCGCCCTGCACCGCGGCGGTCATGTTGGCCCCGCCGCTGCGGGCGTCGTAGGCAAAGCGCGACAGGCCCACGCCGTCGGCCGGCAGTCCACCGTCGCTGTCGGTGACGGTCATGCGAAAGCTGTTGTCCTTGCCGCTGACGCTGGAGCGCAGCGACAGGCGCGAGCCGCTGCTGTCGGTGACAATCGAGGCCGACACGCCGCTGCCACTGGCGTTGACCTTGTCGCGCAGGCTTTGCAGGGTGTCGGTGGCGGTGATGTCCACCGTCACCGGTGCGCGCCCGACCTGGGGCACGAAGTCCATCGGCGGCGGCGCGGTTTCCCAGCTGCCGATGTCCAGCGTCAAGGTGCCTGCGCCGACCAGTTCGGTGACATCGCTGTAAGGCGTGTTGGAGACCACGGTGTGGTGCGCGGCCAGGTTGGCCACGCTGACCGAATAGCCGCCAGCCGCCGCCGTCGAGCCGCCCACCACCGAGACCGCCGTCTCGTCGCTGCTGGTGGCCTTGGACTGGGTCCACAGCGAGGTGCCGGTGAGCTTGGTGGCCGCGCTCTGCAGGCCGCCAAACAGGCTGCTCAGCTGGCCATAGGACGAGACCTGCGTCTGCAAGGCGGTGGCCTGGCTGCGCATGGCCACCAAGGGGCGGCTTTCCAAAGCCACCAGCTGGGTGACGATGCTGTTGATGTCCGCACCGCTGCCGATTCCGAGTGAGGTGATGGCTGGCATGGTCGATCTCCTGGGCCGGTGCAGTCACACCCGCCAATGAACAAGGGGCCAGGAGGGCCGCGTGAACGCCACCCCCCTGTGCCCCTTATCGGCCGTCTGCAGCGCCGCTTGAGGGCGGCCTGTGACGGAATGTTGGTGGCTTGGCGTTGCCGCGCTCAGCGTTGCAGCAGGCTCAGCACCTGCTGGGGCAGCTGGTTGGCCTGCGCCACCATCGCGTTGCCGGCCTGCTGCAGGATCTGCGCCCGCGACAGGTTGGCCGTCTCGGCGGCGTAGTCGGCGTCCATGATGCGGCTGCGTGCGGCACTCTGGTTTTCCGACGACACCATCAGGGTGGCGACGACGTTTTCGAAGCGGTTTTGCACCGCGCCCAGTTCGGCCCGCTGGCTGTTGATGGCGTTGATCGCGGTGTCGATGGCCGAGATGGCGGCCTGCGAGTTCGGGATGTCGGTGATCTGCACGGTCGGAATGTCGGTGCCGGTGATGACCGCCGAGCCCAGGGTGTTGGTGATGTCGGTGTTGCTCGCCCAGTCAAACGAGGTCACCGTGATCTGGTCGATGTCGGTGCTGTTGTTGGCGCCGATCTGGAAGGTCGAGTTGTTGGTCGTGGCCAGGATGTTCTGGCCGTTGAACTGGGTTCCGCCCAGCGTGCGCGTGGCCTCCTGGGCCAGTTGCACAAACTCTTCGTTCAGGCTGATGCGGTCGGCGCCGGTGTTGGTGCCGTTGGCCGACTGCACCGCCAGTTCGCGCATGCGCTGGAACAGGTCGCCCACCTTGCCCAGCGCGCCTTCGCCCACCTGGGCCATCGAAATGCCGTCGTTGGCGTTGCGCATGGCCACGTTCATGCCGCGAACCTGGGTGTTCATGCGCTCGGCGATGGCCAGGCCGGCCGCGTCGTCCTTGGCGCTGTTGACACGCAGACCCGATGACAGGCGCTGCATCGAAGTGGCCAGTTGGGATTGGCTGGTGCTCAGGTTGCGCTGGGCATTGAGCGACACGAGGTTGGTGTTGATCGTTTGGGGCACGGCGGCTCTCCTGAAATGGCGGCAGTCGAAACATGAGGCGATTCGTCCTGCCGAGGTTTCGAAACGCTGCCACGGAGGTTACGGGGCCGGGCCGCTGCCTTGAGCCCGATAAGCGGGGGCAACCGGTGCCAATTCCCATCTGCTGCGTCGCCCGCCCACGAAAAAAGGCCCACCGCCAGCGGTGAGCCTCTTTGGAAAGCTGCAAGGGGCGAACCCCTTGCGGCGCCGGCCAAACGCCGCGCTGAGATCAGCGCAGCAGCGCCAACACCTGCTGGGGCAGCTGGTTGGCTTGCGCGACCATCGCGTTGCCGGCCTGCTGCAGGATGCTGGCCCGCGACAGGTTGGCCGTCTCGGTGGCGTAGTCGGCGTCCATGATGCGGCTGCGCGCAGCGCTTTGATTTTCGGTGGCCACCATCAGGTTGGCGACCACGTTTTCAAAGCGGTTCTGCGTTGCACCGTACTCGGCCCGCTGGCCGTTGACGGCGCTGATCGCCGCATCAATCGACGTCAGCGCGCTTTGGGCGGTGCCCACGTCGGTGATCTGGATCGCCGGCACGTCGGTGCCGGTGAGGACGGCGGTGCCCAGCGTGGCCGAAATGTCGCTGTTGCCGGCCCAGTCGAAGGCCGTCACCGTGATGCGGTCGATGTCGCTGGCGTTGTTGGCACCGATCTGGAAGGTCGAGTCGTTGGTCGTCGCCAGGATGTTCTGACCGTTGAACTGCGTGCCAGCCAGCGTCCGCGTGGCTTCTTGTGCCAGCTGAACGAATTCTTCGTTCAGGCTGCCACGGTCGGCCACCGAGTTGGTGCCGTTGGCCGACTGCACCGCCAGTTCCCGCATGCGCTGGAACAGGTCGCTGACCTTGCCGAGCGCGCCTTCCGCGGTTTGTGACATCGAGATGGCGTCGTTGGCATTGCGCGCCGCCACGTTCATGCCACGAACTTGGGAGTTCATGCGTTCGGCGATGGCCAAGCCAGCTGCGTCGTCCTTGGCGCTGTTGACACGCAGGCCCGAGGACAGCCGTTGCATCGAGGTGGCCAGTGAGGACTGGCTGGAGCTCAGGTTGCGCTGAGCATTCAAAGAGACCAGGTTGGTGTTGATGGTCTGGGGCATGGAAAATCTCCGATAGGTTAGTGACCACAGGCAAATGCCTGGCAAGCGCCGCCCGCCTTGTGCTCAAGACACGCGGCGACTGCCTTGCAACTCCCTGGGAGGCTGGCTTTTCAGGGCCGGTCTCTGGCGGGAACTCGCCCGGGCCCCTTGCAGTCGGCAAGACCTGGGCCCCGACCTGGCGGCTTGCGTCTCCCGACCCTTCGTGGTCCGGACCCCGTACCCACAGTTGTGGGCACGTTGAAGCCGTTTTCGTCGTGTCCCGGAAAACCTTTAGCCCTTTACGCAAGGCCGGTGGGTGCATGGACCCGAAAACCAGGGCTGTGGGCGTCCAATTCGGCGCTTCGCGGGGGTGTCTGCAGGCCATGATTGCCAGCGTCTGGCCTCGTGCGCGGCGTGCTTCAACGGTGCGCGGCCCGGGGTTTTCCCTTCTTTTGTCAGGCCCGCCGATGTTGACCCTGTCTACCCCCGCAGCCCATCCAGCCCCCGTTCGCCCGCATCACAACGCCGGCCATCGCCACTGGGTGACCGGGCGCGACCTGTCGCAGCGCGGCGACTGGCCCGCCGCGGCCAAAGCCTTTGCGCGCGCCGCCCGCGCCGCGCCAGGCGACGTGCTGTATTGGGTCAACCTGGCCTATGCGCAGCGCAACGCCGCCCGTTACAGCGCAGGCGTGGCCTCGGCCCAGCGCGCTTTGGCCCTGGCCCCGCAGGACGCCCTGGCGCTGCAGGTCTTGGGCGACTGCCTGGCCAAGATGCACCGCTACCAGGAAAGCATCGAAGTTTTTGCGCGCCTGCAAGCCAACGGCACCGTCGAGCCCGACGCGCTGGTGCAGCAGGCGTCGATGCTGCAAGCGCTGCAGCGGCCCCGCGAGTCGATCGACCTGCTGCTGCGCGCGCTGGCGCTGCAGCCCCACCTGTTGCGCGCCCATGCGTTGCTGGCCGACGCCTGCCGCGACCTGGGCATGAAGCGTGAAGCCATCGAGTGCATGAAGACCGTGCTGGCGCTCGACCCGGGCAACCTGGAAGCGCTGAGTCACCTGTCGTTCGAGAAGCGCCACCTGTGCGACTGGAGCGACTGGTCAGAAGACCTGCAGCGCTTGAGCACCGTGCTGGCCGAAGGCCCGCCCGGGCGAGTCCGCATCGCGGCCGCCTTTGGCTTGCTGTCGCTGCCGCTGGACCCGGCGTTGCAGCTCAAGGCCGGCCAGGGCGAAGCCGCTGCGGTGGCCTTGGGCATCACGCCGCTGCCGCCGGTGCAGCCCGCCGAACGGGCCGGCCGCAGCAAGGTGCGTTTGGGCTGGGTGTCGTTTGACTTTCGCGAACACCCGGTTTCGCAACTGCTGGTGGAACTGTTGGAGCGCCTGGACCGCCAGCACTTCGAAGTGGTGCTCTACAGCGCCGGACCGGACGACGGCTCCAAGCTGCGCCAACGCATGCAAAAGGCGGCCGATCGGTTTGTCGACATCCGGGGCTTGAGCGACGGCCAGGCCGCCGCCCGGGTGCGCGCCGACGGCATCGACATCCTGATCGACCTGATGGGCCACACCCGTGGCCACCGCCTGGGCGTGTTTGCAGCAAGGCCGGCACCGGTGCAGGTGTCGTTCCTGGGCTTTCCCAACAGCACCGGCGCGCCGTTTCTGGACTACCTGCTGGGCGACCCCCTGGTCACCCCGATCGAGCTGGCAGCCCAGTGCAGCGAAAAACTGGCCCAGATGCCCTTGACCTGGCAGCCCAACGGTCGATGGCGTCCCTTGCCCCAGCCGATGACCCGGGCCCAGGTCGGCCTGGCCGACGACGCTTTTGTGATGTGTGCCTTCAACCACACCTACAAGATCCTGCCCGATGTGTTTGACGCCTGGTGCGAGGTGCTGCGCGAAGTGCCGCGGGCGGTGTTGTGGATGAAGGAGACCAACAGCCAGCTGCACGACAACGTGCGCCGCGAGTTGGCGGCACGCGGCGTGGCCGCAGAGCGTGTGGTCTATGCCCGCGTGGTGCCCTACGCAGAACACTTTTCGCGCCTGGCCCTGGCCGACGTGTTTGTCGACACCTGGCCCTACAACGCGCAGACCACCGCCGCCGACGCGCTGTGGGCCGGCGTGCCGGTGGTCACGCTGTATGGCAACGGCTTTTCGTCGCGCGTGGCGGCCAGTGTGCTGAACGCCGCCGGGCTGGGCGAGTTGGCCTTTGGCGACGTCGAAGACTACAAGCGGGCCATCCGCGCGCTGGCCCAGGAACCCGAGCTGCTGGCCGGGTACCAGCGTCACCTGAACGAGCAGCGGCTGACCCTGCCGCTGTTTGACAGCAGCCGCTACAGCGCCGACTTTGCGGACCTGATGAGCCGCATGTGGGCGCGCTGGCAGGCGGGCTTGGCGCCCGAGCACTTGCTGGCCGTGCAACTCTGAAAAACGGCGCTGCGCTGCCGAGCGCAAAGCTCGGTCCCAGGCCGCTCGGCGGTTGCGGCAGGTCACCGGCGGCCAGGCGCGAAACGAGGTGGGCGACGACCTGGCTGTCCAGGCCGGGTGTCTGCAGCCAGGCGGCAACGTGGTTGACCAAAATGGCGCGCAACAGAACCGAAGCGACGAAGGTGGCCAGGCGTCGTGGTGTGGGCAGTTGCATGGTTCTCTCCTGAAGTGCACCCGCCAAGGGCTGCGGGTTGGAGAGACTGTCGATCGGGTCACCCTTTGGCGTCTTGAAGGCAGCTGAAAGAAGGGCTTGTCAATGCTGAAGGCTTGACGCGCCGCGGCGCGCCAGAAAGTCGCGCACCTGTTCCAGTGCGTCGGCGTAACCCAGGGCCTGGCCCGCCGTCTGCAAGGCCACGCAGCGGGCCGCGCCCAAGGCTTGGCGGGCCGCTTCCAGGCGTTGCACCTGCGGCGCATCCAGGCGATCTTCCATGCCCACGCGGCCGTACTGCTGCACGCAGGCTGCGTCGAGCAGCACCGATGTTTCGTTGTCGTGGACGGCGGCGGCCCATTCGGCGGCCATGCCGATCAGGTGCAGGCCCACGTGCTGCGAATCCACCCGCGGCAACAAGTCCAAGACCCGCTGCAGATGGTGCCCGGCCCCCGCCGCTTGGCCCCGGTTGACAGCCAACTGGACCAGATTGAGATGGCCCATGGCTTCGCTCCATGGCTGGTTCAGGCGCTGGCGCAGCGCCACCCCTTGCTCCAGCAAGGCCAGCGCCTGCTCTGGCTGTCCCTGCAGGTTGTGTACCGCCGCCATCAGTGCCAAGGCGTTGCCCAGTTCATGGCCATCGCCCAGTTGCTGTCCCAGCGCCAACGATTCCAGCGCGGCTTCGAGTGCTGGCGGGGCTTCGTTGCGGGCGATGTGGATGAAGCCCAGCGCAGACAGCGTCAGGCACAGGCAGGACGCCTGGCCCAGCGTGCGAGCGGCTTGTTGCGCCTCTTGCGCCTGGTGCAGTGCCTGTTCGAGGTTGCCTGTCCAGGCATGCAACTGGGCCGCCGTGGCCTGCACGATGCAGCGGGTGACGCTGGCGGCCTGCGCACCGGGCCGCGCCAGCACCTCCAGCAGGGTCTGCAGACCCCGCGTGTGCAGGCCGCGTGAGGTCCAGTAGTAGCGCATGGCCGCGGCCAGGCGCAGGCCGTGCTGCTCGGCCGGATCTTCATCGGGCCAGGCCAGCGCCAGGAACAGGTTGTCACGTTCGCGGTCCAGCAACGCCAGGCCCCGGGGGTCGCCCACCAGCATGCGTGGCTGCGCTTCTTCGGCCAGCGCCAGGTAGTGCTCGCGGTGGCGGCGTCGAGCCTGCTGGGCCTGGCCACTTTCGATCAGGCGTTCCAGCGCAAACAGGCGCATGGTCTCGAGCATCCGGTAGCGCGGCGGCGCATCGCCTTCGGCCACCACCAACGACTTTTCGACCAGGGCGCCCAGGTGCTCCAGCACCTCCCAGCGGTCGATGTCGTGTTCGTCTTCGGCCACCTGCTGGGCTGCTTCGAGCGTGAAGCCGCCCGCAAACACGCCCAGCCGATGCAGCACCGACTGCTCGGGCGCGGCCAAGAGCTGATGGCTCCACTCCAACGCCGCGCGCAGCGTGTGGTGCCGTTGCTGCGCGTTGCGGTCGCCGGTGGTCAACACCTTCAGGCGCTGGTCCAGTTTCTGATGCAGCCCTTGCACACCCAGCAGCGGCAACCGGGCCGCGGCCAGCTCGATGGCCAGCGGGATGCCGTCCAGTCGCCTGCAGATGTCAGCCACCCAGCGCTGGTTGTCAGGCCCGAGCACAAAGTGACGGTCGGCGGCTTGTGCGCGAGACAGAAACAAGGCCACCGCGGCGGTCTCCTCGGTGGGCTGGCCCTCACCCGGCAGCGCCAGCGGGCCGACGCGAAAAACGTATTCATCGGCGATGCGCAGCACTTCCTGGCTGGTGACCAGCCAGCGCGCCTGCGGGGCTGAAGAGCGCAAGCAGGTGATCAGCGCCACCACCGCGTCCAGCAGGTGTTCGGCGTTGTCCAGCACCAGCAAAGGCGCCCCTGCCGCCAGTGCGGCCTGCAGCGCGTCGGCGGGTGCCTGGCCCGCTGGCGGGCGCAAACCCATGGCCAGGGCCAGCGCGTCGGCCACGCGATCAGGGTCGGTGATGGCCGCCAGATCAACCCACCACAGACCGTCGGGCGTGCGGTCCAGCCGGGCGGTGGCCGCCGCTTGCGCCAAACGGGTCTTGCCAATGCCTCCGCTGCCGGTCACGGTGACCAACGGGTGCTGGTCGAGCAAGGCGCTGAGCAGGTTCAGGTCGTCTTGCCGACCAAACAGCCGCGGCAACCACGGCGGCAGGTTGTGCCGAGGCGAAGCTTCAAGCTGCGCCGGCGTCGCGGTGGCCGCGCTGGGGATGGCTGCTGCCGCCACGTTGCCTTGCACCACCACCGGCAGCGTGAACCGATAGCCGCGCCCCGGCACGGTGGCAATGGCCGGGTGGCCCAACAACTTGCGCAACGCCACCACCTGCACCTGCAGGTTGTTCTCTTCGACCACCAGACGTGGCCACACCAGTTCCATCAGCTCGTTCTTGCTGACCACCCGGTCGCGCCGCTCCAGCAAGACCAGCAGCATGTCAAAGGCGCGGCTGCCCAGCTTGACACTGGCCGCACCACACCACAGCGCGCGTTGATCGGGCAAGAGGCGAAAGTTGGCGAATTCGTAGTGCAGCGACATGGGGAACCTCCGGCGTGACGATGCGTCATCCTAGAGACCGACGGCCTGTCTGACACACCGCGCGCTGCCGGTTTCAGGACTCTTAAGCTTGGCTCAGGCGGTGGCACTGTGGGCACATGGGGTCCCTGCGGTCCATGCGGTCCAAGCGCCCCATGCGGCCATGGTTGGAGCCGGCGCTGCGGACCCAGCTCCCCCAGGCGCGGCAGGGCCCCGTGGGCCGATCGCCTTAACCCCCCGCCAGCCGCCCCAGGAACGCTCGCGCCAGACCCAACTGCTCCAGGCTGACAAACTCGTCGGCCTGGTGCGCCTGGTTGATCGAGCCCGGCCCGCACACCACGGTGGACATGCCAGCGCGTTGAAAGAGGCCAGCTTCGGTGCCAAAGGCCACCAGCGTGGTCTGGCGTGTGCCCGCCAACCGGGCCGCCAGCTGCACCGCCGGTTCATCGACTTGTGCCTGAAACGACGGCATCAACGCCAGCGACTCGAAGCTGAAACCGCTGCTGGGCTCGACCGCGTGCATGGCCGGCTCCAGGCTGCGCGCGTAGTCGACCACGCGCTGTTGCCAGGCCGCCGCGTCGCTGCCCGGCAGGTCGCGAAACTCGTAGTGGAAACGGCAGTCCTCGGGCACCACGTTGTCGGCGATGCCGCCGTCCATGCGGCATACCGCGGCGGTGCTGTAGGGCACGTCAAAACCCGCCTGGCGGGGTTCGGTGGTGCGCAGTTCGTCGCCGATGGCACCGATCTGCGACACCACACGCGCTGCTGCTTCAATGGCATTGACGGCCATGGGGGTCAGCGACGAATGGGCCGCCTTGCCGCGCACGCAACAGCGCCAGCGGTGCACGCCTTTGTGGGCGATGGCGGGCACCATGCTGGTGGGCTCGCCGACGATGCACAGCTGGGGCGCGATGCCGGCGTCAAGCAGGTCTTGAATCAGGTTCATCACACCAAAACCGCCGACTTCTTCGTCGTAGCTGAAGGCGTAGTGCAGGGCATGCGGCAGGTCGGCTTGTTGCCAGGCCCGGGTTTGTGCCACCACCAGGCCGATCCAGCCCTTCATGTCGGCACTGCCCCGCCCATACAGGCGGCCGTCGGCCACCTGGCCTGACAGCGGGTCGCTTTGCCAATGCTGGCCTTCCCAGGGCACCGTGTCGGTGTGGCCCGACAGCACCAACCCGCCGGGTTTGCCTTCACCGATGGTGGCAAAGAGGTTGGCTTTTTGGCGCTGTTCGTCAAAGGTCAGCCGCAGCGGCACGTGCAGCGCACGCAGGTGGTCGGCGATGCACTCGATCAGCTGCAGGTTGCTGCGTTCGCTGCGTGTGTCCAAACGCACCAGCCGCTGCGCCCAGGCCAGGGCTTCGGGTGTGAGCCCGTGGCTGGGACTGTCGGTTTCAGGGGCTGGCGCGGCGAGTGTCGGTGGTGTCATCGCCGCACTGTAGCCGCTACGATGCGGGCATGCTGGAGCCGTTCGCCCTCGTTTCCCCCGCCGCCATCCTGGCTGCACAGCAGCGCCTGAAGAACCATGTCCGGCACACGCCGCTGCTGAAACTGCCAGGCGCCGCGCTGGGCGTGGCCTGCGCCGAACTGTGGCTGAAGCTGGAACACCTGCAGCTGGGCGGCAGCTTCAAGGCCCGCGGCATGTTCAACCGCATGCTGTCGTTGCCCATTCCGGCCGCTGGCGTGGTGATTGCTTCGGGTGGCAACGCCGGCATCGCGGTGGCCTGCGCTGCCCAGGCCCTGGGCGTGCGCTGCGAGGTTTTTTTGCCCGAGCTGTCCAGCCAGGCCAAGCGCCAGGCCCTGGCGGCACTGAACGCCACCGTGGTGGTGGGCGGTGCGGCCTACAACGACGCGCTGGCCGCCTGCCTGGCGCGCCAGCAAGCCACCGGTGCCTTGCTGATGCACGCCTACGACCAAGCCGAAGTGGTGGTGGGGACGGGCACGCTGGCGGCCGAGATCGAACAAGTTGGCGGCCTGCCCGATCGGGTGCTGGTCAGCGTCGGTGGCGGCGGCTTGATCGCGGGCGTGGCGGCCTGGTTCGAGGGCCGTTGCCGCGTCGAAGCGCTGGAGCCGGTGGGTTCACCCACGCTGCACGCCGCCCGCGCCGCCGGTGAGCCGGTGGACGTGGCCGTGGGCGGCCTGGCTGCCGATGCGCTGGGCGCCCGCCGGGTGGGCGCGATCGCGTGGTCCGTCAGCCAACAGCATGTGGCCGCCGCCCATTTGTTGCCCGAGGAGGCCATTGCCCAGGCCCAGCGACTGCTGTGGACCGAGCTGCGCCTTGCGGTGGAGCCTGCCGCTGCTTTGCCACTGGCCGCATTGCGCTGCGGCGCGGTCCGGCCAGCCGCCAGCGAGCGTGTGGCCCTGGTGCTGTGCGGCGCCAACTTTGACCCCAGCACGCTGGCTTGAGCCACCGACCGCCATGCCGGCATCCAACAACGCCATCACGCTGCTGGGCAAGCCCACGTCGATCAACGTGCGCAAGGTGCTGTGGCTGTGTGTCGAGCTCGACCTGCCGGTCGACCTGCAACCCTGGGGCAGCGGCCACCGCGACCCGCAGTTGCCGGCCTTCCTGGCGCTCAACCCCAATGGCCTGGTGCCGGTGCTGCGTGACGGTGACTTCACGCTGTGGGAAAGCAACAGCATCTGCCGTTACCTGGCCGCGCGTGAACAGCGCACCGACCTGCTGCCCACCGCGCCGCGCAAACGTGCCGTGGTGGAGCAATGGATGGACTGGCAGGCCACCGAGCTGAACAACGCCTGGCGCTACATCTTCATGGCGCTGGTGCGCCAGGACCCGGCCTACAGCGACAAGACGGCCATGCAGAACAGCGTGGCCAGCTGGAACCGCCACATGACGATGCTGGACCAGCAGCTGGCCCGCACCGAAGCCTTTGTCACCGGCGAAAAGTTCACTTTGGCCGACATCGTGCTGGGCCTGTCGACCTGCCGCTGGGCGCGGGTGCCGATGGAGCGGCCGCCCTTGCATGCGGTGGCGGCCTGGCTGGGGCGCCTGGCCACGCGGCCGGGCTACCGGCAGCATGCGGCCAACGGCATGGCCTGAAGGCCAACGCGCGGTCAGACTTTGACCTGCGGGGTCGGCGATCGGTTCGTTGTCAGCGGCTTGGCCCATTTGCGCAGGCCAGAATGCCGTCCATGTTCAAACTCATCCTGATCGCCAACCGCGGCGAAGTGGCCTTGCGCATTGCCCAAGCGGCAGCCGATCTGGGCGCGGGCTGCGTGGCCGGTCTGGCGCAGGGCGACCCGCAAGACGCGCACACCCGGGCCGCCACCCGGTGGGCCGACCTGCCGGGCAACGGCCCGGCGGCTTACCTGGACATCCAGGCCTGGCTCGACCTGGCCCGACAAACGGGCTGCGATGCGGTGCACCCGGGTTACGGTTTCCTCAGCGAGCGGGCCGACTTTGCGCAGGCCTGTGCCGACGCGGGTTTGGTGTTCATCGGTCCCAGCGTGCAGCAGCTGCAGTTGCTGGGCGACAAGGCCCGCGCATTGGCCCTGGCGCGGCAACTGGGCGTGACGGTGCTGGCCGGCAGCAGCGGGCCGGTCAGTCTGGCCCAGGCGCAGGCCTTCATGGCCGAGCAGGGCGGCGCGCCGCTGATGGTCAAGGCGGTGGGCGGGGGTGGTGGGCGTGGGCTGCGGGTGGTTCAGCAGCCGGCCGATCTGCCAGCGGCGTTTGAGCGCTGCGTGTCCGAGGCGCGCAGTGCCTTTGGTGTCGACGCGGTGTATGTCGAGCGCTGGCTGCCAGGCGCCCGCCACATCGAGGTGCAGGTGCTGGGCGATGGCGAAGCGGTGGTCAGCCTGGGTGAGCGCGAGTGCACCTTGCAGCGCCAGCACCAGAAGCTGGTCGAGATGGCGCCCAGCCCATCCCTCGAACCCAGGCTTCGGGCCGACATCACCGCGGCAGCCTTGCAACTGGCGCGGCACTTGGCCTACCGCAGCCTGGGCACGTTTGAGTTTTTGCTGGAACCTGGTGGCGCCTTCTACTTCATCGAAGCCAATGCGCGACTGCAGGTGGAGCACACGGTGACCGAAATGGTCACCGGGTTGGACCTGGTGCAGTTGCAGATCGCTCAGGCTGCGGGCGCCAGCCTGAGCGAGCTGGGGCTGGACCCTTCGCAGCCGCCCTCCGTGAAGGGCCACGCGATCCAGTGGCGCGTCAACGCCGAAACGCTGGACGCGCAGGGGCGCGGCCGCCCTTCGGAAGGCGTGGTGACGGACTGGCAGCTGCCCGGCGGGCCGGGTGTGCGGGTGGACACCCAGGGCCACCACGGCGTGCAGGCCGCAACGCAGTTCGACAGTCTGCTGGCCAAGCTGGTGGTGCATGCGCCGGGCCCCAGCTTTGCCGACGTGTTGCGCCGCTCGCAGCGCGCCCTGGCCCAGTTTCGGGTCGAAGGTGTGGCCACCAACCTGGCACTGTTGCGCGCGCTGGCCGCGCGCCCCGAATTGGCCGCGCTGGCCACGCACCCGAAGCTGGCCACGCAGGACCTGCACACCGGTTTTGTGGAACAGCACTTGGCCGCCTTGATGCCCAGGTCGGCAGACGACGCGTTGTCGGCACCCGGCGC
Organism: Rubrivivax sp.; assembly: GCA_031375065.1. Taxonomy (GTDB): domain Bacteria; phylum Pseudomonadota; class Gammaproteobacteria; order Burkholderiales; family Burkholderiaceae_C; genus Rubrivivax. Next base: position 1,641 of record JANMHH010000314.1, on the reverse strand, counting down.
GGCGTTTGAGCTGCGCGCCCCAATGGCCGGCCGTGTGGTGGCTTTGGAGGTGGCTGCTGGACAGCCGATGCCACAAGGCCATGCGCTGGCGGTGCTGGAAGCCATGAAGATGGAGCACGAGCTGACCGCAGCGCAGGGTTGCTGTGTGCTGCAGTGGCAAGTGGCCGTGGGCGCACAGGTGCAGGCCGGCCAGCTGCTGGCCCTGCTGCAGCCCACGTCTGGCGAATCCACGCCCGAGTCGGTGCACGGGACAGCAACGCCGGGTGTGGATGCCGCCGCTGCGCTCGTTCGCGCCGACCTTCAACGGGTACTGGACCGCCATGCCCGCACGCTGGACGCCGCTCGACCCGACGCAGTGGCCGCCCGCCATGCCCGCGGTCAGCGCACCGCGCGCGAAAACATCGCCGCGCTGTGCGATCAAAACAGCTTCAGCGAATACGGCGCGCTGGCCGTGGCGGCGCAGAGCCGCCGCCGCAGCGCCGAAGACTTGATCTCCAACACGCCGGCCGACGGTTTGCTCACCGGTGTGGGCGGTGTCAACGGCGCGCTCTTCGGGCCGGAGAAGTCGCGCACCGCCGTGCTGGCCTACGACGCCACGGTGCTGGCCGGCACCCAGGGCTTTCGCAATCACCAGAAGACCGACCGCCTGCTGGGCCTGGCGTTGCAAAACCGCCTGCCGGTGGTGTTGTTGGCCGAAGGTGGCGGCGGCCGCCCGGGCGACGTCGACATGCCCATCGTGGCCGGCCTGCACGTGCCCACCTTTGCCAGTTTTGCGCGCCTGAGCGGCCAGGTGCCGTTGGTGGGCATCGCCGCCGGCCGTTGTTTTGCCGGCAACGCCGCGCTGCTGGGCTGTTGCGACGTGATCATCGCCACCCGCGCCTCCAACATCGGCATGGGTGGGCCGGCCATGATCGAAGGCGGTGGGCTGGGCACCTTCAAGCCCGAGCAGGTGGGCCCGTCGGCGGTGCAGCACGGCAACGGCGTGATCGACCTGCTGGTCGACGACGAAGTGCAAGCGGTGGACGTGGCGCGCCACTACCTGTGCTTCTTCCAGGGTCGGCTGAACGATTGGAATGCGCCCGACGCGCTGGCGCTGCGCCCCGTGGTGCCGGCCAACCGCCTGCGGGTCTACGACGTGCGCCAAGCGCTGCAGCACCTGTTCGACGTGGGCAGCGTGCTGGAACTGCGCGCCGGCTTTGGCGTGGGCCTGGTCACCGCGCTGGCGCGCCTGGAAGGCCGAGCGGTGGGTGTGCTGGCCAACAACCCGCTGCACCTGGGAGGCGCCATCGACGCGCCCGCAGCCGACAAGGCGGCCCGTTTCATGCAGCTGTGCAACGCCCACGGCCTGCCCTTGGTGAGCCTGATCGACACCCCGGGTTTCATGGTCGGCCCGGCGGTGGAAGAACAGGCCCAGGTGCGCCACGTCTGCCGGATGTTTGTGGTGGGTGCTGCGTTGCGGGTGCCGTTCGTCGCGGTGGTGCTGCGCAAAGGCTATGGCCTGGGCGCGATGGCGATGGCCGCAGGTGGCTTCCACGCACCCGACGCCACGCTGGCCTGGCCGACCGGCGAATTTGGTGGCATGGGGCTGGAAGGCGCGGTGCGCCTGGGTTTTCGCAAGGAGCTGGAGGCGGTGGCCGCGGG
>JANMHH010000275.1:0-1507 GCA_031375065.1 Rubrivivax sp. | reverse complement strand
GAGAAGAAGCGCACCATCCCGATCAAGGCGGGGGTTTGAGATGAAGACGATGACCAAGACCCTGCGCGTGCTGGCGCACCTGCTGAGCTACCCCGACGCCGAGTTGCGCGCGCACCTGCCCGAGTTGCAGGCCGCACTGCACACCGAGCAGGCGGTCGGCGCTTCGCGGCTGGCGGAAATCGACGCGCTGATCAAGCGCCTGGCCAACCGGCGGGCGCTGGATGTCGAGGCCGACCACGTCGAACTCTTCGACCGTGGGCGGGGCACCGCGCTGCACCTGTTCGAGCACGTGCACGGCGACAGCCGCGACCGTGGCCCGGCCATGGTGGACCTGTGCAAGACCTACGAAGCCGCCGGGCTCTTCATGGCCCCCGGCGAGCTGCCGGACCACCTGACCGTGGTGCTGCAGTACGCGTCCACACAGCCGCCGGCCCAGGCCCGGGCTTTCCTGGGCGAAATCACGCACATCCTGCAAGTCATCTTCAGCGCGCTGCTGCGGCGTGAAGCCGCGCACGCCTGCGTGCTGGCGGCGCTGCTCGACCTGGCCGGTGAAAAGGCGCAGGCCGTCACGGTGCCGGTCGAACCCGAGCTGGACGTGAGCTGGGCCGAACCGATGGCCTTCGACGGTTGCTCGACCCAGGGCCAGGCGCGGCCCGGGCAGCCGCAGCCCATACAGATCGTCAGGAACCCGGCGCTCGTGTCATCCACGAACCCGAGCCCCGTTCGATCGACCGCCACGCCGTCATCAGGAGCCTCGGCATGAACACCCTTCACAACTTCGCCTTCAACGTCTACCCGTACATTTGCCTGGCCGTGTTCTTGATGGGCAGCCTGGCCCGCTTCGACCGCGACCAGTACACCTGGAAGAGCGACAGCTCGCAGTTGCTGCGCGCCGGCCAGTTGCGCTGGGGCAGCAACCTGTTCCACGCGGGCATCCTGTTCCTGTTCTTTGGCCACCTCTTCGGCCAGCTCACACCTCACTGGATCTACGAGTACTTGGTCACCGCGTCGCAGAAGCAGATGGTGGCCGTGGTGGCGGGCGGCATCGCAGGTCTGATCTGCTTCATCGGTCTGAGCCTGCTCTTGCACCGGCGCATGTTCGATGACCGCATCCGGCTGACCAGCCACCGCACGGACCTGGCCATCCTGGTCATCCTGTGGGTGCAGCTGGTCATCGGTCTGTCGACACTGCCGGCATCCTTTAGCCACGTGTCCGACCCGCAGACCATGCTGCGTTTGGCCAACTACCTGCAGGGTCTGGTGCTGTTCAGTCCGGATGCCTCTCTGGTGTGGGGTGTGGCCTGGCACTTCCAGGTGCACATGCTGCTGGGCATGACGATCTTCCTGCTCTTCCCCTTCAGCCGCCTGGTGCACGTGTGGAGCGGCTTCGGCACCGTGGCCTACCTGTTCCGCCCTTACCAGGTGGTGCGATCGCGATGTCGGTGCGGTGGCTGGTGAGGCGGATCCGGTCATCGAAGATGCGCCGGTGCAGCAGCAGGCTCAGGCC
>JANMHH010000301.1:0-19241 GCA_031375065.1 Rubrivivax sp. | reverse complement strand
CAGCAGCACCAGCTGCGGCTGGATTTCAACGTTGAAGCGGCGCGAGGTCTGGAACAAACGCATCAGCACCTGACCCAGCGATATGTCTTTCAGCGGGCGATCGAAGTGCGGCTCGCACACTGCGCGGATGGCGCCTTCCAGTTCGTTGACCCGGGTGTTGGGGGGCACCCAGCCACTTTCGATGTGCAGTTCGGCCACCCGCTTGTAGTCACGGCGGAAGAAGGCGATGAAGTTGTAGGCCAGGTACTCTTTGTCGGTCTCGGTCAGCGTGCCGATGATGCCGAAGTCCAGCGCGATGTAGCGCCCGAACGTGGCCGGGTCCAGGCTGACCTGGATGTTGCCGGGGTGCATGTCGGCGTGGAAAAAGCCGTCCCTGAAAACCTGCGTGAAAAAGAGGGTGACACCGTCGCGCGCCAGCTTGGGAAGGTCCACGCCGGCGGCGCGGATGCGCTCGATCTGGCTGATGGGCACGCCCTGCATTCGCTGCATCACCATCACGCTGGGGGTGCACAGCTCCCAGACCATTTCGGGCACCAGCACCAGTTCCAGGCCTGCCATGTTGCGCCGCAATTGCGTGGCGTTGGCGGCTTCCCGTACCAGGTCCAACTCGTCGTGCAGGTAGCCGTCGAATTCGGCCACCACCTCGCGCGGTTTCAGACGTTTGCCGTCGGCCGACAAGCGCTCGACCCAGCGCGCCAAGGTGTGCAGGAGCGTCAGGTCCTGGTCGATGACCTCGAGCATGCCCGGCCGCAACACCTTGACGGCGACTTCGCGCCCGTCAAGCAAGACACCAAAGTGCACCTGGGCGATCGACGCACTGGCCACCGGCTCGGCGTCGAAACTGGAGAACACCGCATCGATGGGGCGGGCAAAGGCCTTTTCAACCAAAGCCCGCGCCTGGGCTGCCGGGAACGGCGGGACGCGGTCTTGCAGCTTGGCCAACTCATCGGCCACGTCCAGCGGCATCAGATCCCGCCGTGTCGACAAGACCTGGCCGAACTTGACAAAGATCGGGCCCAGTCGCTCCAGCCCCTGGCGCAAGCGCTCGCCTCTGGGCGCCTTCAAGCTGCGGCCGATCGTGACCAGGCGCACCAACGCGCGCACCCAGCGCTGCGGAAAGGCGCTGAGCGCCACCTCATCCAGGCCAAAGCGCAGGATGGTGACGACGATGAAAACCAGCCGCGCCAGGTTCTTCATGGGCTCGGCCTGCGCGGTCCCCAGCGCACGTCGGGACCGACGTCCATCATCAAGCCTGACGCCCGCGCCACGGTTCGCCCAGGGCACCGGCACCCTTGAGCGCCGCACGCAGACCCCGCGCGAGCATGCGACCCAATTGATGCAGCGGCATGGCCAGTTGCGGGCCAAAAAGTCGGTCCAGGTCGGCCGCCACGTCCCAGCGCAGGTTTTGCATCAACCAGCTGACGTCGGCCGCCAGCAGCGCGTTGCCCTCGATTTGAACCTGTGGCGCCACCCCGGCCAAGGCCTGAGCCAGCAAACCAGCCGGGTTGGCTGCGTCCAAGGTGACCGCCAGCTCGGCCGGTGCCAAGCCGTCGGGACCCGCCCACTCCAGCAGTCCGGCCGGCGTGATGCGCCAAGCCAAGACGGGCGGCGATGGCAGCAACGAAGGCCAGTTCTTCAAAGCCAAGGACAAACCCGCCCCGGCATGCGGCCGCAACCGATCGGTGGCCACCGACTCACCCGAAAGCACGTGGTTGATGAGCAGCGTGAGCCGCTCGGCCAGCGTGGGCGCCAGCATGGCTTGAAGACTGTGAAGCATTGCGCGATTGTAGGCAGCCAGACCCCAAGGCCCAGGGCCGACGGCGATCCACGACCAGGGTCTGTCACCAGGCTTGGGCGAGAATGCGCCGCTCGGGCAACGCCGGGCGGCACCGGTGACCTATGGCACCCGCCCTCCTGGCTCATGCAGAGCAGGCCAGGCGGAAGCAGGCCCCGCTGCAGGCCGACCGACCCGCTGCGCACCACTTCAAATTCTGCAGATCGATGCCAACCATCCTCTTGACCGGCGCCACGGGCTACATCGCCTCTCACACCTGGCTGGCCCTGTGGGAAGCCGGGTTTGAAGTGGTGGGCGTCGACGACTTCAGCAACAGTTCCCCTGTCGTGCTGCAAAGGTTGCAGCAACTGGGCGGCAAAGCCGCCGTGTTTGAACGCGCCAATGTCTGCGACGCCGTCGCCATGCAAGGTGTGTTCGACCGCCACCACATCGACGCCACCGTTCACTTCGCAGCGCTCAAGGCCGTGGGTGAATCGAGCACCAACCCGCTGGCCTATTACGCCAACAACCTGGGGGGATTGCTCAACGTCTGCCAGGTGATGCAAGCACGCCAGGTGACGCGTTTTGTCTTCAGCTCCAGCGCCACGGTTTATGGTGATCCGCAGCAGTTGCCCATCACCGAAGAAGCAGTCCTGACCGCTACCAACCCGTATGGGCAAACCAAGCTCATGGGTGAGCAGATCTTGCGTGACCTGGGCGCAGCCAACCCGCATTGGCAAACCGCCTGCCTGCGCTACTTCAACCCGGTCGGCGCGCACGAAAGCGGCCTGATTGGCGAAGACCCGCGCGGTGTGCCCAACAACCTGATGCCCTACGTGGCCCAGGTGGCGGTTGGGCGGCGCGAGAAACTCTCGGTGTACGGCAACGACTACCCGACGCCAGACGGCACGGGCGTGCGCGACTACATCCACGTCAGCGACCTGGCCCAAGGGCACGTGGCCGCGCTGCGGCGCCTGCTGGACCAGCCCGGCAGCCTGACGGTCAACCTGGGCACCGGGCGCGGCTACAGCGTGCTCGAAGTGGTGGCGGCTTTCTCGAAGGCCAGCGCTCGAGAGGTGCCCTACGAAGTCAAACCGCGCCGGCCCGGTGACGTGGCCGCCTGTTATGCCGCCCCCCAGCTGGCCCAGCAGCTGCTGGGTTGGCGCGCTCAACACGACCTGAACCGCATGTGCGCCGACAGCTGGCGCTGGCAATCGAACAACCCCAAGGGATTTGAAGCATGAGCAGCGATCGCAAGATCACCGTTTGGCCTGTGATCATGGCCGGAGGCTCGGGCACGCGCCTGTGGCCCTTGTCGCGCAGCGGTTACCCCAAGCAGTTCCTGGTGCTGTCGGGCAACACCAGCCTGTTCCAGCAGGCCGCGTCGCGCCTCCTGGATCTGGCCAACGCCACCATCGAGGTGTCTGCACCGGTGGTGGTCGGCAACGAGGAGCACCGCTTCCTGGTGCTGGACCAGCTGAGGGAGGTCAAAGCCGAACCCTCGGCCGTGCTGCTGGAGCCGATGGGCCGCAACACCGCGCCGGCCGTCACCCTGGCCGCCTTGCAGGCGCTGGACAGTGGGCTGGACCCGGTGTTGGTGGTGACGCCGGCCGATCAAACCGTGAGCGACGGCGCGGCCTTCACGGCCACTTTGCGCCGCTCGGTCCTGGCCGCTGCCGATGGCGCGATCTCCATCTTGGGCGTCACGCCCGACCGGCCGGAAACCGGCTATGGCTACATCCGTGCTGCGGGCCACCAGGTGGCCCAGTTCGTCGAGAAACCCGACCTGGCCACTGCACAAAAGTACCTGGCCGAGGGCGGCTACTACTGGAATGCAGGGATGTTCGTTTTGCGGGCCTCGGTGTGGATGTCGGCCCTGGAGCGTTTTCGCCCCGACATTGCCACCGCTTGCCGCAGCGCCTTTGCCGCCCGCACCACGGACGCCACCTTTGTTCGCCCTGGCAAAGCCGAATTTGCAGCGGTGCCGGCCGAGTCGGTGGACTACGCCGTGATGGAAAGGTGCCCGGGGGTGCTGGACATCCGCATGGAACCCCTGGCCGCAGGCTGGAACGACCTGGGCGCCTGGGAAGCGGTGTGGCTGGTTTCACCCAAAGACGCGCGAGGTAACGCCGGCGTGGGCGACGCCATCTTCAGTGACTGCAACAACACCTTGGTGCACGCCACCAGCCGACTGGTGAGCGTGGTCGGTCTGCACGACGTGGTGGTGGTCGAAACGCCCGACGCGGTCTTGGTGGCCAGCCGCGAAAAAAGCCAGGACGTGAAAAACATCGTCGCTCAGTTGGGGCGCGAACAGCGCGGCGAACAGGCCTTGCACCGCAAGGTACACCGGCCTTGGGGTTGGTACGACAGCATCGATCAAGGCCCGCGCGATCAGGTCAAGCGCATCATGGTCAAGCCCGGTGCCGCACTGAGCCTGCAAATGCACCACCACCGCGCCGAGCACTGGATCGTGGTCAAGGGCACCGCCGAGGTCACCGTGGGCAACAAAGTCATTTTGTTGGCCGAAAACCAGAGCACCTACATTCCACTGGGCGAAACCCACCGCCTGCGCAACCCGGGCAAGGTGCCCCTGGAAATCATCGAGGTGCAGTCGGGCAGCTACCTGGGCGAAGACGACATCGTGCGCTTCGAAGACACTTACGGCAGAACCTGATCGCCGCGCTGGCGTCGCCGTTGGCGACCGCCCCTGCTGCACCTGGCCACACAACGACCGCAACACACCCCACACGGGCAACGGAACAACATGACCCTACTCGTCACAGGCGGCGCCGGTTTCATTGGCAGCAATTTTGTCTTGGACTGGCTCAAGCAGTCCTCCGAGACGGTGGTCAATCTGGACGCCTTGACCTACGCCGGCAACCTGCAGAACCTGGCTTCGATCCAAGGCGACAGCCGCCATGTTTTTGTGCACGGCGACATCGGTGATCGTGCGCTGCTCGACCCCTTGCTGGCCCAGCACCGGCCGCGCGCCGTGCTTCACTTCGCGGCCGAGAGCCACGTCGACCGCAGCATCCATGGCCCGGGTGCTTTCATGAAGACCAATGTGGAAGGCACCTTCAACCTGCTCGAAGCGGTGCGCCAGCATTGGTCGGGCCTGGGCGATGTCGAAAAGGCCGCCTTTCGGTTTCACCATGTCAGCACCGACGAGGTCTACGGCAGCCTGGAGCCCGGCGCCCCGGCCTTCACCGAAACCCACAACTACGAGCCCAACAGCCCCTACTCGGCCAGCAAGGCCGCCAGCGACCACCTGGTGCGTGCCTGGCACCACACCTACGGCCTGCCGGTGCTGACCACCAACTGCAGCAACAACTACGGCCCCTATCACTTCCCCGAGAAGCTGATCCCGCTGATGATCGTCAACGCGCTGGCCGGCAAGCCCTTGCCGATCTACGGCGATGGGCAGCAGGTGCGCGACTGGCTGTATGTGGGCGACCACTGCAGCGCCATCCGCGCGGTGTTGGCAGCAGGTCGCCTGGGGCAGACTTACAACATCGGCGGCTGGAACGAAAAGACCAACAAGGAAATCGTGTTGACGGTCTGCGCACTGCTCGACCAATTGCGCCCCAGCCCGCAGGGGCCCTACAGCCGCTTGATCACCTACGTCAAAGACCGGCCCGGGCACGACCGCCGCTACGCCATCGATGCGCGCAAGATCGAAAGCGAACTCGGCTGGCGCCCGGCTGAAACCTTCGACACCGGAATCCGCAAGACCATTGAGTGGTACCTGAACCATGGCGACTGGGTGGCCAACGTGCAAAGTGGTGGCTACCGCGACTGGCTGTCCACCAACTACACCGCACGATGAAGATTCTGCTGCTGGGCAAGAACGGGCAGGTGGGCTGGGAACTGCAGCGCTCGTTGGCCGTGCTGGGCGACGTGGTCGCTTGCGACTTCGACTCGCCCGCGCCCTACCGCGCAGACTTTTCGGACCCGCAGTCTTTGGTGGCGCTGATTCAGCGCGAGCGACCCCAGGTGATCGTCAACTCGGCCGCTCACACCGCGGTGGACAAGGCCGAGTCCGAACCCGAGCTGGCGCGCGCAATCAACGCCCCGGCGCCTGGCGTGATTGCGCGCGAGGCCGCCGCGCTGGGCGCCTGCATGGTCCACTACAGCACCGACTATGTGTTTGACGGCAGCGGCAGCCATGCACGCACTGAAACCGCGCCGACAGCGCCCTTGAGCGTTTACGGTCACACCAAGCTGGAGGGCGAACAACGGGTGCGCGCCAGCGGCTGCCTGCATCTGATCCTGCGCACCAGCTGGGTTTATGCGGCACGGGGTGGCAACTTTGCCCGCACCATGTTGCGCCTGGCTGCGCAGCGCGATGAGCTCAAGGTCATCGCCGACCAGGTGGGCGCGCCCACCGGCGCTGACCTGCTGGCCGACGTCACCACCTTGGGTTTGCGCAGCCTGCTGAATCAGCCAGCGCTTTCCGGCACCTATCACTGCGCAGCGGGCGGTCAAACCAACTGGCACGCTTACGCTTGTTTTGTCATCGAGTGGGCGCGCCTTCGCGGACACCCGATCCAGGTTGCGGCCGACCGGGTGCTGGCTATTCCGACCGCCGCCTACCCGACGCCCGCACCACGGCCGTTGAACTCGCGGCTCGACACCACCAAGCTGCGTCAAGCACTGAACATCCACCTGCCCGATTGGCAGCACGGCGTCGAACGCATGCTGACCGAAGTGCTGGCTTGATTTCCACCAGGAACCGATCATGACTCGCAAAGGCATCATCCTCGCCGGGGGCTCGGGCAGCCGACTGCACCCCGCCACGCTGGCCATGAGCAAACAACTGCTGCCGGTCTACGACAAGCCGATGGTGTACTACCCGCTGTCGACGCTGATGCTGGCCGGCATGCGCGACGTGCTGCTGATCAGCACCCCCCAGGACACCCCCCGCTTCCAGGCCCTGCTGGGCGACGGCAGCCGCTGGGGCATGAACCTGAGCTACTGCGTGCAGCCCAGCCCGGATGGCCTGGCCCAAGCTTTCATCTTGGGCCGAAATTTTGTCGGCGGCCAGCCCAGCGCGCTGGTCCTGGGCGACAACATCTTCTACGGTGCCGAACTGGCGACCCAGCTGTCGCGGGCCCACGGACGCGACACCGGTTCCACCGTCTTTGCCTACCATGTCCAGGATCCTGAACGCTATGGTGTGGTCGAGTTCGACGCTCAGCGCAAGGCCCTGAGCATCGAAGAAAAGCCGAAGACGCCCAAGAGCAACTATGCCGTCACGGGCCTGTACTTCTACGACCAGCAGGTGTGCGACATCGCCGCCAGCATCAAGCCCAGTGCCCGCGGTGAGCTCGAAATCACCGAAGTCAACGCCCAGTACCTGCGCCAGAGCCAGCTCAACGTCGAGATCATGGGCCGCGGCTACGCGTGGCTGGACACCGGCACCCACGACAGCTTGCTGGAAGCCGGCCAGTTCATCGCCACGCTGGAAAAGCGCCAAGGTCTGAAAGTGGCCTGCCCCGAAGAGATTGCGTTTCGCGCCGGCTGGATCGACGCCGCGCAGGTCGAGGCTTTGGCCGCCCCGATGCTGAAGAACAGCTACGGCCAGTACCTGATGTCCTTGCTGCTGGACAGGGCCTTCTGATCATGAAACTGCGGTCGACAGAGCTGCCCGGTGTGATGGTCGTCGAGCCGACGGTGTTTGGTGACGACCGAGGCTGGTTCCTGGAAAGCTTCAACGAAGCCCGCTGGTACGCGGCGCTGGCCGAAGCCGGCCAGGCACCGCCCCGGCGCTTTGTGCAGGACAACCATTCGTGCAGCCAGTCTGCGGTGCTGCGCGGTTTGCACTACCAGTTGCCACCCCACGCCCAGGGCAAACTGGTGCGCGTGGTGCAAGGCGCTGCCTTTGACGTGGCCGTGGACATCCGGCGCGGCTCACCCACCTTTGGTCAATGGTCGGGCTTGCGGCTGGATGCCGTCAATCGGCTCCAGCTCTGGATTCCCGAAGGTTTTGCCCATGGCTTCATGGCGCTGACAGCCGACACCCACTTCTTGTACAAGACCACCGACGTCTACTCGCGTGAATGCGAACGCAGCATCCGTTGGGATGACCCCCAGTTGGCCATCGGGTGGCCCGACCTGGGGCAGGCGCCGAAGCTGGCGCCCAAGGACACCGCCGCGCCCTGGCTGGCCGATGCAGACTTGCCGGACTGGCACACCCCAGCGCCCTGAACGAAAAAAACCGCAGCTTTTAGGCTGCGGTTTCAGGTCAAACGCGGTGTCGAATTATTCGACGGCGCGGATGTTGGAGGCCTGCGGGCCCTTCTGGCCTTGCTTCACTTCAAACTGCACCTTCTGGTTTTCGGCCAGGCTGCGGAAGCCGCCGGTGCTTTGAATTTCGCTGAAGTGGGCAAAGAGGTCCTTGCCGCCGCCGTCCGGCGTGATGAAGCCGAAGCCCTTGCCGTCGTCGAACCATTTCACGGTTCCGGTTTGCGTGGTCATGTTGAATATCCTTTCACGGTTGCTGCGCAGCACATGCTGTCGCAGTGCAGATGCGGCCAAGAGAATCACCGATCAAGGAATCTGCAAAGAACCAAACCGAGGTCAGGAACCGAAGAAACCGTCAAACAACAATCTTGCTCAAATCTACCCTGGTAATGTAACCGCAAAACGGGGGCAACCCCATGGAATCCCTGAGATTGACCCTCGACGCGCCTGCAGCAACGTGTTGAAGTTGTGCCGACTCAGCCGCGCCACAGCCCGGCAAGGGCTTCGATGGCCTCAGGAATCGGGTAGTGGTGGTTACCGACAAAGAGGCCCTGGCGGTCGAGGTGAGTCGCATGAACCAACTCACCCTGGATCTCATGATCGAAGTACTGCACCACGGGATTCTTGGCGAAGTTGCCCGCCACGATGGGGCGGCACTCGAAACCCAGGCTCTGCAAGTCGGCTGCCAGTTCCTTGCGCTTGGCGAGCACGCCGGGCTTGATGATCAGGCTGAAACCAAACCAGCTGCTGCACCCGATCTCTTGCTGGATCATCAGCGTCGGATGCCCGGCCATCGCCGTTTGCAAGTGCCGTCCGTTTTCCCGGCGGGCCTCGATCAGGGACGGCAGCCGCTTGGTCTGCTCGATGCCCAAGGCACCCGACATCTCCAGAGGCCGCAGGTTATAGCCCGGCAGCACAAAGCGAAAAGACTCCTCGAAAGCGTCGTCGCTCTTGGTGCCGCAGACCCGGTTGTGCTGGGGCAGGTTGCGGGTCCAGCCGTGGGCCCGCAACGACAGCATGATGTGAAAGAGCTCTTCGTCGTCGGTCACCACCATGCCACCTTCCATGGTGGAGATGTGGTGCGAGAAGAAGGCGCTGAAGCTGCCCATGACGCCGAAGGTGCCTGCCTGTCGGCCGCCCAGCGTGGCGCCCATGGATTCGCAGTTGTCCTCGATCAGCACGATGTCGCGCCCGGCGATCATGGCGCGAATGGCGTCGAAGTCGTTCGGGTTGCCCAGCAGGTTGACGGCCATGATGGCCCGCGTGCGGGGCGTGATGGCCGAGCGCAGTTGTTCCAGGTCGAAGTTGAGGGTCTGCAGGTCGATGTCGACAAACTTCAAGCGCAGGCCGTACTGGTGCAGCGGCGCGTAGGTGGTGCTCCAGGACACCGCCGGAACCAGCACCTCGTCACCACGCTGCAATTTGAGCATGGGGTTGCGCGTGTAGGACAGCGCCGCCACCATCAGCAGGTTGGCGGACGAGCCCGAATTCACCATCACACAGTGGCGGCTGCCGGTGTAGCGGGCAAAGTCTTGCTCGAATTGCGCCACCTTGTCGCCCATGGTGAACTGGCCGCTGGTGATCACCGCCTGCAGCGCTGCATGCTCTTCGGGGCCCCAGGACGATGTGGCCAAGGGAAAACGGCAGCTCATGAACCGGGTCTCCAAGGTGCGCACGCCAGGCCAAGCGCGGTTGAACGGGCTGACAGGCTCATGCCAAGGGTGTCTGCAACAGGTAGGCGTAGGCGCTGGCCATGCCTTCGTCAAGGGTTCGCTGCGGCGCCCATCCCCAGGCCGTCTGGCGGGTCACGTCGACCAGCTTGCGCTGCATGCCCACGGGTCGTGACAGGTCGTGGGTGAAGTCGCCCTGCCAGCCCACCGCGCGGGCGGCGGCAGCGTAGTAGTCGTTCACGGCGTGATCGTGGCCCAAACCGATGTTCATCAACGCGGGGGCTTCGCTGCCTCCGTCCACCAGCCGCACGACGGCATCGGCCAGGTCGGCGGCGTCCATGAACTCACGGCGCGCCGTTCCATCGCCCCAGATTTCCACCGCGGCAGCGCCTGCCCGTTTGGCGCGGTGAACCTTGAGCAAGGCCGCCGCCACCAGATGGGAACGATCGGCTTCGAAGTGATCGTAGCGGCCGTAAAGGTTGCAAGGGATCAAGGTCCGGTAGTCCAGACCGGGTTCCTGTTGGCGCAGGTATATGCACAGGCGCGTCGAGAAAATCTTGGCCAGTGCGTAGCCCTCGTTGGTCGGCTCCAACTCACCGCTGAGCACCTGGTCTTCGCGCCAAGGGTGCAGCCCGGAGCGCGGGTACATGCACGAGCTGCCCAGGTTGATCAAGCGAGGTACGCCACTGGCGTGCGCCCCCATGATCACGTGGCGTCCCATGTCGACGTTGCGCACCAGAAAGTCCACTGGCCGGGCCAGGTTGGCGTGAATGCCGCCCACCAAGCCAGCCGCGTGAATGACCACATCCGGTCGCACGTCGCGCATGAAGGCCGACACCGCGTCCTGGCGCTCCAGATCCAGGTCGGCCCGGGTTGGACGCAGCAGATCCCAGGGGCGCGCGCCCGCGTGCTCGGCAATGTTGCGCCCGACCATGCCGGCGCCGCCCAACAACAGAACCCTCACGGCGCTCGACATCCTCACTCCACCTCAACGGCTTGTTCGTAGCCGTGGCGTTTCAGCAGCGAGCGCCGACGCGCCTGCTGCAGGTCGTTCTGGACCATTTCCTGCACCATCTGCTCCAAGGTGATTTGTGGCGACCAACCCAGCTTGGCCTTGGCCTTGGCTGGATCGCCCAACAGAGTGCGAACTTCGGCCGGCCGCAGGTAGCGCGGGTCAACGCGCACCACGGTATCACCGACCTTCAAGGCCGGTGCCATGCCGGGGTCGGCGATTGCCGTCACCACACCGACTTCGTCGACGCCATCACCCTGAAAGCGCATCGACAAGCCCAGTTCACGTGCCGCCAGCAAGATGAACTCGCGCACGCTGTGCTGAACGCCGGTGGCAATCACAAAATCTTCGGGCTGCTCCTGCTGCAGCATCAGCCATTGCATGCGGACGAAGTCGCGCGCGTGCCCCCAGTCGCGCAGCGCATCCATGTTGCCCACATGCAGGCAGCTGTCCAAGCCCTGGGCGATGTTGCACAGGCCGCGGGTGATCTTGCGGGTCACGAAAGTCTCTCCCCGGCGCGGGCTTTCATGGTTGAACAGGATGCCGTTGCAGGCGTACAGACCATAGGCCTCGCGGTAGTTGACGGTGATCCAGTAGGCGTAAAGCTTGGCCACGGCGTATGGGCTGCGCGGGTAGAAGGGTGTCGACTCGCGCTGCGGGGTCTCCTGCACCAGACCGTAGAGTTCGCTGGTGCTGGCTTGGTAGAACCGGGTCTTGTGTTGCAGACCCAGAATTCGAATGGCCTCCAACAGCCGCAAAGGGCCCATGGCGTCCACATCGGCCGTGTACTCAGGCGTCTCGAAACTCACCGCCACGTGGCTTTGTGCGCCCAGGTTGTAGACCTCGTCAGGCTGAATCTGCCCGACGATGCGGATCAGGTTGCTGGCGTCGGACAGGTCACCGTAGTGCAGGTGCAGGCGCCGCTCTTCGACATGAGGGTCCTGGAAAATGTGATCGACCCTGGCCGTGTTGAAGGACGAGGCCCGCCGCTTGATGCCATGGACCTCATAGCCCTTTTCCAGCAGCAGTTCGGCCAGGTAGGAGCCATCTTGGCCGGTGATGCCGGTGATGAGTGCGGTCTTGCCGTTGCGGGGGGCGGTCATCGGGAGTCCTTTGGCTGCAAAGGCCCCGGCGAGATGAATCACCTCTTGCTGACAGATGCCAGAGCCATGCCCTGCATCAAGACAAAGGCCGGACGTGGCACCGGGGCAAAGCCCAGTGTGAGCCCGCCCGGCCCGGCTCAAAGCCCAGAGATCAGGCGGTATCGCCGCTCAGTTTGATCGCGCTGGCCCGATCCAGCGTGCGAGCCGACGTGCGGTCCAGCGCCTGGCCCAGCGCCCGATCCGTCACCCGCCCGATCAGCCGCCGCTGGCCGCCGAAGCGGGCCGAACCGCAGCCGGCGCCGAAGCGGCACCCGTCGCGTATTTGCCCAGGTACTCGATCTTGGCCGGTGCCCGCAGCTCTTTCATGGCGTCTTCAACCAGTTTGCGCTTGCGCTCGCCCAACAGGTATTGCTCGATGGCGGGACGGGCCTGCTCTTCGGCGACGGGCTGCGCGCGCGACCCGGCCAGCACCAGCACCTGCGCGCCCGTCGGACCGGGTATCAGCATGGCTTGACCGTCCGTCATGCGCGAGATGGCTTCCAGCGCATTGAAGGGCAGTTGTTCGGCGGCGCGCACCGCTTGGTTGCCGGTGAAGCGCAGGCCACTGGCTTTCAGGTACTCGACGAATTGTTCGATGTTGCTGGCGGCAGCCAACTTGTCGCGCAGTTCTGGCAGTTGCTCGGGTCGCGCCTCGATGGCCAGCTCCTGCAAATTGAAAACGCGCCGTTCGCGAAAGAGGATGGGCTTTTCGTCGTAGTACTTTTTCACGTCTTCGGCGCTGGGCTTGAGGGCTGCTTCAGACACCCGTTCGAGGTAGGCGCGGATCAAAACCTCGCGACGCGCCCCTTCCAGCATCTGCATCACACGCGGGTCGCGATCGAGCTTGGTCTCTTCGGCCTTTTGCAGGACCAGCAATTGCTCAACCAGCCGCTCGACAACCTGGCGACCGGCTGCGTCTTGTTGCTCAGGCCGCAGGTTGCGCTGCTGCTGCAACAACTGGTCGACCTGCGCCTGGGTGACTTCGACCTTGTTGACCTTGACCACCACGGCACTGGCGGGTGCGTCACCTTTGCCGCCACAGGCGGTCAGCATGACCACGGCCAGCGCCAGCACAAGACCAGAACGGGCACCCAGGTTCGGTGCAAGGGCGAAGTTCAGTTTCATCGAGGGATCCAATCTAAGAAGGTGCGCTGAACGGCGCGGTCGCTGCCATCACTCAGGGACGAGGTGCCCCCGCGCGGAACAGCGTGCGCAGTTTACCCGTGGCGTTTTAGGCGACCCGCGCCAGGTTCAGTGCCAAATCAACACCCAAACGCACATCCAAGGGCACTTTCAGCACTTGACGCCCACGTGCAACGCCACGATGCCGCCGGCCAGGTTGTGCACATCCACATGCGCAAATCCGCTGGCCTTCATCAAAGCCTTCAGGGTGGCTTGATCGGGATGCATGCGGATGCTCTCGGCCAGGTAGCGGTAGCTCTCAGCGTCCCCAGCGATCAGCTTGCCCATCAATGGCATGAAGCTGAACGAGTACCAGTCATAGGGCTTTTGCAGCACGGCAGCGGGCTTGGAGAACTCGAGCACCAGCAGTCGGCCACCGGGGCGCAGCACGCGGCACATTTCGCTCAGCGCGGCTTCCTTGTGGGTCATGTTGCGCAAACCAAAGGCCACGCTGACAACGTCGAAGCCGGCACTGGCGCTGCCGTCGGCAAAAGGCAGGTGTTCGGCGTCGCAGGCGGCCGTGGGCAGGACCAGACCTTCGTCCATCAGACGGTCGCGGCCGGTGCGCAACATGGCTTCGTTGATGTCGGTCAACACCACGCGGCCCGTGGGGCCGGCTCGGTGGGCAAAGGCCCGCGCCAGGTCCCCGGTGCCACCGGCAATGTCGAGCACCTGCATGCCCGCTTGCACGTTGGCCACCGCCACGGTGTAGGCCTTCCAGGCCCGGTGCAGACCCATGGACAGCACGTCGTTCATGACGTCGTAGCGCGAAGCCACCGAGTCGAACACGCCACGCACACGGCGCGCCTTGTCGGTTTCGTCGACGTTCTGGTAACCGAAGTGGGTTTGGGCCATGCGGGCCTTCAGTGGCTGCTGCAGGCGCCGCCAGCAGCAGCACCCGCAGCGACCATCGGCGCGTCGCGGTCGAGACCCGCGCTGGCCAGCCGCTGCTCGTACTGCGTCCACAGGTCGGTGGCGTCGCGG
This sequence comes from Rubrivivax sp., assembly GCA_031375065.1. Lineage (GTDB taxonomy): Bacteria > Pseudomonadota > Gammaproteobacteria > Burkholderiales > Burkholderiaceae_C > Rubrivivax. The sequence continues at coordinate 5,234 of JANMHH010000301.1, read as the reverse complement.
CCCAGTTTGTAGAGGTAGTCCCAGGAAAAGATGCCGGTGTCGTGGCCATCCGAAAAACGCGGCTGCACCGCGTAGTGACCCACCGCCGTGAGGTCGTCGATGCCGACTTGGCGCTTGCCGGTCTGCAGCACCTCCTGCCCCGGTCCGTGCCCCTGGACTTCAGCGGAAGGTGAATACACACGCATCAGTTCAAAGGGGATGCGAAACGCAGCGCCATCGTCGAAGGCTACTTCCAGCACACGCGACGACTGGTGCACGGTCAGGGCCGTGGGTTGGGGGGTGTTGCGGTCAAGACCAGCCATGGATCAAATGAAATGAGGTGCTGCAGGTGGACCGAGTTTATCCCCGCCCCTGCCCGATGATGGGGGCGACTTTCAGACCAGCACGCGCTCGATGCCACCGCTGTTGGCCTTGGCCACGTACTGCGGCAGCCAGTCTTCGCCCAGCATCAGGCGCGCCATCTCGACGACGATGTAGTCGGCCTCGAGCAGGCCGCTGTTCATGTCGTCTTCAAAGCGCTTCAGCCCCTGCAGGCAGCTCGGGCAACTGGTCAGGATCTTGACGTTGGCCTGGGCCGCCTGGCTCAGGCCCGGCGTTGTGGCCATCAGGCTGCGCAGCGCGGCTTCACCCTTGAGCAGCTCTTCTTCCTTGCGAAAGCGCACCTGGGTGCTGATGTCGGGCCGGGTCACACCCAAGGTGCCGCTTTCGCCGCAGCAGCGCTCGTTCTTGATGACGCTCGGGCCCAGCAGCGCCTTCACCGTCTTCATCGGGTCTTGCTGCTTCATGGGGCTGTGGCAGGGGTCGTGGTAGAGATAGCCCGCCTGCTGTGAGGCGTTCAGCTGGATGCCTTTTTCCAGCAGGTACTCGTGGATGTCCACGATGCGGCAACCCGGAAAGATGTCCTCGAACTGGTAACCCTGCAGTTGGTCAAAGCAGGTGCCGCAGCTGACCACCACGGTCTTGATGTCCAGGTAGTTCAGCGTGTTGGCCACGCGGTGGAACAAGACCCGGTTGTCGGTGATGATCTTCTCGGCTTTGTCGGCTTGGCCGCTGCCACGCTGCGGGTAACCGCAGCACAGGTATCCGGGCGGCAACACGGTTTGCACACCGGCGTGCCACAACATCGCCTGGGTGGCCAGGCCGACCTGGCTGAACAGGCGCTCGCTGCCGCAGCCGGGAAAGTAGAAGACCGCTTCGGTCTCGGCGGTGGTGACCTGCGGGTTGCGAATGATCGGTACGTAGTCCTTGTCCTCGATGTCGAGCAAGGCCCGTGCGGTCTTCTTCGGCAGCCCGCCCGGCATCTTCTTGTTGATGAAGTGGATGACCTGCTCTTTGATCGGTGCCACGCCCAGCGTGGCCGGCGGCGAGCGGGTTTGTTTGCGCGCCGCCGGCCGCATCAGGCCGTTGACAAAGCGCTGCACCTTGAAGCCCACGTCCACCATGGCCACGCGCATCAACTTGATGGCCTGCGGGCTGGTGGCGTTGAGGAACAGCATCGCCGCGGCGTTGCCCGGCTTGAAGCTCTTCTTGCCCATCTTGCGCAGCAGGTTGCGCATGTTCATCGTGACGTCGCCGAAGTCGATCTTGACCGGGCACGGGCTTTCGCACTTGTGGCACACCGTGCAGTGGTCGGCCACGTCTTCAAAATCTTCCCAGTGCTTGACGCTGATGCCGCGCCGCGTTTGCTCTTCGTACAGAAAAGCTTCGATCAGCAGCGAGGTGGCCAGGATCTTGTTGCGCGGGCTGTACAGCAGGTTGGCGCGTGGCACGTGGGTGGCACAAACCGGCTTGCACTTGCCGCAGCGCAGACAGTCCTTGATGCTGTCGCTGATGGCGCCGATGTCGCTTTGCTGCATGATCAGCGACTCGTGTCCCATCAGCCCAAAGCTGGGCGTGTAGGCCGCACCCAGGTCCGCTCGCCGCGGCTGGTCTTGCAGCGGCCCCCAGGCCTGCGGCGCGTCTCCCGCCACCGCACGCAGCAGCTTGCCCTTGTTGAAGCGGCCTTCGGGGTCGACCCGGCGTTTGTAGTCGGCAAACGAGGCCAGCTCTTCGTCGCTCAGGTACTCGAGCTTGGTGATGCCTATGCCGTGTTCGCCGCTGATCACACCGTCGAGCCGGCGGGCCAGGGCCATGATGCGAGCCACCGCCTGGTGGGCCGTTTGCAGCATCACGTAGTTGTCGCTGTTGACGGGGATGTTGGTGTGCACATTGCCGTCGCCCGCATGCATGTGCAACGCCACCCACACGCGGCCACGAAGCACGGTTTGGTGGATGCGACGGCACTCGTCGAGCAAAGGCGTGAACGCCACGCCGGCAAACAGCTGTTGCAGCGGCCGCAGGATCTGGGTCTTCCAGCTGGCCCGCAGGCGCCAGTCTTGCAACGGCACAAAGCAGGTCAGGCCCGCAAACTCCGGCCCGTTGGGGCCACCCGGCGGCTGCACCACGTCCAGGTTGTCCAGCCAGTACTGCCACTGCGAACGCACGTCGGCCAACAGGGCCTGGCTCTGCTGAACACGGTCTTCCAGCAGTTCGGCGCTGGGGATGTCACCCGCGTCGTCCGACTTGCCCAGCGGCAGCTGACCCTTGGCAAAAAAGTGCTGCAGCGCGTCGATCAGCTCGAGCTTGTTGCGCAGGCTCAGCTCGATGTTGATGCGCTCGATGCCTTCGGTGTACTCACCCATGCGGTGCAGCGGGATCACCACGTCTTCGTTGATCTTGAACGCGTTGGTGTGCTTGGCAATCGCTGCGGTGCGCTTGCGGTCGAGCCAGAACTTCTTGCGCGCGTCGGCACTGACGGCCACGAAACCTTCACCAGCGCGTGAATTGGCGATCCGCACCACTTCGCTGGTGGCGCGCGCCACGGCGTCCTGATCGTCACCCACGATGTCGCCAATCAGCACCATCTTGGGCAGGCCCGAGCGGCCCTGTTGGGCCATCGCGCGCTTGCTCTTGGTGGCGTAGCCCACCGCCTTCAGATAGCGGTCGTCCAGGTGTTCCAGCCCGGCCAGCAAAACGCCCTGGTCCTTCTGGCTGAACAAATAGTCCTTGATCTCCACGATGCTGGGCACGGCATCCTTGGGGTTGCCAAAAAACTCCAGGCACACCGTGCGCACATGGGCGGGCATCTTGTGCACCACCCAGCGGGCGCTGGTGATCAGGCCGTCACAGCCTTCTTTCTGGATGCCCGGCAAACCGGCCAAAAACTTGTCGGTGACGTCCTTGCCCAAGCCTTCCTTGCGGAACACCGGGCCGGGAATGTCCAGCCGCTCGGTGCGCTCCAGCTTCTTGCCGGTGGCGTCGAAGTACTTCAGCTCGAAGCTGGCCACTTCCACGTCGTGGATCTTGCCCAGGTTGTGGTTGAGACGGGTCACCTCCAGCCACTTGGCCTGCGGTGTCACCATCTTCCAGCTGGCCAGGTTGTCCAGCGCCGTACCCCACAGCACGGCCTTCTTGCCGCCCGCATTCATGGCCACGTTGCCGCCGATGCAGCTGGCCTCGGCGCTGGTGGGGTCGACCGCAAAAACGTAGCCGGCGCGCTCGGCGGCATCGGCGACCCGCTGGGTAACCACGCCCGCTTCGCTGAACACCGTGGCCACGGCTTGGCTCAGGCCGGGCAGCTGGACCATCTCGACCTCGCTCATGGCCTCGAGCTTTTCGGTGTTGATGACGGCACTCTTCCAGGTCAGCGGCACGGCGCCGCCGGTGTAGCCGGTGCCACCACCGCGCGGGATGATGGTCAAACCCAGTTCAATGCAGCCGGCCACCAACGCAGCCATTTCTGCTTCGGTGTCGGGCGTGAGCACCACGAAGGGGTACTCCACGCGCCAGTCGGTGGCGTCGGTGACGTGCGATACGCGGCTCAGGCCATCGAACTTCAGGTTGTCCTTGGCGGTGGTCCGGCCCAGCACCTTGCGCGCCGCCTTGCGCAGGTCCCAGACAGCGCGAAAGTGAGCCGAAAAGGCCTCGACCGCCGCGCTGGCGGCTGCCACCAACTCGCCGACCAGGGCATCGCGCCGGACGTCCAGCTCGGGCGTGCGTCGTTTGGACACCTCAACCAGCCGGTGGTGCAGCGCGTCGATCAGCATTTGACGGCGCCGCGGGTTGTCGAGCAGGTCGTCTTCCAGGTAGGGGTTGCGTTGCACCACCCAGATGTCGCCCAGCACCTCGTAGAGCATGCGCGCGCTGCGCCCCGTGCGGCGCTCGTCGCGCAGCAGACCCAACACCTCCCAGGCCCGCTCGCCCAACAAACGCAAGACAATTTCGCGGTCGGAGAAAGACGTGTAGTTGTAGGGGATCTCGCGCAGTCGGGGCGCGTCGGCGTCAACGTTTACGGGCTCAGACAGTGCCAGTTCGGCCAAGTTCATGCACACATTCCTAGGGTATTTCTGGATGTTAGCCCAGGGCTGGGTGGCAGGCTGTTTTGAGGGACACTCACCGTCAGCGGTGGCCGGGCATCCCGCGGTGGCGGGTTACCCCCGTGGCTGCTCAAGGCCTTTCATGACAAAACAAAGCTGTCACATCGGGCCGTCACACTGACTGTTTGCTCGGCTCTGTCAAATTTCAGTTGGAGAAAAAATGAAACTCAATGCTTTTGCGTCTGCCGTCGCCGCCCTGGCAGCCTTGGCCGCCTCGCCTGCTCAGGCCGTCACCGAAGTTCAATGGTGGCACTCGATGAGCGGCCAGCTGGGTGAATGGGTCAACGGCCTGGCCAACGACTTCAACGCATCGCAGAAGGACTACAAGGTCACGCCCACCTTCAAGGGCACCTACCCGGAGTCCTTCGCCGCCGCCATCGCAGCTTTTCGCGCCGGCAATGCACCGCACATCCTGCAGGTGTTTGAAGTGGGCACCGCCAGCATGATGGCCAGCAAGGGCGCCATCGTGCCGGTCAACGACGTGATGAAAACCGCTGGTGTGCAGTTTGACGCGTCGGTTTACGTGCCCGCCGTGTCGGGCTACTACACCGCACCCAACGGCCAGATGCTGAGCCTGCCCTTCAACAGCAGCACCACCGTCTTTCACTACAACAAAGACGCCTTCAAGGCCGCCGGCCTGAACCCCGACACCCCGCCCAAGACTTGGCCCGAAGTGGTGCTGGCGGCTGCCAAACTGAAGGCCAGCGGACACAAATGCCCCTACACCACCAGCTGGCAAAGCTGGACCCAGCTGGAAAGCTTCAGCGCCTGGCACAACGTTGAATTCGCCACCAAGCGCAATGGCTTCACGGGGCTGGA
>JANMHH010000293.1:0-1592 GCA_031375065.1 Rubrivivax sp. | reverse complement strand
GCGGCCGGCCTCGTCATCGGGCAGGTGGACTTCGGGCCAGGCGGACACCAACACGTCGGGCGGCAAGAGCAAGGCGTCGCGCTCGGGCTCGGTCAGGGCTTGCAGGGCTTCAAGGGTCACGGCCTGGGTCAGGTCGAGTGCGCCGCTGCCGGTGCGCCGCAATGCGCTGAGGTGGGCCCCGCAGCCCAGGGCCTCGCCGATGTCTTCGGCCAGCGTGCGGATGTAGGTGCCTTTGCTGCAGCGCACGTCCAGCACCAGGCCATCATCTTGCCAATGCAGGATGTCGATTTGATGAAGGGTGACCTGGCGCGTGGGTCGGTCAATCTCGATGCCCTGGCGCGCGTAGTCGTAAAGCGCCCGGCCCTCGTGCTTCAGCGCCGAGTGCATGGGCGGCAATTGCTCGATGGTGCCGGTGAAGCGCGCGCAGGCCGCTTCAATGGCGGCGAGGTCCACCTGGACCGCACGTTCCTGCACCACCTCGCCTTCACCGTCACCGGTGCGGGTGCGTTGACCCAGTTTGAGCGTCGCGGTGTAGCGCTTGTCGGCGTCCAGGCTGGCCTGGCTGAACTTGGTGGCCGCACCAAAGCACAGCGGCAGCAGGCCGGTGGCCAGCGGGTCCAGCGTGCCGGTGTGGCCGCCCTTTTCTGCGCGCAAGATGCCCTTGGCCTTTTGCAGGGCGTCGTTGCTCGTCCAGCCCAAGGGCTTGTCGAGCAACAACACCCCATGCAAGGTGCGGCGGACGATGCGGGTGCGCGGTGTGCGCGGCGTGTTCACGTCAGTCTTCTTTCGCACGCACCGAGTTGGCCTTGGCGATCAGCGCGCTGATGTCGGCGGCGCGCTCGGTGGTCTTGTCGTAGTGAAAGTGCAGAGTCGGAACGGTGTGAATGGCCAGGCGCTTGAACAGGCCATTGCGGATGAAACCGGCGGCTTCGTTCAGCGCGCGTGCGCTCTCTTCGGGGTCGTTGAGCAGCACCGAAAAGTAGATCTGCGCATGGGCGTAGTCGGGCGTCACGTCCACGCTGTTGATGGTGACCATGCCCACGCGCGGATCGGCCAGGTCACGGATGAGCTGGGCCACATCGCGCTGAATCTGGTCAGCAACGCGGAAGCTGCGGTTGGGAACGGCTTTTTTGTGTCTCATGCGCGGTGTGCTCCAAATGAATCAGCCCCGCCGGTGAGGCGGGGCTGATCGCTGGGTAGCGTCTGGCCCGCCTTACAGCGTGCGTGCCACTTCCTTGACCTCGAAGAACTCCAACTGGTCACCTTCTTTGATGTCGTTGTAGTTCTTCAACTTGATACCGCACTCGAAGCCTTCCTTGACTTCGCGCACGTCGTCCTTCAGGCGTTTCACCGACTCGACCTCGCCGGTGTAGATGACGGTGTTCTCGCGCAGCAGGCGGAAGCGGGCGTTGCGGATGACCTGGCCTGCGGTGACCATGCAACCGGCCACCGTGCCGATCTTGCTGGCCACGAAGACGGTGCGGATCTCGGCCGTGCCGATGACCTCTTCACGCTGCTCGGGTGCCAGCATGCCGCCCATCGCCGCCTTGATCTCGTCCACAGCGTCATAAATGATGTTGTAGTACTTCAGA
>JANMHH010000291.1:0-1663 GCA_031375065.1 Rubrivivax sp. | reverse complement strand
AATTTCATCGGCGGCGAAAAAAAGATCCAGCAACACATCAAGCGCCTTTACGCGCTCGAAGATCCGCGTTTCATGCAGGAGTTGGGCGTGCTGCTCGGCCCGCCCTTTTTGCAGGGCACGGGTGCACGTGCGCTGCTCAACGGCGACGAGATTTTCCCGCCCATGCTGGCCGCCATCCGGGCGGCGCAGGTGTCGATCACCTTCGAGACCTACATCTATTGGCAAGGTGACATCGCCCGCGAGTTTGCCGCTGCCCTGGCCGAGCGCGCGAGCCAGGGTGTCAAGGTTCACGTGCTGCTCGATTGGGTGGGCAGCGCCAAGATGGAAGACGGCCTGGTGGCCCAGATGACGCAGTCCGGTGTGCAGGTGCAGCGCTTTCATCCACCGCACTGGTCCAACCTGGGGCGCATGAACAACCGCACCCACCGCAAGCTGTTGGTGGTCGACGGTCGGGTCGGCTTCACGGGCGGTGTCGGCGTGGCGCCGCAGTGGACGGGCAGCGCCCAAGACCCCGCGCATTGGCGCGACACCCACTTCGAAGTCATGGGCCCGGTAGTCGCTCAGATGCAGGCGGTCTTCATCGACAACTGGATCAAGGTCACCGGTGACGTGTTGCATGGCCCGGACTACTTCCCCGCGCTGGCGCCTGCCGGCACCGCCTGGTCCCAAATGTTCAGCAGTTCACCCAGCGGCGGCAGCGAGAGCATGCAATTGATGTACCTGCTGGCCGTGACCTCGGCATCGGTGTCGATCGACCTGTCGGCCGCTTACTTCGTACCCGACACGCTGACGCAGCAGGCCCTGGTCGATGCGCTCAAGCGCGGGGTGAAGCTGCGCATCGTGGTGCCGGGCCAGCACATCGACAGCGACGCGGTGCGCGGGGCGTCGCGGGCCACCTGGGGCCCGCTGCTCAGCGCGGGCGCCATCATCGCCGAGTACGGGCCCACGATGTACCACTGCAAGATGATGATCGTCGATGGTCTGCTGACCTCGGTCGGCTCGACCAATTTCGACAACCGGTCGTTTCGCCTCAACGACGAAGCCACGCTGAACATCGTCGACCGGGCCTTCGCGCGCCAGCAAACCGCCACCTTCGAGTCGGACCTGGCGCTGTCGCACCGGGTCAGCCTGAGCGAGTGGCAAAACAGACCGGTGTGGGAAAAGTTGGGCGAACGGCTGGCGTCGTTGATCGGCTCCCAGCTCTGACCATGACACGCGCTCGGACCGAGCCCGTGTGTGCCAGCGTACATACACCGGTTGGCACGGGTGCGACCCTGGCGGCCTGTTCGTGTCGAAAGCGTTCCGATGATCGGCCACTCTGCAACTGGTTTTTATCCTCTGATGGCCCCGCATGAAGTCCAACGGTCCTGGCCGAGCGCAGCCTCCATCGAGACCGAGCCAATGCACTCGAATGAAGAAGAATGGCCGAAGGGTCATCGTTACGGTGCCGTTCGTGTGCTGGTGGTCGACGACAACCCGGTGAACCTGATCCTGATCCTGGCGCAGATGGAGTCTCAGGGCTTGGTGCCCTTGCTGGCGGCCGACGGCGCCGAAGCCGTGGCGCTGGCTCGCGAGGTTCAATTCGACCTGATCTTGATGGACCTGCAAATGCCCGTGCTGGACGGCCTGGCAGCGACCGCAGCCATCCGGCGTTATGAAACCA
>JANMHH010000238.1:0-2484 GCA_031375065.1 Rubrivivax sp. | reverse complement strand
CGACGATGTGGTTGCCCGCCGCGCGGCCAAACACCAGCAGGTCGAGCAAAGAGTTGGTGCCCAGGCGGTTGGCGCCATGCACGCTGACGCAGGAGCATTCACCCACCGCATACAGCCCGCCGACCACGGTGTTGGGGTTGCCATTCTTCGGCGCAACCACTTGGCCGTGGATGTTGGTGGGGATGCCGCCCATTTGGTAGTGGATGGTGGGCACCACCGGAATCGGCTCCTTGGTGATGTCGACGTTGGCGAAGTTGTGGCCGATCTCGAACACGCTGGGCAGGCGCTTGAGAATGGTTTCGCCGCCGAGGTGGGTCATGTCCAGGTTGATGTAGTCCTTGTTCGGGCCGCAGCCGCGCCCTTCCTTGATCTCCTGGTCCATGCAGCGCGAGATGAAATCGCGCGGCGCCAGGTCTTTCAGCGTGGGGGCGTAGCGCTCCATGAAGCGCTCACCCGAGGCGTTGCGCAGGATCGCGCCTTCACCGCGGCAACCTTCCGTGAGCAGCACACCCGCGTTGTGCACGCCGGTGGGGTGGAACTGCCAGAACTCCATGTCTTCGAGCGGAACGCCGGCACGCGCCGCCATGCCCAGGCCGTCGCCGGTGTTGATGAAGGCATTGGTGCTGGCGGCATAGATGCGCCCGGCGCCACCGGTGGCGAACAACGTGATCTTGGCCTCCAGGATGTGGACCTCGCCGGTCTCCATCTCAAGGGCCGTGATGCCGAGCACGTCGCCCTCGGCGTCGCGCATCAGGTCCAGGGCCATCCACTCGACGAAGAATGTTGTGCGCGCCTTCACGTTCTGCTGGTACAGGGTGTGCAGCATGGCGTGGCCGGTGCGGTCGGCCGCGGCGCAGGCGCGCTGCACCGGCTTTTCACCGTAGTTTGCGGTGTGGCCACCGAAGGGGCGCTGGTAGATCGTGCCGTCGGGGTTGCGATCAAACGGCATGCCCATGTGCTCAAGCTCGTACACCACCTTGGGCGCCTCGCGGCACATGTACTCGATGGCGTCCTGGTCGCCCAGCCAGTCCGAGCCCTTGACGGTATCGAAGAAGTGGAAGTGCCAGTTGTCTTCGCTCATGTTGCCGAGCGAGGCGCCGATGCCGCCCTGCGCTGCCACGGTGTGCGAGCGGGTCGGGAACACCTTGGACACCACCGCCACGTTCAGGCCGGCTTGCGCAAGGCGCAACGAGGCCTGCATGCCGGAGCCGCCGGCGCCGACGATCACCACATCGAACTTGCGCCTGGACAAGGACTTCGCAACACTGGCCATGTTCTTCACAGTCTCCACAAAACTTGCACGGCCCAGCCGGTGCAACCCACCAGCCAGGCCAGCGTGAACACCTGCAACGCGAGCTTGATGCCCACCGGCTTGACGTAATCCATCCAGACGTCGCGCATGCCGATCCACACGTGGTACAGCAAGGACACGATGGTGACGAAGGCCAACACCTTCATCCATTGCGCCGAAAAGATCGCCGACCAGCGCTCGTAGCCCAGCTTGGCGCCGAACAGCAATTGCGCCACCAGCACCAGCGTGAACAGCGCCATCAGCACCGCGGTGACGCGCTGGGCCAGCCAGTCGCGCAGACCGTAGTGCGCGCCGACGACCAGGCGTTTGGAACCGTAGCTCTTGTCTGTCATGGCGGCCTCAGAAGAAGAGCTTGAAGGCCAGAGCCAGCGTCAGCACAACGCTGGAGGCCAAGGTGATTACCGCCGACAGGTGACCCTGCTGCTTGGTGACGCTGTGGGTCATGTCCATCCAGAGATGGCGCACACCGGCGATGAAGTGGTGCAGATAGGCCCAGATCAGGGCCAGTGCCACCAGCTTCATGAACCAGCCGGGCAGGAAGCCGATGCCGGCGACGAAGGTGCTGGTGAATCTCTCGTAAGAAATTTCTGACGTCAAACTGACGTCCAGCAGCCAAATCACGAAAGGCAACAGCAAGAACATCAAGACCCCGCTGACGCGGTGCAGGATCGACACGATTCCGGCCGGCGGCAGGCGGTAGCCGACGATCTGGGTGATGTGGATATTGCGGAAAACGGGGCGTTTTTGGACTTGTGTCGTTTCGGCCATGGTGATACAAGCGGGGTGTACCCGCGATGAAACCAGCCGATTCTATTGCAGCGCAGCAGACGCGAAACTGACACGCGCGCTGCCCACACAGCGCGCGCGGCGAGACGGCTTCAGTCGCGATCTGCGGGCATCGAGGCCGGGATCGCGCCCCCACCAGAACCTTGCGCCACAGGCCGCTTCTTGCGCTCGCGCACCAGGTAGCTGTAGAGCACCGGCACCACCACCAGGGTCAGAATGGTCGAGGTGATCACGCCGCCAATGATGGCGCGGCCCATCGGCGCCTGGATCTCGCCGCCCTCGTTGAAGGCCAGGGCCATCGGCAGCATGCCGAAGACCATCGCCATGGTGGTCATGACGATGGGCCGCATGCGGATCAAGCCGGCTTGCAGCAGGGCCTCGGGCAC
>JANMHH010000220.1:0-30658 GCA_031375065.1 Rubrivivax sp. | reverse complement strand
GATGGGGTCGACCTGGGTTCGTGCGCCCACCAGTCGGGGCAAGAAGAGCGCAGTCCCGCGGTTTTGCGCCAGGGTCATCTGAGCTTGGTTTTTGGCGGAAGGCTCGATGCTTGTGATGATCTGGACCGCACCCTAGGTCTGGTTCGCACAGACCGTTGTCAGTTGACCGGTGCACCGGTTCGGCAGATGGCGGATGACGAGGTCGTAGCAGCCGCCTACCTTCGATTTGGCATCGATTGTGTTGACCAATTGAGAGGGGACTGGATTTTTGCCCTGTGGGACAACCAGCTCAAGCGCCTGGTGCTGGCGCGCGATGCGACGGGCATCAGCTGCCTGTACTGGACCTCGCAGGGTGGGCAGTTGCTCTTTGCATCGAGCATGCCCGTGTTGCTGGCATCGGGTGCGATGCCCACTCGCCCAGACCCCCGCTGGATGGCTGGCTTGCTGGCGACCTTTATAGACTCGCGCTACCCCACTGCAACGGCTTTTCAGGGCGTCCATGCGCTGCCCACCGGTCATGTGCTGGTGGTGCAAGGTGGAAAGGAAGAGCTCAGGCGCTGGTGGCGCCCCATGGCCCAGCCACCGCTGTGGCGAGAAGAGCTTCCAGAGCTGCAGCAGCGCTTCCTGCAGGTCTACCAAGAGGCGGTGTCGGCTGCATTGCAGCCGGCCCGGAACAAGGTCGTGGCCACGCTAAGTGGTGGCTTAGACTCGGGCTCGGTTGTTGCGCTGGCGGCGCCAATGCTGCTTGCGCGGGGCCAACGCCTGACGGCCTTCGTTCATCGACCGGCGTTCGAGGCCAGCGGCGACCACCCCGAGCGCGACACCGACGAATGGGGCTTGGCTCTGGCGACCGCCCGCCATGTGGGCAATGTCGACGCGGTGTCTTGCACCAGCGAGCAGCTTTCACCACTGCAGGCCGTCCAGCAGTGGCTGGACATGATGGTGGTGCCCTCGCATGCCGCCGGAAATTGGTCCTGGCTGTTGGACATTGCCGAGCGAACGGCAGCGAGCCAAGCCGACGTGCTGCTGACTGGGCAAGCTGGCAATTTCGCGGTTTCATACGGGGGCCAAGGCAGTTTGTGGCCACGCGTGAAGCACCGCCAACTGGCCAGAGTGTGGGCCGAGTTGCGTGCCGACCGGGCGGGTCTGCTGGGCGCGTTGGGCTCTCGGCTGGTCAAACCGTCTTTGCGGCCCGCCTGGCATGGTGTGAAGCAGTGGCTGGCCAGGCCCGAAGAGGCACCGCCCTGGGCCGCCTATTCGCTGATTCATCCAGGGCTGGCACAGCATGTGGGCTTGCGCGACGCCATGCGGGCCGACGGCCACGACCCCAGCTTTGGCCGAATGCTGCCGGCCAAGCTGGCGTCGTTGCGCCTGACGGAGTACGGAGGCGTAGATAACGGGGCCTCGGTCTGGAACGAATTGGGTCGTTCCCATGGCTTTGTCATGCGTGATCCGACCCGGGATCGCAGAGTGATCGAGCTTTGTTGGCGGCTTCCTGACGAGGTGTTCTGGGGCAACGGTCTGCGCCGCGGCTTGGTTCGACAGTTGATGGGCGGTCTGTTGCCGAGTCACGTGCTGTTTTCCAACCGCAGGGGCCAGCAGTCGGCCGACTTGAGACAGCGCTTGCAGGTCTGTGGCCCGGAACTCCTGGCAGAAGTTGAGCGATTGAGTCATCACACCGTTGTTCGCGAGTGGGTCGACACCGAGCGCATGAAGCAGTGGGCGACCTCGGTCATCTCGCCAGAAGATGAAACATCAAGAAACAAACCTTACTGGGCGCAGCATATTCTGCGTACTGTCGCGGCGGCTCAGTTCATATGCCGCCACGCCTGAGTCTGTCCATGCAGTTGGCAAAGGCAAACCGACTGCGCTTGCAGGACGAAACTGGCCTTTGAAAGTTGCTTGCGCGACGGGCGTATCAGGTAGCATCAGTGGGCCCGGGAGGAAACCCTCGGTCTGATCTATTCCTTCTTGCATTCAGTCCACGGAGCGTAAAACTATGCAGCAGCAACAGCAAACCACCGAGCCCACCGTCGATGCCAAGCCTCAGTGGGAGACCCCAGAGTTGTTGGCTGCAGACGTTACGTCTGCCACGCTTGCAGGTGGCATTAACAATCTCGACGGCCCGGGCGCTTCTTCCTGAATCTGTCGAAAGGCTTGGCGGCGGCGTCCTTGCCGCTGCTTTGATACCTTTGCAGGCTGCCTCGAATGATGGCCCTGTTTTGATCGCGGGGCTGTTGCTGGCCATGAAACTTTCAGCACGGCGTTGTCCATGTGCCGCTGACTGATTCGGCCAGCTTTTGAGTGGCTCTCGCTTGGCTTGATTCGAAGCTGCAGGCATCGTGGTTTGCCGCTTGGAATTGCAGTCATCACGCTGTTTGGCATGCCCAGTGGCCCTCAGCCCCGCGGTTTTCGCCTCAGACCTGCTACAGAGGATCTGCGGCGGGTTGCCCTGCAGCAGCAGTTTTGCGGTGATCGCCAGGGTGCGCTAGTCCAGCTGCGTCCCCGCCAGGTCTCCGTTGTTTGCTCTCCCTACCCGGCTTCCCGGGTTCGGGCGTAGTCCATGTTGTCGGTCCCGACCATGGTTCTGCTTCGTTTCCGAAGCCTTGCAAAGGCGGCGGCTGCACTCGCGCTGCGGCAGCCTGGCCGCAACTTGTCGGTATCCAGATCGGCCCATACGCCCAGTCTGCACCGCGCATTGCCAGATTGAACCCCCAATGACGTCGGCAAATTTGACACTCCGCATTGGTCGGTTTGCTGGTCGAAGCGCAAGTCATTGAATTTATTGAAGAATGACCCACTGGCACAGCGCTTGCTCAATGTCTGGCAACGCGAAGGCGTTTGACAGGAAAAAAGCGGGGGCGAGAAACCCAAGCAGCTTGTCAGAGCTAAACAGTCAACATGTCAAGTCAACTTCTGGAGTTGGATCAAATGAAAAACGTACTTACCAAGGTGGCACTGGCCGCTACCGTCTTGATGGGTGTTGCCTCTTCGGCTAACGCCTTCGTGGTTCTGACCATGACCGACCTCAGCACCGCGACCACGGTGACCTGCAACACGCAAATTGGCGGTTGCGGGGCCGGTTTCTCAATCATCAACGCCAACTTCGTGAACTTCAGCGGCAGCGTTGGTGCCTTTGACGTTGCCTCCACACAGGGTTTGAGCAATGCGCCAGGCTCGGCTTTGGTGGCCACTGCCAACACCACCTCATTGACCGTCAACCGCAATGACGGCGCTTTGGGCACCAAGAGCCTGCTGGTCAATTTTGTTGTCTTTGACTTCTTCTCACCCACCGGTGTTGACAAGACGGTCCAAGGTTCGGCCAGCACCACCGCCGGCCAGGGCTTCTTCAATGCGGCCACAGAATCTGTGAACACCAGCTTCCGCGTGAACTCGGACAATCTGTTCACCAACGCCGACTTCTCTTTGGCCAACGCCGCAGCTAGCATCGGCTGCTTGATGGCCACGTCCACCAACACCAGCTGCAACGCCGGTACTGCAGTCTGGTCTGACCCCGCAATTGGCATGCCCGGCTTCTCGACCCGCACTCAGCAGGCGTTCACGCTTGAGGCCGCATCGGTGATCAACACCACCTCGAGCCTGACCATCCGTAACGTCCCCGAGCCGATGACGCTGTCTTTGGTTGGTGCCGCTCTGGTGGGCCTGGGCTTTGCCTCGCGCCGCCGCGCTGCTGCCAAGGCCTGAGCAAACTGATCTGCCAAAAGGGGCCTTGCCCCTGTGAAGCCCCAAGTCGCACCCGAAATCGGGGGTGACTGGGGTTTCTTCCTTTTTGGGCCCCCATGCTTCTACGGGCGAAGCAAGGTTCCCGCTGTCGTTCGGCGCCGAGATGAAGCGTTCGTCGTTCTCACCATGCCTCGGAAACGTATCTGCTGGACATTCTTATAGTCCAAAGCATCGTAAGCGTCCGGCGAACCCATCTTGATCTTGGAGCTGCCGGCGACAACGATCATGTCCACGAAGCAAATAGCTGGACACGATGGAAGTCGAACGGAGTCATAAGCGCAGACGATACGGCGCGGAGTTGAAGGCGAAGATCTTGGCCGAGTGCAACGCGCCTGGCGCATCGGTCGCGAAGGTAGCGATGTCGCGCGGCATCAATGCGAACATCGTGCACGGGTGGCGCAAGCTGGCTCGTGAGGGCGCGGCCGCGATCGACGTGGTGCAACGCGAGTTCGTGCCGGTGGCCGTCGCACCGGCGCCCGACGTTCGAGCCCGCGATGAGCGCATCGAAGTCGAACTGCGTCGTGGCCCGTTGACGCTGACGATCGTCTGGCCGATGAGCGCCGCAGCAGGTTTTGCGGCCTGGACTCGCGAGCTGCTGCGGTGATCCGAGTCGATGCGCTGTGGATGGCCGTCGAACCCCTGGACATGCGCGCCGGCACCGAAGCGGCTCTGGCCAAGGTCGTCGCCGTCTTCGGCGCCGCGCGACCACACCACGCCTACCTCTTCGCCAACCGACGAGCCAACCGCATGAAGGTGCTCGTGCACGACGGCATCGGTGTATGGCTCGCTGCAAGGCGTCTGAACAGCGGCAAGTTCGTCTGGCCCCGGGACATCACCGGCACGCTGACGCTCACGCACGCGCAACTCGACGCCCTCGTGCTTGGGCTGCCATGGCAGCGCATCGGCGAGGCTGGAGTCATCACGCTGCTGTAGCGCAATTGCTGTTATTGCCGATGCATGCGCAGCGCATGGCTGGCACGATCACACCCCGTGATCGACCTGCAGACCCTCGACTCGCTGGACACGGACCAACTGCGCACCGCGGTGCGCGCGTTGGCCAAGGAAGTCCACTTCAAGCAGGCGACGATCGACAAGCTCACGCACGAGAACGCCGTGCTCAAGCGGCTGAAGTTCGCCGCGCAGAGCGAGGCCTACACCGGCCAGCAGAAGAGCCTGCTCGAAGAGACGCTGGACATGGACCTTGCCGCCGTGGCGGCCGAGATCGAAGCGCTGCGGCCTGCGGCCAAGACAGGCGAGAAGAAGAGCCCCAAGCGGCAGACACCGCCAACGCATCTGCCGCGCCGCGAGTTCCGCCACGAGCCCGACAGCACCACCTGCGGCTGCGGGCAACCGATGAAGCGCATCGGCGAGGACGTGGCCGAGAAGCTCGACTACGAACCCGGCGTGTTCACCGTCGAGCGCCATGTGCGCGGCAAGTGGGCGTGCGCCTGCTGCCAAAAGATCGTGCAGGCGCCGGTGGTACCGCACATCATCGACAAGGGACTGCCTACCGCTGGGCTGCTGGCTCAGGTGCTGGTGGCCAAGTACCTCGATCACCTGCCGCTGTACCGGCAAGAAGCGATCTTCGAGCGAGCCGGCATGGCCATCGCACGCTCGACGCTGGCGCAGTGGGTCGGCGAGTGCGGCGTGCATCTGCAACCATTGGTGGATGCACTGGCCGCCGAGATGCTGCGTCACGACGTGCTGCATGCCGACGAGACGCCGGTGGCCATGCTCAAGCCTGGCCACGGCAAGACGCACCGGGCCTACCTGTGGAGCTACTGCACGACGAAATTCAACCCGCTCAAGGCCGTCGTCTTCGACTTTGCCGAGAGCCGAGGCGGCCAGCATGTGCGGGACTTCCTGGGGCTGCCAGGCAGCGACCACAAGCCGGGTTGGAAGGGCAAGCTCGTCACCGACGACTTCAGCGGCTACAAGGCCTGCTTCGAGCTCGGCGTGACCGAAGCGGGCTGCATGGCGCACGCCCGGCGCAAGTTCCACGAGCTGTGGGCCAACCACCAGAGCCCGGTCGGCGAGCAGGCGCTGAAGTTCTTCGCAGCACTGTATGACGTAGAGCGAGAGGTGGCGGACAGTGACCCGCAGCAGTGCTGCGAGGTCCGACGACGACGATCACGGCCGGTGGTTGACGCGTTGCACCAGTGGCTGGTCCAGAACCGCCAGAGGGTGCCCGAAGGATCGGCCACCGCCAGATCCATCGGCTACAGCTTGAACCGATGGGCGGCGCTGACGCGCTACATCGACGATGGTGAACTGCCGATCGACAACAACTGGGTCGAGAACCAGATCCGGCCGATCGCCATCGGGCGCAACAACTGGCTGTTCGCCGGCAGCCTGCGTGCGGGCAAGCGAGCCGCCGCCATCATGAGCCTTGTCCACTCGGTGCGGCTCAACGGGCACGACCCCTACGCCTACCTGCGCGACATCCTCGAGCGTCTGCCGACTCAACCTGCCAGCCGCATCGACGAACTGCTGCCTCATCGCTGGCAGCCTACTGCGACGATCTGAGCACCGCGCCGTCGTCAAGACGGGATCGCCGGACGCTTACAAAGCATCAGCTTAGATGCTGGTCAATTGAAGGCGGCCAGGCAATGGTGGGGTTGGTCGGACAATTACGCTGCTTCGGTGTCTGTCACCACATGACCTCCTTGAAGCACAACGGTGCGATCTGCATGACGGCTAGCCGCGGCGCGATGCGCAATGACAAGAATAGTCATGCTTCCTCGCAATCGGGCCAGTGCGGCGAAAACCCGCTCTTCGCTTTGAGCGTCAAGCTGGCTGGTCACTTCGTCCAGCACCAGCAGCTCAGGCTTGCACAGGAGTGCCCGCGCCAGGGCCAGCCGCTGGCGCTGCCCGCCGGACAAGCCCTCACCACGCTCGCCAAGAAGATGGTCCTGGCCCAGCGGCAGAGTTTTCACAAACTCAGCTGCATCGGCCTGTTCCAGGGCTGACCACATTTCAGCGTCGCTGTGCGGGCCGGACAGCCAGCACAGATTGGCGCGAACGCTGCCCGGAAACAGGTAGGTGTCCTGAGCGACGTAAGCCACCGAGTGACGCCAGGCTTGCCTGACGTCGTCTTCGCTCAACAGCACGCCATCCACCCGCACACCCCCGGCATTCGGCGACAGCAACCCCAGCGCCACATCAGCCAGCGTGGTTTTCCCCGAGCCCGAAGCCCCCATCAGTGCCATCGTTGTGCCAGCCATCAAGGTCAGGTTCAGGTCCACCAGTGCCTGATGCTCCGAGCCGCCATGCTGCACCGTCACGCCCTCGAACACCAAGGTTTGCTTCAATGGCAACCGCGATGGAACCGAATCTTGCCTTCGTTCCGCGGCTGCTTGAAAGTTTGAAATCTGTTGCTGCACCTCATGGAAGGCCGGCAACATGTGCGACAGCTGTTGAAACTGCAATTGACCGTCGCGCAGCGTAGGCAGCAGGCGTGAGAAGACCAGCACCACCAGCAGCAGCTCGGGCAGCCCCAGACGGCCCCATTCAGCTGCGGCATAGAGCAGCACAGACAGAACCACCGCGCCCCCCACCTCAAACTGACTTCGGGTGGCGGACTGATGCCGGGCAAAGCGAAGGTGCTCTTCCCGCAGCGTGACGGACCGACGCCCAAGCTCCAACAGGTGCTGGTTCTCGATGGCATGCGCCTTGACCAGCTTCAGGCCGGCCAAAAAGTCTCTGGCGGCCGACATCAGATCGCGCTGCACTTGCCCAAAACGGCTGCCCATGACGGCGGTCAGCGCCAGTCGGCGACGCATCAACCAGACCATGGCCGCAAATGGCAACAGCAGTGCCAGCGTCCAGGCTGGCGCAACGACGCCGATGACGAGCAAGCTGGCCAGCGCCAAGGCTGCGCCAGACATGGCTTGCATCAACTGGTGCGTACCTTGGCTGATGCGGCCGAGCTGGTCAAACAGCAGGTGCATCACGTCGGCGTGGCGCAGCCTTACCAAGTGTTGCCATGAGGCCATGGCCAGGGCGGATTCGAGCTGGCTGCGCAGCGCGTCGACGTAGTCCAGCCTCATCTTCAACAGCTCCATGTCGCGAAGCCGCGCCACCCAGGCGCGGACGAGCATGGTCGCTACAAACATCGCCAACACCAATTCGATGCTGGGGCGCACGCCGCGTTGCAGCAGCCACTTCAACGCTGGCGCTGAAGCCTCGCCGTTCATCAGCTGCAGCAAGGGCACAAGCAGCAGCAGCCCCAGGCTCTCTGACAGTGAGCCTAAAAGCAAGAGCAAGACGGCCTTCGCGACGCGCAGCCCACCCACACGCTGGATCAAGTCACCAAGGTAGGCCAACAAGCCCGATGCAAATGCGGGTTCGCTTGGTCCGGACACTTCCGTCATGTCGACACGGCCGTGGCAAAGGGGCAGAAGCGATAGACAGCAATCGGCTGAAAGTTGGCTGCTTCAGCATCACCGGTCACGATGATGTCGGCGCAGCAAAGCCAGGCGTGGGCGCCGATGTTCTGGGCAGCCCGTTCCTGTCCACCGCTCTGGCTGCGAACACCTAAGTAAAGCTGGCACGACGCGCCACAGGCGACGAGCAGCTGGCGAGCGGCCACTGCTTGAATCAAGCAGGTGGGCGGGCGCGGCCAGGCCTTGGACCAGGCAGAGACCGCCCAGCGTATCGCTTGGGCATGTGCCAAGTCGGTTGTTGACTGCGTTAGGGTGGGCGATGCCGACGCAAGCGCTGAAGTAGGTGTCGAAATCGGCGAAGAAGTGGGCGAAGAAGCGGCGCCCAAAGATGCCGCCAAGCGGGAAAACGGCCAAACCCGGACTTGCCAAGTTGCCCGCAACAGGGCCAAAGTGCATTTCAACAGCAGCGCCTTGCGGGCACGGGGCAGGGCAACCAGGCGCAGCAGACGTGACACGACCAGACCCGAAAACATCAGTTTTGGTGGCATGGGTCGGTGATCACGGCGGATCGCCCTGCGATGACGCCCACTGCTGGTCCAGCCAAGAGACGATGGTGTCAAGTGTCTGTTGCCCCAGGGGCCGCATGATGCGGTTCGCCAGCAGGCGCGGTGCCAATGCGGCGGCGTTTCGCAGCAGTGTCGGCTGGCGGCCCATCGTTTGCAGATAGGCGGGGCGGTAGGTGTGAGTCAGCAGCAGGTTTAGCTTGTCCATGCCGCTGGCTGGGCTGAAGGTCACTCCTCCGCCTTCATTGGTCTGTAGCTCGTAGAACCGGCGCAAACGCGCAGGTTCGGCGCTGGTGGCCAAGTGCAGCGAGTGCTTGTCGATTTCTGGCATCACCCGGGTCGTGGCATCAGCGCGGCCGGCCAAGCCCAGCGTTTCGAGCGCATCGCGCCAGAGTTTGGTGCGTGCCAGGCCCGGCAGACACCAGGCGACCCCATCAGTGTCGAACCGAACGGCAGTAATGTCGTCGGCCAGCGCTGGATGACCCCGGGTCGCGAGGGCGGCCGCGAGGGTGGACTTGCCCGCAGTAGAGTGGCCGCAAAATACAGCCGCCTTGCCATCCGGCATAGCTATCGCCGAGCCATGTAGAACCATAAGCCCACGCATCTGCAGCAGGGCTCCGATGGCCGATCCAAACAGAAAGGCCCGGATGCTGCGGTCATCGGCGCCGTGCTCGGGGGTGATAGCGATGCGGCTGGTCGTGACTTGATACGAAGCGATGCCAGGGATTTGCAGGTGAAACGCGTTGTCTGAGCAATGGAAGGCGGCATCACCAAAGCAGCCAGTAGGTTCGCCCGGCGCTGGCTCGCCCCAGTCAAGATCGACGACTGCGTCTGGGGCGGGCTCGCAGTCGGCCGAACTGAGCTCGGGCAGTGAGTGGAAGCTTCGGAAGTGCAGCCCAAAGGCTTGCCCGGAGTTTGTCTTAGGCGCCAGGGCTGGGCATCGTGCATCCATGCCCTGAGTCACGTCAGCGACACCAAGGCTTCGACAGACATTTTCTCGACAAAGCGCCGGGTTTCTGCCTCTATGAGTTCGGGTGGCCCCGCGTACTTGGCCTGCAGCGCCAGACACAACTGTGAGACAGTATGTGGTGTCTCCAGCAGAATCCAGATGGCGTGGGCCGTGCGTGCCAAGCCGTAGTACTGGCCCTGCTCGACGTGCATGAGTACTGTCTCGCCGTCGACCTCAGTGGCCAGCAGGCCAGCGACGCGGGTGATCAAGGTGGTGGGCAGGAGGTCTGGCATGATGGTCGGTATGGCTGAGTGCAATCGAGATCCGGCGCCAATTGCAGCCGCATCGGCAGCTTTTGTGTTACCAACGTGAGCATATCGCCTTGCCACTTCAGTCGGTTTTCGCACGAATTTCAGCTCGCTTGCGCCTGTTGCCGAGTATCGCCAAGCGAAGCTGACAGGAGAGAGGTCAAGCGCCTACTGGCCTTGGTCGATGTGCCAACCTTCGTGGAGCTGACGGTAGCGCGTCATCGCATTGGCTCTATTGTGTATGCAGCGCTGGGAAGGTTGCCACCACAGGATTTGCCGCCTGGTTTGATGGGGCCGCTGTTGGAGGAATCACGTCGCAACGCGGTGAAAGCGCTTCGGGCACAACGCACGCATGTCCTTCTGGCGCGCTGGTTTGCCGCAGCCGCGATCGACTGGCTACCGTTCAAGGGAATGACGACGGCGTTGCGCTACTACCATGATGCCTCAACCAGACAGGTCAACGATCTTGACATCTGGGTGAGCGCAGGAAGCCGTTCTCTGGCGCAAGCGACTTTGCGCGACCACGGTTTTCGAGTTCTGGATACCAACATCTGCTCCGATCTGGCGGCGCGCGGCACGCGACACTCGGAATACCTCTCGAACTACTACCACGAGGAACAGTACTACAGCCCGGAGTTTGGCCTTCTGGAACTCCATTGGCGGCTGGCCGACAACCCGTTCCAGTTCAAGCTTGCGCCGGAGTCGATCCTGGCTGACGGCGACACGATCGA
The DNA here is from genome assembly GCA_031375065.1 of Rubrivivax sp. Classification (GTDB taxonomy): domain Bacteria; phylum Pseudomonadota; class Gammaproteobacteria; order Burkholderiales; family Burkholderiaceae_C; genus Rubrivivax. The sequence continues at coordinate 19,978 of JANMHH010000220.1, read as the reverse complement.
GATTGGGGGCACTGGCGTTCGTGTCATGAATGACATTGACCTGCTGCTCTACCTGTGCGAGCACGGTGGGCGCCACGGTTGGAGTCGAATGAAGTGGTTGGCCGATCTGCCCCATGTTCTCAATGATCGGGTCTGGGACTGGCCGAAGTTACTCAGTCGTGCGCGGCAGGCTGGCTGCTACCAGTCGCTGATCTTCGGTCTTGCACTGAGTCAGGACCTGCTGGGTTGGTGTCCACCACGCCAGGTGCGCGAGGCGATTGCCTCTTCGTTTAGGCTGCGGATTGCGCGACGCCTAGTCGGTCAGAATTGGGACGGACCGGCCGCCGTGAAGTCACTACCCTTTGCGAAGGTGGTTCTATTGGTGCTGCAAGAACTGATGCTGAAGGTGGTTCTGACGAACACGCTTCGTGCCGCCTTACATCAGATCCGGCGATATCTGCTTTCGCCAAACGATCTGCGCGTCATGAGGATTCCCGATCGGTGGTTTGGCTTGTACTATCTGATGAGACCTTTCACCTTTCTGGTAAGTCGCGTGAAGATGGCATTGAGTTTCGGCGCGCCCCTGCGCTGAGTACGAAGCGGAGAGGCTTACCTTGACCGCTTTGATGCCCGTATTGCCGCCTCCTCATCGCCTCGCAGGCTGCTTCTCCACGACGCCCCTCAAGGAGTCGAGCATGCATAGCGCCAATGTGGCGCGATCGTACTTTCCTGCAGCCAGCAGGCCCGCGCTCCGCAGGCGTTCTCGAAGGGCTGGGTCATCCTGCAGACGGACCAGTTCATGCACCAACTGGCTCGCATTCTCGGGCTCGAACACGATTCCAACGCCTTCGCTCTCAACGATTCGCGCGGACTCACCAGCCACACCGTGCAGTACGGGCAGGCCCATGCCCATGCACTCAAACAGCTTTGAAGGGATCACGGTCGTGAACAGTTCCGTCTGCCGCAAATGAATCACGGATACGTCCAGGATTGACCAGTACCGCGCAACTTCTTCCTTGGGTACCGTATCAACGAAGGCGATGTTTGCAAGCCCCATTCCCTGCGCCAGCGCTTTCAGGTTGGCTTTTCGTGCACCGTCGCCAAGCATCAGCAGCCGAATGCGCGCGCCTTCTTGCTTTGCCTGCAAAGACTGCATGGCCAACAACAACGTCTCCAGCCCATGGGCCATGCCATGGGTGCCGATGTAGCCTGCGACGAAGCACCCCTCCCAACCCAACCTGGCCAGCAGCTCTGCATCTTTAGGCCGCGGCGAGAAGCGCCCGATGTCCACGCCATTGGTCACCACGTCGATCTTGCTGCTTTGGACTCCGCGACGGATCAGCGTGTCGCGAAACGAGTGCGTGACCGATACGATTCGGGCTGCCCGGTGGTAGAGAAACAGCTCCAGCCTCTCGAGCCAGCGAATGGCGGCGGACTCTCTCATCGCCCCCACAGCCTTGATCGACTCTGGCCAGAGGTCACGCAGCTCGAAGACAAAGGGCCTGCGCTTGACGGCTCCCGCAGCCCAAGCGGCAACTGCAGTGAAGAACTGCGGTGAGGTACCCACAACGACGTCGACGCGGCGTACGAACAGGCTGGCGATGAACGCGCTCAGCATGAAGCTCGTGTAGTCCAAGACGCGTTTGACAAAACCCTCGTTGGCGGTGATGTAGCTCCAGACACGTATGACGCGAATGCCGTCCACGACTTCGTGTTGCCAGAGCTTGTTACGGTAGCCGTCGAAAACGCGACCTTTGGGGAAATTGGGTGCGCAGGTGATGACAGTGACCTCATCGCCTGCGGCCACCCATTGGCGGCAGTGCTCATGGGTTCGGCTTGCGGGCGCATTGACCTCAGGCGGAAAGTTGTCGCTGAAAAATAAGATGTGCATCAAGCCTTCCAGCGCCAGTGCACAGCGGCACGGCATCGATCGAGGGTCACGACCAGCGTGACGGCTGGGGCCAGCTCGCCGAAGTGCAGTGCTTGCTCCCAGCTCTCCTGGCTGGCGGTACCAATGACCACCTCGACGCTCGCCAACAGCCCATTTTTTGTGCTCACAAGCCAGCTTCGTGAGCCTGATTGAACCAGACTCATGCCTGGGTGCAGATGAAAGCGGGCGACGGCGGCCAGTTTCGCGGCCTGTCTACCTTGACAATCAAGTTGATCTTCAACCAGCAGGCCGCAGTCTTCCAATGTCCAGCGTCGGTGATGTCTGGGGCGCCCGGGCAGATGGTCGTAGCCGTCGTGCGAAGCCTCCGCCACGAACCCGTTAACCTGCACATCCAAGGGCCGCGCGCGGCGCCCCACGCGAAAACCGGACCACACCTCCGAGGAGTCCTGGTTGTCGACCTCCACGGTGTTGTGCGCTGCCGTGCCGCGCTCAACTTGACGCCTTGGCCCGTTGCCATAAACCGAGGTTCCGCGATTCACCAACAGCAATTGCCCCTGCAGTGACAGCTCGAATGACAAAGTATCGGCATGTGCGTGGCCGGGCAGGTAGTCGGGGCCGATTGGCGCCATATCCAAAAAGGCCACCGCAGCGCCGCGTTCGATGCGGGCATAACCGCTGGGCTGCAGATGCAGAGCTCCAGCGCGGGGAGCCGCCTTGACGGCGATGCCCAAGACAGCGGCGTAGCGTTCGATCTCGAACAAAGGTGGTGCGATGCCTTCGGCTGTGTCATTGAAACGCACCAGAGTGCCATCAGGGTGCGTCATGCTGCGCAGCCAAGAGAGGGCCAGCATGCTGCGTGCGCGCAGCTCGGGCAACAGCGCGCATGCCGATGGGTTCGCGCCTGCCAGATGCTCAAGGACGTTGATAAGGTCCAGCAAGTCCTCCAGCGCCAGGGCGTGGTACATCGGAGAGCGTTCGAACTGCCCGCCGTCGGCGAGCAACTGCTCCGGCATTTCCCGCACCAGAATCTGCAACCCCTGGGCTAGCCATTGTTCGGCTTCGTTGCCTTCGAAGAACAACCCAGCGTAGACCAGAGCCTTGGCATTGATGAACAGGTGGTTGCCCAACAGGTGCCACTCCAGGCGCCGCATCAACCAACGCGACTGAGCTGCTAGGCTGTCCAGCCAAGCGGACTCCAGCTCTTCTCCACTCAGGGACCACTTCACCCAGTTGACGATCCGCAGACTCAACGGATAGGGAGCCCACGCGGTGCCCTGCCCTGGGGGATTTTCTGCCAGCCACCGCGCCGCCAGTGAACGTTGCCAATATCGACGGTGAGCCGCGCCCGCGGCATTGAGGTCGTCGAAGTAATGCTGGTTGTAGCGCCACAGCAGCGGTATCGCTGGGTCGTCCCACCCTACTTCGGCCAGGTCACGCGACTCGCCGAGAAACAGCATACGGGCTGGGCCAGACAGGCTCGCATTGCGTGCTGCGGGCGTTTGCCATGGGCCTCGCGCCGTCCTCAGGGCTGGCGCTGGCCGGAGATCCAGCTGCGGGCGCTGCAGTCTGAAGCGAACGCGACCGATGACCTGAGCCGACTTCAGCCAACGCACGGTTCTCCAGAAGCGACCAATCGGTGGCATTCAGCCTCGGGCGAGTTGACGCTCTAGGATGGCAGCGACACGTTCGTCTGTGCGGCCGTCGCAAAGATCTGGCACCGTGCCCTTCTTCTTTTGACCGGCGAAGCGCTTGTCCGGTGCCGGCTTGAGCGCTGCAGGGCCGGTGCCGATCAGGTCATTGGTGCCCAAGGTCACTGTCTCAGAGCGCTTGGTGCTGTTGCGCAGCGTCATGCTAGGGATGCCGAGAACCGTGGTCTCTTTGGGGATACCGCCGCTGTCGGTGGTGACGCCCCGGGCATGGCACATCAGGTAGTTGAGCTCCTGGTAGGGCTGCGGCTCGACGGCCAACAGGCAAGCAGGACGGAAGGGCGGCGTGGTCAGTGTCTTGGCCGTGCGCGGATGCACCGGAAACACAACAGGCAAACCGCGCGCCGCCTCACCTATTGCGGTGATCAGCCGGGCGACGTCCGCCGGGTCATCCACGTTGGAAGGCCGGTGCACCGTCATCTTGAAGTGGTTGACCGGCTGTACACCAGCTGTTTCCCAGAACAGCGGTGGGCGCAGGCATCGTTGGTGGCGAAAAGCCAGGTGGTGAAGAGCCGATTGATCTCCCCGGCATCAACCAGTCGCCCGACAAGCGGGCACCATAGGGCTGACCCTCATGCCCGCGACGGCATCGCAATGGGCTGCCCGCAGTCTGGCGTTGTTGGATCGCTCGGAGGATGGGCGCGATCTTCACGAAGTTGGGGCGAGCGCTGGCGATCACGTTGATCAGTGGAGAGCGTGGCTTGTTCATCGCAAGGCCGCCTCGATCTGGATGCTGACCCGGCCAACCTCTAACAGTTCGTCCAATGCGATGGGCGATTCGCTACCGCTGCGCAGAGCCTGCGCGAAGGCCTCGGCGCATGCCTTTTGGCCCTTGTCTTGGCGCCACAGGTTCATCTTGGTGAACCCCGGCCAGCCAAAGCCCGTGAGCCGGCGGAAGTTGTCCAGTTGCAGCACACGGCCAGCGGCAAAGACCTCAAGCCGCTCCTTAGGGAAGGACTTGCTGCCATTGGCCAGGTAGAGCAAGGCGCCCAGCGATCCATCGGTAAATCTCAGCGTGACGCTCACCGTGTCGGCGGTGGCTGCGGCCATGCGCGCGACCTGAAAGGAAGCGATCGGCGCGCCGACTAGAAATCGCAGCAAGTCGATGAAGTGGCAACCTTCGCCGACCAGTCGGCCACCACCGACGGTGACGTCTTGCGTCCAGTGCTGGGCCGGGATGGCGCCGGCGTTGACCGTCATCGCCAGGGTCTTTGCGCCCGGCGCGCCGGCCAGCAGCTGCTTCATTTTCACCACCTGCGGTGCAAAACGGCGGTTGAAGCCCACCATCACGCGCAGCGTGGGCTGAGCCAGGGCAGCGCTCTCCACGCGCGCCAGGTCTTCGACTGTCAGCGCCAGCGGCTTTTCCACGAACACATGCTTGCCCGCGGCCAACGCGCGCACCACATAGTCGGCGTGCGTGTCATGGCGGGTGCTGACGATCACCGCATCGCACTGCGGGTCGGCGAGCAGTTCCTGGGTGTCGGTGGTGGCCTCGACAAAGCCGAATTTTCGCCCCAGGTGCGTGCTGCTGGCGCCACCGGCTGAGGCGATGCGAATCAGCTTGGCCTGCGCCGCCTTGAACGCGGGAATCAGCACCGCGCCGGCGTAGTTGCCGGCGCCAATGACGCTGACTCGCGCTGTTCCTTCGGCTGCTGTCGGCGCCCTGGCCGCTGGCAACGCCACCGTGCGTGCCATGGTGTTGGCCGCGCTGGGTGCACCTTTCTCGGCGAATTTCAAGACGATGCCCAGCGACGGCTCGGTGCCGCCAACAACGGCATAGGCTTGCGGCGCCTGGTCGATGTTGAAGCGGTGCGAGATGAGCGCAGCCACGTCCAGACGACTTTCGGCCATCATGTCCAAAACGGCCTCAAAGTTGCGCTGTTCGGTCCAGCGTACAAAGCCCAATGGGTAGTCCTGGCCCTTGTCTTCGTAGTTGGGGTCGTAGCGGCCAGGGCCGTAGGAGCAGCTCACCTGGAAGCTCAGCTCCTTGTCGAAGAAATCGGCCCGCGACAGCTCCAGCCCCACCACGCCCACGAGTACGATGCGACCACGCTTGCGGCACATTTGCGCGGCCTGATGCATGGGCTCATTGCTCTTGGTGCTGGCGGTGACAATGACTGCGTCCACGCCGCGCCCGCGCGAGAAATCCATGGCTGCAGCCACAGGGTCGGCGCCGCTCTTCAGGTTCACCACCTCGGCGCCGAATCGACGCGCCAGGGCCAGCTTGTCGGCGTCGAAGTCCAGGCCCAGCACACGGCAGCCCTGCGCCTTGAGCAATTGCACTGTGATCAAGCCGATCAGCCCCAGGCCGGTGACGACCACGGTCTCGCCAAGTGTCGGTTGCGCCAGACGAATGCCCTGCAGCGCAATTGCGCCAAGCACAGTGAATGCTGCCGCCTCGTCGGCCACGGTGTCGGGCACTTTGGCGCAAAGGTTTACCGGCACAGCCACCATCTCGGCGTGCTTGCCATTGGAGGCCACGCGGTCGCCCACGGCAAACCCGGTGACGCCGACGCCGACTTCCACCACGTCGCCCACATTGCAGTAGCCCATGGGCAGGGGCTGGTCCAGCTTGTTGCGCACAGCCTCGATGGTGGGCATCAGGCCGTCGGTGCGAACTTTGTCCAGCACCATACGGACCTTGTCCGGCTGCTGGCGCGCCTTGTCAATGAAGCCTGCCTTGCCAAAGTCCACCAGCATCCGCTCAGTGCCCGCAGAAACCAGGGTGCGGGTGGTTCGGATGAGCAACTGCTTGGCACCTACACGGGGGCAGGGGACGTCGGCCACCTCTGTGGAGCCGTCCTTGAGGTTTTGCAGAACTTGTTTCATGAGGTCAGCCGCCTTGTAAGGCGGTGGCCACCAACGCATCTTTGTCGATGCGCGAGGGGTAGTTGATCAACACGGCGCGGTAGACGCCTTTGAAGACGAACAGGCTGCCGGCGGCGGCGCCGATGATTCCGAATTCCTTGACCAATGCGCCTACATCGGCCAGTGTGCCGGCACCGCCCAGAACCGTCAGCGGGCAGGTGACGGCGTTGCGGACGAGTTGCACCAGCTCCCGGTCATAGCCCTTCATCTGGCCGTCGCGGTCGATCGAGTTGATGACTATTTCACCGACACCAGCGGCCTCGGCTTGACAGGCGAAGTCGACCGCGTCAAGCCCAGTGGCGCGGGTCCCGTTGTGAGTGAAAACCTCGTAGCGTTTGTCTTTGTGGCGCACGTCCATTACCACCACCACGCTCTGACCTCCCACACGTTCGGCCGCGGCGCTGATCAGACTCATGTCGGCCACGGCCGCAGCGCTGGCCGCCACTTTTTCTACGCCGAGGCTGATGAGGCGCTCAAACTGTTCAACCGAACGCACGCCTCCTGCATAGGCCAGCGGCATGCGGCACTCGGCAGCCAGCTTGGCAATCAGCGAGTAGTCGGGGTCGCGCTGCTGGCGAGTGGCGTCAATGTCGACGACCATCAACTCGTCGACCTCCTTTTCGTTGAAGATGCGCACCGCGTTCAGTGGGTCACCGACGTACTTGGGCTTGTCAAAGCCAACGGTCTTCACAAGGCCGCCTTTGTGCACCAGCAGGCAAGGGATGATTCGGGGTCGCAGCATGGGGCGTTTTTCAGAGTCCGGCAAAGTTCTTCAGCAGCTGGATGCCCCAGCCGTGGCTCTTCTCGGGGTGGAACTGCACCCCATGCACATTGCCGCGCTGCACTGCGCAGGCAAAGCGACCGCCGTACTGAGTGGTGGCCAGCGTGTCTGTCGGATCACGAGGTGCAAAATAGTAAGAGTGCAGGAAGTAAAAACGTGCCTGGCCACCCAGTTCACGCAGCAAACCGTCCGTGCGCGCTGGCTCTACGTCATTCCAACCCATGTGGGGCAAGTGTGTGCGCGATGTGAACTTGGTTTCATCGAAGCGGTGCACTTGAGCGTCAAACCAGCCCAGACCCGGCAGCCGACCTTCGTCGCTGCCGTTGGCCATCATCTGCATGCCTACACAGATGCCCAACACGGGCTTGCTTTGCACAGCAACCAGTTCGTCCAGTGCTTCGCGCATTCCGGAAGCCTGCAGCCGGTTCATGGCCCAGTCGAAAGCCCCTACGCCCGGCAGAATGACGTGGCTCGCGCCTTTTAGTTCTGCCGCGCTGCGCGCCTGAACGCAGGGGATTTCCAGCCGCTTGTAGATGTTGGCCAAGGCCTGCACGTTGCCCACGCCATAGTCAACAATGGTGATCAACGCTTACCCCCGAGCTCCAGCCCCAGTGCTTTCATGACGCGTGCGCCCAGCATGTAAAAGCCTTCCTGCGATTTGTAGTCACGATAGGTCTTGTTGGGTGCGTCCATGTAGCCCTGCAGTTCTTCGATGCTGATTCTCAGTTTATTGGCGACGTACTCGAATTCCTGGCGCACGGTGATGTCGTCCAGTGGCGACGTCTTGAGTTTTTCCAGCGCTTCTTCGCGCGTCATTTGACCGGTGACGATCAGGCTGGAGAACTGCACCTTGCGTGTGTCAAAGCCGAACTTCTTGGGCAGCCAATAGCCTTCGTAAAAACGCGTGAAGCGTGACTCGAAGTGTTTTTGCGGGTAGGGCTGCCAGCCGAACTTGTCCACCAGCAGCGCCACAGCCGCAGCCTTGTCATAGGGCACGAGGTTCAGCGGTCGTACGACGCGGATGCCTTTCACATAAGGTAGCCAAATCTTGTGGCGCAGGATGGACGTGGTCGGGAAATTCACGAGAGGCTTGCTTCCGAACCTGGCGTGGATGTCTTTGAGCTGGATGGCGTCAGACTGGTAGTACATCCACTCGATGGGGTTGCGGATGCACTCGGTTGACAGATTTGCGCCCGTCAGGATGTACCTGATGTCGTGCTGCTCGGCGAACTTGTACATGGTTGCGAAGAAGGCATGGTCCTGCGGCGAGTCAATGTGTGGCACCCCACTTTTGAAGTACGCCAACTGCAGGTCGCGCATCTCTTCCCAGTCGATGACCTCTGTGTAGAGGTCCAGACCCAACTTGTCGACGAGCTTCTCAATGTTGTTGACGGCCTCTTGCGAGTTCCAACCAGCGTCGACATGGAAGACCAATGGCCGCAGGCCAAATTCGGTAGCGATGTAGGTGAGGTAGGAGCTGTCGATACCCCCGCTCATGCCGATGATGCAGTCGAAGTCCTTGCCCTTGCCGGAGGCCTTGATCTGCTCAACCATGGCACGCAGTTCGCGTTCGCCACGTTCGTCCGTGTGCCATTGGGGCTTGACCTTGTCGAAAAACGTATGACAGTGATCGCAGATACCCTTGGCATCGAAGGTGATGCGGGAATCGGTCGTGTCCATCACGCAGTTGCTGCAGATTTGTTTGATGCTCATGGCGGGCCGGGGCGGTTATCGAGTCGTAGCTTTTCAGATGCGGCGGAAGACGCCGACGTGCTTGCGGTACTCGCGGTGCGCCTCGCGCGCCATTTCCCAGCGCCGACGGCTAGGCAGCTTCTCGAGTGAACCATGCCAGTGGTGCTTGACCTGAATCCTTGGGTCGTAGTACACGTGCTCTCCCGCGTCCTTCAGCTGTTTGCTGAGAAAGAACTCCTCGGACATCATGAAAGTCGGTGCCCAGAAGGAGCTGAACTTCGAGAAGAACCGAGGCGTCAGCAGGTAGCAGGAACCGTGGCCCTGATAGATGGAGCGGGCTACCTGCCACTGCTGTTCATCCGAGCGCTCTGAAATCTTGGGGAGCATCTTCGCGAGTTTGTGGATAAGCCGACCCAGGTGGTAGTTGGCGTAGTACAGGTCGTAGAAAAACTCGCGTAAGGGACTGATACCCGCGATCACGTGTGGGTTCTGGTGTTCCCCGTCCAGAGTGACAATATCCGGCGAAACCACCGCGTGCGCTTGCAACTGTGGCGCGATCCTCTCCAAGCGGTCGCAGAAGCCAGCAGCAAACTCCAAGTCGTTGTTGCCAGCAATCACCCATTTGATGTCGGGGCGATGCGTGCGCAGGGCGTCCAACCCGAGGTTCAACCCGCTGAAGTAGCCTGTGTTCTTCGGGTGCTCGATGACGTGGACGTTGGGGCGGTGCTGTGCCAGCGGCCGCAGTTTCTCGACTTCCTGGGGGTCAGATGCGTTGTCGACCACGATGACTTCGATGTCATGGCCCCCGTTCTTGAGCAGACTGTCTACAGCCGCCAATGTGAAGGAGGAATTGTTGTAATTGGTACAGACGTAGGCGATCTTCATCAATAGGGTGTGCAGTTGATTCGGTGCGAAACCGCGCTGGCGGCAGCCCATATGAGTTGCCTGCCTGGGTAAGCCTGAAGGCCTCGCCAATTGGACAGTCCTGAGCGACAAAAAAAGGGGCCCGCAAGTGTGGCGCGTCGGATCTGCCTGCCCTGCCTAGAAATGCACCCAGGAGAGAGTGTAACGATCAGGCTTTGGCCGGTACCACTTGAATCCATGAAGCCAGTGACAACGCAGCGACTGGTTTTGCCGCACCAGTATTGCTCGACTGGGGATTCTATGGGGCCCGTCTTGCCAATCGGGTAGCATCTGCGATTGGCCTCGGTGCTCGCAAAAGCGAGACTGTTCGATGAATGCCATTGCCTTAGCGCACGTTCTACCCCCACCATGAGCTTTGTGTTCAGTTGCCTTGTCCTCTCCAGGTCGGATAGCTCAGTCGGAGTCGACCAGCGGGGGCCTCGTGTCTGCGGCGTCGCGACGCTCAGCAGGTGGTCGTGAACGAGCAATCAGCAGCGTCTGCAGACAAGCAGCAGGACGCTAGCCTTTTGGCCGGTCCACGAGTGAGCATGGTCGAAGTATTGTCCTGGCTCGGGCAGGGCAAATGGCTCATCACGAAAGTGACAGCCGCCGCCGCCGTGGTGTCTTTGGCCATCAGCCTCCTGACGGCACCGATCTTCACGGCGCGGACCAGCCTGCTTCCGCCCGGCAGCCAGCAACAAAGCGGATCGGCAGCCGCTTTAGCGGCGTTAGGGTCTTTGGGGGGGCTGGCTGGTGGCTTTTCTGGCACCAAGACCACTGACGAGTTGTACGTCGCGCTCATGCGCAGCGACACGGTTTTGCGCGCGCTAGACAGTCGCTTCAAACTGCAAGTCCACTACAAGGTGGAGACTTTTGTCGCACTGCGCAAGGTGGCGCTGAAGCGGGTTCGCATTGCATCCGACAAAAAGACCGGGGTCATCAGCGTGGAGGTCGACGATCCGAAAGCGGCCTTCGCCGCCGAGCTGGCCAATGGCTACGTGGCTGAGCTGTCCGGCGTCCTGAGCCGGCTTGCGGTAAGCGAGGCACAGCAGCGTCGGGTCTTCTTTGAAAGCCAGTTGGCCGCGGTCAATGAAAAACTGGCGTTGGCAGAAACCAGGATGCGCGAGTTGCAAGAGCGCTCCGGCATGATCGTCCTGGACAAGCAGTCCGAGGCCATCATCAGTGGTGCGGCCAGGGTCAAGTCGCTGATCGCGGAACGGGAAGTCACGTTGCGTGTTCTGCGGACGACTGCCACCGACCAAAACTATGATGTCCTGCGCATCGAGTCTGAGTTGAAGGGCTGGCGGGCCGAGCTGGCCCGCTTGGAGTCGGCTCAAGGGGGCGGTTCGCGCAATGGGCTGGACATGCCCGTCGGCAAGATCCCTGCTGCAGCCATCGACAATGTGCGTGCACGCCGTGAACTGAAACTGCAGGAACTTCTGCTGGAGTCGGTGGTCCGCCAACTGGAGATGGCCCGGTTGGACGAAGCCAAGGAAGGCCCGCTGCTGCAGTCCATCGATCAGGCCGTTCCACCTGATTTCAAGTCCAAACCTTCCAGGGCCATGATTGCCGTGGGCGGTACGCTCGCCGGACTGTTGGGTGTTGTGGTGTTCGTGTTGGTCCGCGCCTTCCTCGCAAAGCAGCGAGAGAACGATCCAGACGCTGCGCAAGAGGTCGAACGGATGCGCCAAGCTTGGCGTTGGCGCCAATAGAAGTCCGCTGGGTAGGGCGTCGGCTGCTTAGGCCCGTTTGCTGGCCAAGACGAAGTAGTCTGTAAGGGTGGTAGTCGTCCGAGCCGTGTCGAAACCGACATGGCTCAACAATTTCAGGATCGTGGACATGTCGAATACATGGTGATGTAGTGTTCGATTCAGGTAGTTGTCCATGCTGCGGCGTCGAAATTCCTCTGTCGTGCCAGCCGGCGGGTCGAGACTGAGATCGTGTAAGGAAAGTATTTCCTGCACATGGGTCAAGTCGTCCTCGCTGGTGTTCCTTCGGAAGTCCTCCAGCAGATGCTCAAACGTTGTCGTCGGCCGTTTGTGGTCGAAGTTGCTGGCCTTGTTTGGGAGGATCAGGATAAATGCTCCGCCCGTTCGCATGACACGCTTCCACTCGAGCAGTGCACGAATGGGGTTGGCCACATGCTCGAGACAATTGGATGAGAGTACGAAGTCGTACTTGTCGGACTGAATCGAATTCAGATCTGTCGCGTCGGCGATGTGCTGATATCCAACCCGTGTTCCCAAGTATCGGAACCGAAGCCCGTGCTGGATGCCGCCTTCCCAGACCGTATTTGGAGCGAAATTCACCCCGTCCAGTGATCTGACCGCCTGGTACACGGGAAGTATGGTTTTGAACACTGTCGAAGGGCCGCCCACTTCCAAGCCCTGACCACCGCGGACTGCGGATACAAAGTCTGCATACCCGTCGACTTCTTGGTTGAGGTACTTGAGCTTCAACACGAAGTCTGTAACCGGCTGCGGCAGCAAGTGCTTGATCTTTCGTTTGACTTCGCTCAGTTGAAACATGATTTCGACAATTCCAGCCTCGCAGGCACTCGTTGCCTCGCTTCTAGACAGTAGGTGCGTTGGGATGTTCGTGGCGGCAAAAACGTCTTAAAACCATTGTATCGGCTTGACCCGATAGCCCTCGGCTCAGCTTCACACACGATAGACACCTGACCGGTGGCGCATGAAGTCCAGCACGCCGCGGACAATGAAACGGAGGTTCCGCTTTAACTGCGGCTCGTAGAAAATGATGAGGAGGGCCAGCAGGATGTGCGCAATCAGCAGCTTGCCAATGAACTTGGGTTCCCGCAGGCCGTGAGTCTTGGCGAGAAAGAGGAAATTTCGGAACATGTAGTAGCGCCTCAGTGCTGAATGCTGGGTGTAGAAGCGTTCTAAAGGGCGCCGCACCTCCACCCGTTGCCCAAGTTCGTGATGCAGCAAGGCTTGAGGATCCTTGTGAATCTCAAAACCCTGGGCCCTGGCGCGCAACGAAAAGTCGAAGTCGATGCAATCGATGAAGTAGTCCTCGTTGAACGGGCCCGCCAAGCGCCAAACATCCGTGTGCAACAAGTTTCCCGAGGTGATTGCGTAGTCCACCGGGCCTGATCGGAGACTCTCCGGCGGGTGGCCGTGCACCACAATGTTGGGCGAGACGCAGCGCAAACCGGGTGTGCGTCTGGCCAACTGGAGCATGGACTGAACCATGGTCGCGTCAACAATGCTGTCTTGATCCATTGTCAGCAGCCAAGCGTATTCCCACTCCAGGGCTTTGCGGGCGCCGATGTTCAGAGCAAAGCCCAGCCCCTTGTTCTCTCCTAATTCCAGCACCATGGCGAGTCCGTCAGACTGCAGCAAGCGGAGGACCTTCAGACTATTGGGGTCGGAACCGTTGTCCACGACCAGAACGCGGCCCACTTGGCCCACGAGCGCGCGAACAGTTTCTGCCACCTTGCTGCCGCCACAGTAGCTCACCACCACGGCCAGTACCTGGGCGTGGGTGGCCGTTCCAGGTGATCCAATTCCGTTGGTCATGGCAGCACGAGACTGGAAATGCTGTAGGGCATCAACAACTGGGTGTAGTGCAGGGAAAACACGAAGAAGGTCAGCCCTGCGAGCACGACGACGGTGTGTCCGACAAGTCTGCTTCTGAAGAAGTGGATCAGCATCGGAATCAGTATGACTTCAACAACCATCAGCAGTTCGCTTAGGCGGGACGAGATCCCGGGGATGGACGCAAGGGCCACATGAATGAAGAGCGCTACAAAGTAGATCTTCAGCATCACGATGAAGTATTCGTTTTGCCGACTCAGGAAGTCCCTGTTTGCAAAGAGTAGCAACGCCAGTGCACAGCGACTGAGATAAACAGCGTTGTAGATGTTGTCGACTTCGGCGTCGGCATACGTTTCGTAGGACTTGATCTTGAGTTCAATCAGCTGGATTGGTGCAAAGCTGGCCAGCTCAACCAGATTGACGTTGGCCATGTAGGAAGCCGTAGCAAGTGGAAGCAGCAAGTAGTAAATCCAGGCACTAGCCGAGTCGGATCGCAGAAAGTAGAGTGGGAGCAAAATCAAGGCAGCGTAGTGGAACGATACCGCCAATCCCCACAAGCCCAGAAATGGCAACAGGCGACGATGCCGGATTTGGCTCACGCACAGCAGCAGCAGGCCCCCAGCCACAGCCGCCCGGATTTGGGTCATCTCCCACAAGAGAAAGAAGCCCGAGAAATACACCAACATGGATGCTAGGGGGAACTTGCTCAGCTGCGCGATGCCCACCAGTTTCAACGTGATGCCAACTGCCGCGTAGAAAATGAACAGGGGCAGGGTGTTGTCAGTGAAGTTCTTGGTGAGATGCGAGAGAAGGATGAAGGTGGGCTCGACGTTTGAAAATCCGGCATCGAGCACATCGTTGTAGTACTCAACATACCCTTTGTAGTCCAGATCCACTTGGTCCGAGCGCAGGGCCGCAATCAGGAACATGGCGACGCCGATGCACAGGTAGCGCAGCCCGGCCGATTGGCGGGTCCCCAGTTGCAGAGCCAGAACCGAGGCAAAGCAGAGGTAGTAGAAGATCATGGCTGCCGGTGCCTGGTTCGTCGAGCGAACGCATGCGGGAGCCGAGGCAGTCCGTTGCCCATCACTGGCACTCAGCGCAGGGTACGCAGCGAGTAGGTGAACATCAGTGCAGCATCCAGCGCCACCCGCGCTACCCAGGCCATAGCAGCACCGAGAACGCCGAAAATCGACAGCAACGTCAGCAGTGTGGGTAGGTAAAGCACCAACTCCAGCAGGTGGAATTTGGCAGTCATGTCGGCGCGCCCTATGCCCTGAATGAAGGCAAACGGGATCGATGTCGCGCCGTTGATGACCACCCCAACCAGGAGGATTCGCAAGATCAGGTGACTCTCGGTGGCAAAGGCGGGTGATATCCACACGCTCAGGATTTCGCGCGCGAACAAGAAGATCATCAAGGCCGGAATCAGACCGACCAGGCAGGCAAGCGCACTTGCTCGCAGAAACTGCCTGCGCCTGACATCGTTTGGGGTCTTGTCCGCGGCCTGGCGCACAAATTCGGGAAACGCAGCGCTTCCTATGGAACTGGCGACTGCCGTGACCCGGGTGGCCATCTCGTAGGCGGTCACATAGTGCGCCACTGCGGCCATCGACACCTGCGCCCCCACCACAACACGGTCCAAGCTGGTCATCAGCGGGCTGACCACGTTGCTCACCGTCATCCAACCGCCTGCTCGTAGCAAGGTCCGGGTTTGCCTGAGGTTGCCGTGGCGCAGATCGAAGCCCACGATGCGCCGGCGACATGTGTGCAGGTACAAGGCTAACCCGGCGAGTCGCACGGCGAAGACGACCCACATCAGGGAGGTCAGCCGAGGAGACGAGACGGACATGAATGCTGGAGCGGCGAACATCAAAGCGCCAATCGGCATCGTGATCTGACTGACGACCTTGAACTGACGCAGCCCCTCGAGAGCTCCACGCAAGCCGCTTGTGAGCAGAACCAATGGGATGGTGATGGCCAAGACTGTCAGTGAGGACTGACCATCTTCGCCCATTGATGGAGAGTTCGACAGGAGCAAGCCGAGAATTTGCTCGCGGAACAATACGATGAGGCCCGCGCCCACCGTGCCGATGGCACCCAGCATTGCAACGGCGGTTGCAACCGAACCAACGAGCCCGGTGGAGTCGTTGCGAGTGTCGTGGCTGGCCACTTCCGTGGTCACTGCTCTGCCGATGCCCAGATCCAGCAGGCCGAAGTAACCGACCAGCGCCAGGTAGATCGAGAAGATTCCAAAGGTCTCGGGCCCGAGATTGCGGATGAGTACTGGAATCGCGACCACCGCAGCGGCAAGGCCGACTCCGTGGCCCGCAAAGTTCCATCCCGAGTTTGAGACGAGTCGGCGACCTAGACTTCCTGGCACGGACGTTCGCTCCGTACTGCGGACTCGCCTTGCCCTGACTGACTAATCAGATCCGGCCGACCCAGTCCGAGCAGCTTCCAGTCATTTCGCAGCATCCGCACCGGCGCGAGAAAATCCGAAAAGGCCGCATCTGTCAGCCGGTCAGCTTGCGCCCCAATCCCGCTTAAGGTCACTTCAGAAGGCCCCAATGACCCGGAAAGAAGCCAAGCCTATTCCCAACTGATACAGGATCTGGGTCCAGTCTTTAGCACTCTGGACAAAGGTTGCCTTGTCGAGTTCCTCCGGCACAAATACGGTGTCGCCGGGTTCGGCAGTTATCCCGGCAATTTGGTTGGCGCGGCTGAACCATGTGGATGGTTGGCTGCGGCTGCTCATCACCTGCCCGTTGGCGCGTACGATGAAGGCGCTGCCTTCATCGGCACCTTTGGTGGCGCCGCCGGCCAGTTGCAGGTAGTCGCCAATGCTGCGGTTCGCGGCGTATAAATAGGTGCTCGAATTGAATACGCTGCCAAAAACGCCCACCGTGGTGGGTCTGGTCGGCACGACGATGCGGTCACCGTCCTCGAGCAGGATGTTAGGCAGCTCGGTGGCATCGGGCTTGAGCTGGAACACGATACGTCCAGTGGGCTGCAGGCTACGCAGCTTCTCGATCAGCCGGTTGTTGGCGGTGCTGCGTGCCGCCGCTGTGGCTGCTTCCTCGGCACTGGATACCCGCTGAGTCGTCGACGCGCGAACGAGATCGGTTTCCATATCCTTCAGTGCACGGTCAAAATTTTCCTGCTGCGTGACGCGCACACTCTCGCGCTGGAAATTGGCAGCAAACAGATAGGCGTTTGGGGTCAGGCCTCCGGCGGCGCGCAGGGCATCCGAGAGCGTGCTCTCAGGTGGCAGCACAAACTCGCCCGGTTGAAAAACTTCGCCCTCGATGCGTACCCGTTTGTTCTGGCGCTGCACCGAGAGCCCGGACTCGACGGCGCTGAAAGCCCGTACGACGTCACCGTTGACCAGAGGCACAGCGTCCTGTTCGGGCAACTGCAGCTGCACCACGCGCTGGGCTCGGCGATCATCGAGCCGCTCGAGCGCGACGCGCGTGCGGTCGGCAACCGGCGAAAAGCCACCTGCCATGCTGATGAGATCGCGCAGCGAGTCACCGGCTTTGAGTTCGTACACCGCCTGCTTGTTGACGCTGCCGCGCAAGGCGACCTGCGGGCCTGTTGGCGGCACATGGATCACGTCGTCGGGCTGGACCAGGCGGTCGCCGCTGCGGTCCCCGCGCAAGAGCAAGTCATAGAGATCAAAGGTCCCGGCCAGTTTGAGATCGCGTCGCAGCTCAATCTGCCGGAAGCTACCCGCTGTGGCGGGCCCGCCCGCACGCATCACAGCGTTCATGACTGTCGAAAGCCCCGCCACCGCATAGGCGCCTGGTCGCTGTACAAAGCCCGTCACATAGACGCGGACGCCTCGCAGCCGACCCAGGCTGACGCTGAGCTCGAAGTTCTTGAAGGCCTGTGCCACCCGGCGTGTCAGCAGATCGTGCAATTCACCATAGCGAACGCCGGCCACCATCACGGGTCCGATGCGGGGAATCGAGATTCGGCCCGAGCGGTCGACGTTCAGTCGAAGGTCAGCGTCCACCGAACCCCAAATGGTGATTTGCAACTCGTCGCCACTCTGAAGGACATATTCCGGTGGCACGATAGGGCTGTAGTCGGCGGCACCAGATGCGAGTTCGTTGACCAGGTCCGCGCCGAATCGGGTCAGACCAACGAACGACTCGAATTCGCCTGGTTTGGCGGCTGCCAGAACCGGACTGGCTACAGCAGCCAGCGGTGCGATCTCGGCCGGTTGTCGCAAGCGAATCGGGCCGGTGGGGACACTCGCCGATTCGATAGCCGCGCCACCGGCCGCTGTCTGGGCAGCCGCACTTTGCAAGCCCAAGCAAGACGCCAGGATCAGAAGGGCGAGAAGGTGGCCAATGGCAGGCAAGTGAAGTAAAGCGAACTTCCGAATGACCATGTCGTGGTGCTGAGTCTGCGCCGCGAAGGCAATGAAAACAACAATCGATTCTAGCGGTGTCCTTGGCCCAGGGGCTCGCCTCGAACTGCTGGCCCTACAGCAGCAGCACCTTTGACGGCCCGAGCAGCATATCGTTCCATGCGTTGAGCCAGCAGAAGCCGCGCCGGCTCATCGAGGCCGTGATCCTTACTTGGTGCGTGCATCTTTGAAGTCGTCCTGGCTGGCGTGTTGGCTGCCTTGGTCGCAGTGCAAGGTCGCCCCGGCCTGTTAACACGGATGACGCTTGAACCGAGCTATGCACAAGGCATCGATGTCACGCATCATGTCCTCACTCAGCGGCCGACCCACGACTTGGCAGCTGAGCAAATCGACCATCACCACCAGGAACAGCCAGCCTGCTTCGATGTGGATGTAGGCGATATCGCCCGCTCTGACCCTGCTGTGCTCGGCCACGCTGAACAACCGATCAAGCAGGTTGGTCCTGATCGGCAGGTCGTGGTTGCTGTCGGTGGTGACCTTGAAGCTGTACTCGGCGCTCTGCCTTGGACCAGTTGCAGCGTCCGTTCCACGACGCCCGGTGATCTTGCCGCCGCGATGCCTTATCCGCCGATCACCGACCGCACAGATGCCTGCTTTAACTTCGGCGGGAAGCGCGCGCACCGTCTTTGTCGTTCACCTCCCTCGTGCTTGCATTGCAACACCCATCAAGGTTTACGCTTTTCTGGGGCAAGGCCACGCTGCGTACAATGGCTTTGGTGTTGATCCTCCTAACTTCCTTCTTCGTTGCAGTTCTCCTGACGGGCTGGGTCGTTCACACCAGTCGCGCGGAAGGACACAGCGCGTTGGATCACGACACCTCAGGGCCGCAGAAATTCCATGTCAAGCCCGTCCCGCGAGTGGGTGGCATCGGCGTTGTTGTGGGTTTGGTCGCGGCCAGCGCCGTGATGGCGTGGCTGGACAGAAGTGTGTCGGCGACGGCAGGGCTGCTGCTGGTCTGCTCCTTGCCCACCTTTGTGGCCGGTTTGGTCGAAGATTTGACCAAGGCTGTCAGTCCGCGCAAGCGGCTGCTGGCCTCCGTTCTATCGGCAGCCATGGCCTTCTGGCTCTTGGACGCGGCCATCACACGCACCGACATCCCCTTTCTCGACCCTGTCGTGGCGTGGACGGCTGGGTCGCTGGTGTTGACGATGTTGGCTGTTGCCGGCATCTCCAATGCCGTCAACATCATCGACGGATTCAATGGACTGGCCTCCATGTGCGTGGTCATCATGTTGGCAGCCTTGGCCTACGTGGCGTTTCAGGTTGGCGATACGCAAATAGGCCTGTTGGCGTTGGCTGGACTTGGAGCGGTGCTGGGGTTCTTTCTTTGGAACTTTCCTGCCGGGCTGATCTTTTTGGGTGATGGCGGCGCGTACTTCATCGGCTTCATGCTCGCGGTGCTGGGCATCCTGCTGGTCCATCGCAACCCGCAGGTGTCGCCAATCTTCCCGCTGCTGCTGTGCGCCTACCCGATCTACGAAACCTTGTTTTCAATGTACCGCCGCAAGGTGGTGCGCGGTCGCTCGGTCGGCCTGCCGGACGGCATTCACCTGCACACCTTGATCTACAAACGCCTGATGCGCTGGGCCCGGGGCGACGGCGATGCGGCCGTGCTGACGCGGCGCAACTCGATGACCTCGCCCTATCTGTGGGTGCTGTGCTCGCTGAGCGTGGTGCCAAGCGTGCTGTGGTGGGACAGCAGCGCCGTGCTCACGGCTTGGTTGCTGCTGTTCGTTTTTTCGTATCGGCTGCTGTACAGCCGTATCGTCCGCTTCAAGACCCCGCGTCTGCTGATCGTCGGGCGGCGGCCAGCGCCGGCCGTCGCGGCCGAAACCCATCCCGAGCGATAATCAGGGAATGTCCCAATCTCTTTCGGCTCCGTACGGAGCTGCCTCTGGCGCAGAGGATCAAGTCGCGCCGCCCGCCCTATTCAACACCCTCGCGCTCGATCCCAAGCTGCTGCGTGCGGTGTCTGACTCCGGCTACCAGACCATGACGCCGATCCAGCTGATATTGTTCGGGTCGTCAAGAAGTGGGAGCAGATACGCAAGCGCACCAAAGCCGATGGCGAGGCATAGCGCCACGCCAGAAGCTATCAGGTGACCTTCATTCTGCTGCGCCTGCACGCCCTGCATATCGGCGTAGTACACGCGGCGATAGGTC
>JANMHH010000215.1:0-4843 GCA_031375065.1 Rubrivivax sp. | reverse complement strand
GCCGGCCATCACAACGACGGTGACTGCTTTGCGCTCGTCAAGTCGGCCGTCAGCCGCCTGCAGGCCGCCACCAACGTGCGCGATTTCTGCCATCAAGTCACCGAAGAGGTGCGTTCGATCACCGGCCTGGACCGTGTGATGGTCTACCGCTTCCACGCTGACCTGCACGGCGAGGTCATCGCCGAAAGCCGGCGCGAGAACCTGGCGCCCTGGCTCGGGCTGCACTACCCGGCGGGCGACATCCCGCAGCCGACGCGTGAGATCTTCAAGCGCATCTGGATCCGCCCCTTGCCCGACGCCGCCGGTGCGTTGGTGGAACTGCTGCCGCTGGCCAACCCCGACAACGGCCGTGCGCTGAACATGACCCACTGCGCGCTGCGCGGCGCGTCGGTGATGTACACCGAATACCTGGCCAACATGGGCGTGGCTGCGTCGCTGACCATGCCGATCCTGCGCGACGGTGAGCTCTGGGGCCTGATCGCCTGCCACCACGAAACCGCCACCCACTTCCCGTACCAGGTTCGCGCGGCCTGCGAACTGCTGGCCCAGGTGGCGTCGCTGCAGCTCAAGGCCGCCGAGCACGCCGAACAGCTGGCCTACCGGCTGAAGCTGGAAGGCGTGCATCAGCAACTGGTGGCGCGCTCGGCACGTGAAGGCGACCTGCTGGCCCTGACGTCGCACCAGCCCTCGCTGCTGGACGCCATCGATGCCGGTGGCGCCGCGCTTTACCACCTGGACCGCTGGTGGTGTGTCGGCCACGTGCCCGAATTGGCGCAGCTCGACCAACTGGCCGCCTGGCTGTACGGGCAACCCGAACTGGAATCGGCGACCCGGCCGGTTTTTGTCACCGATGCGCTGGCGCGTGCCTGCCCGGCCGCTGTGGGCTTGGAAGACATCGCCAGCGGTGTGCTCGCAGTGGCGCTGTCGCGCCAGCGGCGCGGGCTGATGATCTGGTTTCGGCCCCAGACCCTGCAAACGGTGCAGTGGGCCGGCAACCCCCACGACGAGCCGTCGGTCCCCGGCCCGCATGGCCTGCGCCTGAGCCCGCGCGCTTCGTTCGAGCTGTTTGTCGAATCCGTGCGCGGGCAGTCCCGGCCGTGGTCGGACATCGAGATCGACGCTGCGCTGCGCCTGCGCCTGCTGGTGCTGGAACTGGTGATCACCCGCGCCGAGCGGCTGGCCGACCTCAACGCCGACCTGACACGCAGCAACGAAGAGCTGGATGCGTTTGCTTACGTCGCGTCGCACGACCTGAAGGAGCCGCTGCGCGGCATCCACCGTTACGCCCACCAGCTGCTGGAAAGCGCCGAGGCGATCGACGGCGACAACCGCCGTCGCGTTGAAAACCTGATGCGCCTGACGGTGCGCATGGACAGCCTGCTCGACTCGCTGCTGCACTTCTCGCGCGTCGGCCGCATGGAACTGGAGCTCGAGGACACCGACCTCAACGAGGTGCTCGAAGAAGCGCTCGAGATGATCGGCGCGCGCCGGCTCGAAAGCCGTTGCAGCATCGCGATTCCGCGCCCGCTGCCCCACCTGCGGTGCGACCCGGTGCGCGTGCGCGAGATCTTCAGCAACCTGCTTTCCAACGCCATGAAGTACAAGCGCGGCGACACCGCCCACATCGAGGTGGGGTGCATCGAGGCGCCAGAGCTGACCGCCAGCCCCCATGCCCCGGCCCGGGGGGCCGGGCCGACCGTCTTCTACGTCAAGGACCAGGGCATCGGCATCGACCGCCGGCACCACGAGCAGGTCTTTCGCATGTTCAAGCGCCTGCACGGCCGCGACGAGTACGGCGGCGGCGTGGGTGCCGGCTTGACCATCGTGCAAAAGCTGGTGCAGCGCCACGGCGGCCGGGTCTGGCTCGAGTCGGCACTGGGCGTGGGCAGCACCTTCTTCTTCACCCTGCCGGGCCCGCCGGCCAGCGTGTAGACATGCAGACCCAGCACATCCTGGTGGTTGAGGATTCGGACGAGGACTTCGAGACCGTGCTGGACGCTGCCCGCGGCGCCGGCGTGCGGCACCCGATCGTGCGCGCCCTGTCCGGCGGGCAGGCGCTGCGACTGCTGGGCGGCCCAGCGCGCGGCCGCGACACCTTGCCAGTCCTTCTGTTGCTGGACCTCAACACGGCGGGCGACGACGGCCGCGAGGCGTTGCGCGACATCCGCCAGGACGCCAGCCTGCGCAGGCTGCCGCTGGTGGTGCTGAGCGCCTCGGCCAACCCGCGCGACCTGGACCACTGCTACGGCCTGGGCGCCAACGCCTACCACGTCAAGCCGGTGGACCACGCAGCGCACCTGCGGGTGTTGCAGCAGATCTTTGACTACTGGTTGGGCAGCGTCGCGCTGCCGGCCTGAACCAGCCTCCACCGATGGCAAAAGCCCGCTGGCACATCTTGCTGATCGACGACAGCGCCGACGATCGCGCCGACCTGCGCCAGATGTTGCTGCGCGGTGGCCGCCGCCGCTACCGTTTCAGCGAGGCCGAACTGGGCGCCGACGGCGTGCGCCAGGCGCTGGACCCGACACACGGCCCCGTTGATTGCGTGCTGCTCGACTACAGCCTGCCCGACATGGACGCCCCCGAAGTGCTGGCGGCCCTGCGCCAGGGCGCCGACCTGCCGCCGTGCCCGGTGGTGGTGATCACCGGCACCGAAGGCGAAGACGGGCTCAGCCTGCTCAGTGCCGGCGCGCAGGACTACATTGGCAAACGCGGGACCAGCGCCGACAGCCTGACACGGGTGGTCGAAGACGCCGTCGAACGCTTCGCGCTGGTGGCGGGGCACCAACGCGCTGAAAAAGCCTTGCGCACCTCTGAAGAACGTTACCGCACGCTGTTCAATTCGATCGACGCCGGGTACGCCGTGTTGGAGATGATCTTCGACGACCAGAGCGTCGCGGTCGACGCACGCTACCTGCAGGTCAACACGGCGTTCTCGCAACAGACCGGAATGTGCGATGTCGAAGGCCGGACCGTGCGCAGCCTGATCCCCGATATCGAGCGGCAGTGGTTCGACACCTACGGCAGCGTGGCGCTGACGGGCGTTTCGGTGCGCTTCGAGCGCTACAGCGAGGCGCTGCAGATCTGGTTCGACTCTTACGCCTTCCGGCTGGGCGAACCACAGGCGCGCCAGGTGGCGGTGCTGTTCTACGACATCACTGTTCGCAAGCGGGCCGAGCTGGCACTCATGGCCGCCACCGCCGAAGCCGAAAGGGCGAGCCGGGTGAAATCGGACTTTCTGCTCAGCATGAGCCACGAACTGCGTTCGCCGCTGAGCACCATGCTGGGCTTCACGCAGCTGATCGAAGCCGGCACGCCGGCGCCCACGGCGGCCCAGCACGACAGCCTGCAGCAGGTCCTGAAGGCCGGCTGGTACCTGCTGGGCCTGGTCAACGAGATCCTGGACCTGACGGTCGTCGAGTCGGGCAAGCTGGTCTTGGCGATGCAGATGGTGTCGCTGCGCAGCCTGGTGCAAGACTGCCGGGCCATGGTGGAGCCCCAGGCGCAGGCCGCCGGTGTCGAGCTGGAGTTCAACTGCGTCCATCAGCCTTGCGTGGGCTGCGCCGATCAACACTGCCTGGTGCAGGCCGACCCCCTGCGGACCAAGCAGGTGCTGTTGAACCTGCTGAGCAACGCCATCAAGTACAACCGCCGGCCCGGGCGCGTCACGGTGCGCTGGGCGGTGCTTGCCGAGCGGCGGGTGCGCGTCAGCGTCGAGGACACTGGCCCCGGGCTTTCAGCGGCGCAAACGGCGCAGCTCTTTCAGCCCTTCAACCGGCTGGGCCAGGAAGCGACGGGTACGCCGGGCACCGGCATCGGCCTGGTCTTCAGCAAGCGCCTGGTCGAATTGATGGGCGGAAGCATCGGCGTGCACAGCACGGTTGGCGTGGGCAGCTGCTTCTGGTTCGAGCTGGACGCGGCGCCGGCGCTGACGCCGCGCAGCCATCCGGTGAACACGGTGCTGCACATCGAAGACAACGCCCAGCGCCTGCAGCGCATCGTTGAGCTGGCCGAGCGTTGGCCGAGCATTCGTCTGCTGCGCGCGCGCGACACCCGCGGCGGCATCGAGATCGCCCGTTCGGCGCGGCCCGACACCATCTTGATGGGTGTTCCGCTGCACGACCCCTGCTCCGTCAAGGCGATGCATCGGTTGGCGAATGACCCGGCCACCGCGCACATCCCGGTCATCGCGCTGGGGCATGACGCCCTGCCGCCCGACATCGAAGCGGGCCTGGCTGCGGGCTGCTTCGACTACCTGGCACAAAACGTGCACGACGACGTGATCGGCCGTGCCCTGGAGATGGCCTTTCAACGTGGCCGGCGCGCCACCCCGCAGGAGACCCCCTGATGCTGACCGATACCGACCTGCTGAACGCCCGCATCCTGATCGTCGATGACCAGGCGGCCCATGTGCAACTGCTCGAGCGCCTGCTGCAGGACGACGGCTACCTGGACGTGTCGGCGACGACCGACCCGCAACGGGTCAGCGCCTTGCACCGCGAGCGCCCTTACGACCTGATCCTGCTCGACCTGCAGATGCCCGTTCTGGACGGCTTCGGCGTCATGCAGGCGCTGCAGACCGAGGCCGGCGGCGTGCTGCCGGTGATCGCGCTGACGGCCCA
Organism: Rubrivivax sp.; assembly: GCA_031375065.1. Classification (GTDB taxonomy): domain Bacteria; phylum Pseudomonadota; class Gammaproteobacteria; order Burkholderiales; family Burkholderiaceae_C; genus Rubrivivax. The sequence continues at coordinate 221 of JANMHH010000215.1, read as the reverse complement.
GCCCGGGCACAACTTGCGTGCCCTGCAGGCCGGCGCGCGCGACTTCATCAACAAGCCCTTCGACCTGGTGGAGGTGAAGATCCGCATCCGCCACATGCTCGAGGTGCAGCTGCTGTACAAGATGCTGGAAGCCCACAACCAGGTGCTGGAGCGCACCGTGCAGGAGCGCACCGCGGCATTGGTGGAAAGTGAAGCCCGATACCGCAGCCTCACCGAACTGG
>JANMHH010000254.1:0-9183 GCA_031375065.1 Rubrivivax sp. | reverse complement strand
TGGCCTGGGTCAAGGTGCACAACGTTTGGCCGTTGGCCGGGTTGATGCTGTCGAAGCTTGTTTTGCCACTGAGCCAACGACCGCCGATGAAGACGCCAAAGTGGCGAGCGTGGTGGCTCAGCCAGGCCTGGGCCAGGTCGGCCGATTCGGGGTTGGGGCCGTAGTCCATGGTGGCGAGGATGTCGCTGACGGAGGGGTTGGCTGAAGGTTTGGAAGTCGACATGGCGTGCTGTGTGTCAGATGCTGCGGAGAGCGGCGTGTTCAGCGGAGTGCCTGCGTGCTGCGCACTCCGGTATGAGCTCTTAGGGCGGCCCGGCAAGCTCATGGCATGGCATGGCGCCAGCTGGCGCTGTAAAAGCCTTCCACGTGGTGCTCGAGCTGGCGTTCCACGTCGGTGAGCAGGCTGCTGGCGCCAAAACGAAACAGCTCGGGCTGCAGCCAGCGCGTGCCCAGCTCTTCTTTCATCAGCGCCAAGTACTGCGTGGCCAGCTTGGCCGATGAAATGCCGCCGGCGGGTTTGTAGCCCACCACGTGGCCGGTCTCTTCCAGGTAGTCGCGGATCGCGCGCACCATCACCAGCGATACGTCCAACGTGGCGTTGACACCTTCTTTGCCGGTGGACGTCTTGATGAAGTCGGCGCCCGCCAACATGGCCACCCAGGACGCGCGGGCCACGTTCTCCAAGGTCTGCAGTTCGCCGGTGGCCAAGATCGCTTTCAGGTGGGCGCCGCCGCAAGCGTGGCGAAAGGCCTTGACCTCGTCATACAAAGCCTGCCAGTCGTTTTGCAGCGCGTAGCGACGGCTGATGACGATGTCCACCTCTTGGGCCCCGGCCGCCACCGACAGTTCAATCTCACGCAGCTTGGTTTCCATCGGCGTCAGTCCGGCCGGGAAGCCGGTGGACACCACGGCCACCGGAATGCCGCTGCCGCGCAGGCTGTCCACAGCTTCGCTGACCATCTGGTGGTAGACACAAACAGCGCCCACTTTCAGATCGCTCAGGCCCAGGGCCTGCATCAACTCGGCGCGCAAGGGGCGGCGGGCTTTGGCGCACAAGCGGCGCACACGGCCGGGCGTGTCGTCGCCCGACAGCGTGGTCAGGTCCATGCACTGGATGGTCTTGACCAGCCACGCGGCCTGGAAGTTTTTCTTCACCGAGCGGCTGCCGTTCAACTGCGCCACGCGGCGCGCAACAGCCGGCTGGTTGACGCGCACGGCCATCACGCGGGACAGGTCCAGCGGCGCGCCGGGGTTCAGGCGCGGTTCGGCTGAATCGCTCATTGGGGGTGCTCCATGCCTTGGGGTCTGGGCGGGAGGATAGCGGGGTTGTCCAGAGCCGAGTTTGGCGAGCGGCGCTACACCCGCAGGCCTATCCCTTGCGGCCGTTCATCAAGCCCACCGGCCCTGCTACGCTGAGCCAAGGCAAGCAACCCAGGTCCATCCTGACCAGGTCGGAAATGAAGGTTTTGAACGACAGCAGGTCTGGTCCGGCGGGTGACCTGGCGGGGGCTCTGACCGCCCTGCGGTGCACGGCCACGCCGGCTGGGTCCGGTGTCAGAGCATGACACCACGGACCGGTCACGTGCCTGTGGTGCACGACCCGGCCGACGTCACGCCGGCCTGGCTGGAAGCCGCGCTCGGCCGCCCGGTGCTGTCGTTTGAGCGCCGCGATGCGGTCAGCAATTGGGGCGCCCATGTGCTGATCCAGGCACGGGTCAGCGGCACACCGCAGCCCCTGAAGCTGCGCGTCAAGGTGGGCTCGGCCACGGTCTTTGGGCGCGGTGAGGTGGACTACTACCAGCGCGACTTCGTCGGCTTGGCCGACGCCCCGCTGGTGCGCTGCCACCATGCCGATGCCGACACAACGCACTACCACCTGCTGCTGGACGACCTGGCCGACAGCCACCGCAACCAGGACGATGTGCCAGTGACCGAGGCCTACGGCCGAGCGCTGGTGGCTTCGCTGGCGCAATTGCACGCCCACCGCTGGGCGCAGCCGCCACCCGACGCAGCAGCCACCCGGGCGTCCTGGGGCCGCGCCATGGCCGGCCTGCCGGTGATGCTGGACGCGATGCAGGACGACTTCAGCGCTGCACAGCGCGACACCGTGCGCGCGGTGTTCGACCGCTTGCCGCAGGCCCTGCTGGGCCGTGCAGAAGATCCGGCCGGTTTTTCATGGGTCCATGGCGACCTCAATCCCGGCAACATCCTGGCACCGCGAGCCGGCCCGGGCCGCGTGTTGCTGATCGACTACCAGCCCTTCCTGCATTCGCCACCGATCAGCAGCCTGGCGCTGAGTGACCTGGCTACGGCGATGGTGCTCTGGTGGCCCGAGCAGAGCCGTCGCGCCTGGGCCGACACCCTGGTCGAGCACTGGCATGCGCGGCTGGTGTCCCTGGGGGCAGGCTACGCATCGCGGGCGCGGCTGAAAGAAGATTGGCAGCTGTGTGTCGCCCAGACGCTGATGGTGCCCGCGTCGCGCTGCTCGGAACCGGGCACCGTGACCGCTTGGCGCTGGCTGTGGCAAACCTTCGTCAGGCGTGCGCTGGCGGCGCTGGCCGATCTGCGCAGCTGAGGCGCCCGCCGTCCCTGTCCGCTGCCCGGCGAGCGGGGTCAGGCGGTGCGATTGCCAGCTGCAGGCCCTGGGTTAGCGCTGGGTGGCAGGCTCATCGCCGCCACTCAAACCGAGCTGCTGCAAAGGCCCGGTTCCACAACGGCACCGACCAACTCCAGACGAACAGCGCCACGATCAAGCCCTGGGGTTTGAATAGCGAGAATTGCCAGACAAACGCGGTGACGGCCACGCACACCGCATAGGCCACCCGCGCACCCGGGTGTTGCGGCGTGGTCATGGGGTCGGAGATCATGAAGAAGGCGAACAGGATCGTGGCGCCGTTCATGGCCTGGTGCCACCACATCGACAAAGCCAACTCGGGCTCGAAGCCCAGCCACAGCAGGCGTGCGCCCAGCAAGCCCAGCCAGGCGGCCAAGAAGCTCAGGCTGATGCCCCAGCGCGAAATGCGCCCGGTGACGGTGGCGCCCAGGGCCAGCATCCACAGGCCGACCAGCGTGTCCTGGCCCCATTGACCGGGCGACAGCCAGGCGTGCGGCAGGCCCATGAAGGCGATGAAGGCCGCCAGGTTGGCGGGGTTCAGGATGTGACCCCGCGAAGGGCCCTGGCCAAAGCGCAGCACGAACTTGGAAGACAGCGCCACGCAGGCCAGCAAGGGGTGGACCCAGAGCTGGTCGGAGCGGATCAGGATGGAGATGCCACAGGCCGTGACCAGTGCGCTCAGGTAACCGGTTGAAGCCCAGCGGCTGGGCAGTTGCAGCGCAAACTGCCAGAAGGCTTGTGTCAACAAGGCGCTGGCAAAGGCCAGCAGCACCTGCGGGCTGCTCAGCGCAAAGTCGCGGGCCAGGGCGCCAAACAGCAGCAGGCTGACCAGGAAGGCGATCTGGAAGTAGCGTGCGTCCCATCGACGCGCGGTCTGCACCGCACGGCCGGCCCAGCGCTGCCAGGCGGTGGTCGGCAATGGGTTGGGCAATGGGCTGGGCAGTCGCGTGTGGGGGTCGGCCAGCCCGGGCTGGGTGCCGGTGCGGCTCATGGCCTGCTGCCGGGCTTGACGCTGCTGACCGTGAGGGTGGCGCTGGAAGAACCGGCCGATGCGGAGGAACCGGGAAGACCAGCAGATCCCGCAACACCGGGCGAAGCGGGAACACCGGGTGTGGCAGCTGCGGTGGTGCCAAAGAGCTTTTGCCACCACTTCAGCGCTGGCTCGGCTGGCGTGGTGGAGCCCGTGGTGGACTCAGCGCCCAAACCACTGAAGCGCCGCGCCTCTTCCAGGCTCCAGCCGGTGAAGCGGCGCAGGTTGTTCAGCTCGTTCTGGCGGCGCTGCGGCAGTTCTTGTTCGTAGTAGCGGCGCGCTCTTTCCAAGCCCGCCGACTGACTGGCCTGGCAGCTTTGAATGCACTGCGACCAGGGCCTGTGCTGCATGCCGCTGTCGGCTGCACGCGGTGCGTAGGCGCTGTTGCAAGCCGCTTCGCAGTTGCGGCCACCGGCCTTTTGCTGGCATTGCTGCAAGCTGCCCTCAAACGGGTTTTGCACCACGTAGCGGGTTTGCCAGTTCTCGCGGTCACGCGTCTGCACCAGCATCAGGTCTTCGGGAAAGGTCTGCGCTGTGTAGCGCAGGTGCAACCGGGTCAGCAGGGCGTTTTGCGCGCCACTGGGGTTGGGGCTGCGCCGCGGGCGCAGCACGCCGGGGTTGCCAGGCGTGGCGCCGCCGCCGGAATCGACGCCTTCATCCAACCAAAACACCCCGGCCTGCTTCAGCTCGGTGGCGCTCAGCGGGTCGGCAGCGCAGGGGTCGCACCAGCCCATGTCCCAGAAATATTCGGTGAACACCACGCGGTGTTCTTCCTGGCGCGCCTGGTGGTCGAACAAGGCTTTGTAAAAACCCTTGAAGTCGCGCTTGATGCCGGGCGGCAGGTTTTGATTGGCGGGCAGTTTGACGGTGCGGTAGTTGGCGGCCTCCACGCGGCCCTGCTGCGTCAGCACGTAGACGATCAGGTCCTGCGCCTTGTCGGGCGCGGCGTTGATCATGCCCAAGCGCAGCGGCAGCATGAACTTGTCGGACTCGAAAGCAAACTGCAGCGGCCGCAGGTATTGCACGCCGCTGGCGGCTTGCTCCTTCAGGTTGACCTTGGCCACGAAAAACTTCATGTCCTGCGCCACATAGGGCTTGAGCGCCACCGCCGCGCCCGGTGGCATGCGGTAGCCGTTTTCGCGCAGCCAGGTCTCCAGCCCCAGGCTCTGCTGGGCCGACAGCATCACGATGTCGTATTCGCCCACCGTGTAGCTGGCCTCGACCGTGATGCCCAGCGCCTGGTCGCGTTCGGACTTGCGCTGACGGTCGGCGCTGGCCATGGCCGCTGGCGCGGCGCGCAGCGCCAGCGCTTCGTTGAAACGCAGGCCGGTGGGGCAGGGATCGGGGTCGAAGTATTCGGCCAGGCGCGGCGACGAGTAAGCGTCGAGCCGGTCGAACAAACGTTTGTCGCCCACCCGCACCTGGTCTTTGCCCAGCACCTGGGGCACCGGCACGACCAAGGCAAAGTCGGTCAGCGGGCCCTTGAAGTCGTTGAGCATGGAAATGACGGTGCGCTTGCCGTCACGCGCCAGGATCACCTGGCTGGCTTCGTTGAAGAGTGATGCGCCGGCTTTGCCGGCGAAGAAGCCGCAGAAGGCGTGGGCGCTGCTGGCGATCAGCAGGCCAGCGGTGGCCAGAGCCAGCTGGGGCCAGAGTCCGAAGATGGATGGCATGGAAGGACCCTCATGTGCGGTGGTGGATGAGGGTGATACGGGCCAGCACTGAAAACGGGGTGAAGCGAAGGCGGGGAAATTTCGGGCTCGGAGTTTTCCGACGGCGTCAAGCTTGCAACAAGGGGCTGCGTCGGCCTTTCACAGCGGCGCTTGCCACCACTGGTAAAGCCCCATCACATCGCTGCCCTGGTCTTGCCGCAACGGCCCTCGCTGTTGGTGTTGCAGCACCAGGCCGTGGGCAGCCGCCAGCGCGCGCAAGTAGCGCTCCGACTGGGCATAACGCGAACTGGGCCGCAGCTCAAAGTCCACCGCGTCGGGTGCTTCTTCCGCCGACAGCGCCAGCCAACCGCCAGGGCTCAACACCCGGCGCACGCCGGCGAAGACGGCTTGCAAGTCGCCGATGTAGATGAACACGTCGGCTGCGACGATGGCGTCCACCGGGCCGACCAAACTGTGCAGGTGTCCGGCAACGTCGCCTTGCACCAATTCGTCATAACAGCCCCGCGCCTGGGCGCGTTGCAGCATGCCGGCCGACAGGTCCACCCCCACCAGGTGCTGGGTCAGCGGCCGCAGCAAAGGGCCGCACAGACCGGTGCCACAGCCCAGGTCCAGCACCGTGCCCAGGCGCACGCCTTTGGGTTGCAGTTGCGCTGCCAGATGGCCAACCAAGATTTGGGGCGCCTGGTAGCCCAGCCGGTCCACCAAGTGCTGGTCGAAGTCGGCTGCGTAGCCGTCGAACAGCGCTTGCACGTAGCCTGGCGGCGGTTGGGGTGGTGCCGTGTGGCCTTCGATGCTGGCCAGCAGATAGCCTTGCAGCGCGGGGTCGGCGCCGTGGGCGATGGCGCTGCGCAGCGCGGCAGCCGCTTCGATGTGTCGACCCAAGTCCTTCAAGACACCGCCACGCAGCGCCCAGGCGGCGGCTGCGCCTGCATCTGTGTTGGTTGGCGTCCCGGGAGTCGTTTCTGAGGTGAGCAGCAGCGCGCGGTCAGCGCTGACCAAGGCCTCGGGCAGCAGACCCAAACGGGCCTGGCACTGGCCCAGCACCACCCAGCTGGTGGCGTCGCCGGGCTCGACCGCCAAAGACTGCTGCAACAGTGGCAGGGCCTCATCGTCACGCTGCAAAGCGGTGAGCACCACGCCCAGGTTGTTGAGTGTGGACGCGCGGCCCGGCACCAACGCCAGTGAAGCGCGGTAGGCGGCCTCGGCCTCGAGCAGGCGACCCGCTTCCTGTGCTTGCAGGCCGGCCATGAACTGGGCGCGGGCTTCTTCGATGGCGGCTGTCATGCCGTGAGTTTGCCAGCGTGGCCCGGCCTGCAACCATGACCAGGACCGCGGCCAACATCACAATCGCACGTGCAACCGCAACCGCAACGGCTGCGATCACACGCCGTCAGTTGCGGCGAGGGTTGTCGGGTGCGTTGTCGCGGCGGTTGGGCACGCCGTCGCCGTCACGGTCGCGATCACGGCTGTTGGGAAGGCCGTCGCGGTCACGGTCACCGCGCGACCAAGCGCCGCGACGCTGCTCCCAACGGCCGTCGCGGTCTACCCATTCAGGCTGCGAATAGGTGTAGCCAGGGCGACTGCGAATCCACGACCCCCGCACCCAGTCATGGCGGGTGCGTCTGGGGTTCCAGTTCCAGTAACCGGGCGACCCGTCGTAGCCACGGCGCGGCGCTGGCACGGATTCTTCCTGCAAAGGCGGCGGGCCAATGCGGATGATCACGTTGGCCGGCGCCGCCGCCACCGGCAAAACCGCAGCCAGCATCGAGGCCGCCATGGCAGCACTGAACATCAGTTGCTTGAACATCAGAAATTCTCCCTGTGGCAATGAGCGGACTGCAAACCCCCGATCAAGACAAGCGCACATAGCCTGCCGATCAGGAATGAACCGTGCGGGGTGGTTTGCGCCTGAGCGCCTGAGCACCTGAGCACCTGGGCAAAGGCGGCCAAGGCGCAGGGAGCGTTCAGTTGCGCCGCGGGTTGTCTGGCGCGCTGTCGCGACGGTTCGGAACGCCGTCGCCATCGCGGTCGCGATCCCGGCTGTTGGGCACGCCGTCGCGGTCGCGGTCACCCTGCCGGCCGCGATAACGGGTTTCACGCGGGTAGTGGCTGCGTGGCAGCTCGACCCAGGGGCCGGAGCGCGAATTGGCATAGCGCCAGCGCTCGTTGTCGTAGTAGTAGGTGTAGCCGCCATGCGAGTAGTAGGGGTCTGAGCCCAGCTCGACGATCAGTGGCAGCGTGGGCACTTGGATGCCAACACCCACGCCCACCACCGGGCCGCGTCCGGGCGGTCCGACCACACAGGCGCTCATCAACAGGGCTGTCAGCGGTACGGCAATCCATGACTTGTTCATGCGAATCCTTCGTTGAAGGCGCCACATCGGGCCGCGAACGGCCGACGTTTCGCCAGAGGTGCCGACGGTCGGTCTTGAACCGAACTTCAGGGCTGCACTCAGCTTGAACGGCCTGGGCAGCCTTGTCGGTTCGATGGCGAACACAGGGCGCAGGTCGGGTCGACCTTTTTTTGTCCCTTTTCGACCCTTCACCTCTGGCGACGCAAACGCATGGGGTGCCTACTGCTGCTCGATCTTGGCGTCACGAATGGCCTTGGCCCACTTCGCCGTTTCGACCTTGTTGCGCGCCGCCAGGGCCTCGGGCGTGCCGGGCTCCACGGCAAAACCGTTGGCCGAGAACTTGTCCTGAATGTCCTTGCTGTTGGCCGCCGCGTTGATGGCGGCGTTGAGTTTGGCCACCACGTCGCTCGGCGTGCCGGCCGGCGCAAAGACCGCGAAGTAGGCGATCAGTTCGTAGTCCTTCAGGCCCAGCGCTTCATTGACGGTGGGCAGCTCCGGCACGGCAGCGGCGCGCTGCATCGACGTGACGGCCAGGCCGCGAATCTTGCCCGCCTTGTGCTGCGGCACCGTGACGGCGAAGTCGGCGGTGAACATCATCACCTGGCCGCCGATCAGGTCGGTCATCGCCGCCGGGCCGCTTTTGTAAGGGATGGGGTTCATCTGCACGCCTGCCATCGTCGACAGCATTTCGGACGACACCTGCTGCGAGGTGCTGGCATACGCCCAGCTGACCTGCCCGGGCTTGGCCTTGGCCAGGTCGACAAACTCTTTCAGCGTCTTGGCTGGCACGTCGTTGTTCACCGCCACCATCAGCGGCACGCTGCCCAGGTAGCCCACGGGCGTGAAGGCGGTGTCCTGGTCGTAGGGCAGCTTTTTCATCAGGAACTTCAGCGCCGCGTTGGTGCTGTTGGTGCCGATCAGGATGGTGTAGCCGTCGGCGGGGGCCTTGGCCACCACGTCGGCGCCCAGCATGCCGCTGGCACCGGGCTTGTTGTCGATCACGATGGTCTGGCCTAGCGTGGCCGACATCTTCTCGGCAAAGGCGCGGCCGATCTGGTCGGTGGCGCTGCCCGCGGCAAAGGGCACCACGGCGCGGATGGGCTTGTTGGGGTAGGGCTGCGCCCAGGCGGCGGTGGCGCACAGCAGTGCGGCGGCGGACAGGGCCAGGTGGCTCAAGCGGCGGGTCAGGGCTTGCACAGGGGTGTCTCCTTCAGGGGTTGGTGCGCGATTGTCGGGCCCGGCCGGGCTGCGTCGTGATTCTTCGGTCCAGGACCCAAGGCAGGCCAGGGCTTTCATCGCCGCACGGTCGCTCGGGCAGCGCGGGTTGCGTTGGCCTTGGCGGCGCGTCGTGCCGAGCCCTTGGGGAAGTAGTCCTTGATGGCGCCGGTGAAGCGCTGCCGGCTGTGTTGGCGCCGCTCCAGCAGGCCCACATGGCGCTGCACGGTGACACCCTTCAGCGGCACGACGCGCAACGCAGCGTCGCGCGACCACTGTTCGTTGGCCAGCTGCGGC
>JANMHH010000099.1:0-11843 GCA_031375065.1 Rubrivivax sp. | reverse complement strand
GCCGACAGCGTGGGACGCCAGACCACCCGCGCGGTGGTGCAGTCGATCTTTCTGGTCATCGTGGCCGACGCCTTGTTCTCGGTGGCCTTCAGCGCACTGGACCTTTGACATGGAGCCGTCCGTCATCGAGCTGCGCCAGGTCTTCACCCGCTTTGGCGACCATGTGGTGCACGACGGGGTGGACCTGGACGTGCGACGCGCCGAAGTCTTTGCCGTGGTGGGCGGCAGTGGCTCGGGCAAGTCGACCTTGTTGCGCGAAATGATCCTGCTGCAGCGGCCACAGGCGGGTCGCATCTGTGTGCTCGGCACCGAGCTCCAGGACATCAGCGACGATGCAGCACGGGCGCTGCGCCAGCGCTGGGGTGTGATGTTCCAGCACGGCGGCCTGTTTGGCGCGCTGACGGTGAAGGAAAACATCGGCCTGCCGCTGCGCGAGCACAGGCAGCTGGACGACGCCGAGATCGACACCATCGCCGCCGCCAAGCTGGCGCTGGCCGGACTGGCGCCCGAGGTCGGCGCGCAGCTGCCGTCTGAGTTGAGTGGCGGCATGATGAAGCGGGCCTCGCTGGCCCGCGCGTTGGCGCTGGAGCCCGAGCTGCTGTTCCTGGACGAGCCCACGGCCGGCCTGGACCCGATCACCGCCGGCGGTGTGGACGAGCTGGTGCGCACGCTGCGCGACCAGTCCGGTTTGACCATCGTGATGATCACGCATGACCTGGACCTGCTGTGGCAGGTGGCCGACCGCGTGGCGGTGCTGGGCCGCGGCAAGGTGCAGGGTGTGGGGTCGATGGCCGAGTTGTCGGCTTCGGACAACGCCGACATTCGGCCCTACTTCAACGGCCCCAGGGCGCGCGGCGCGCAAGGGAGTGCAACATCGAAACCAAGGTGAACTACGCCATCGTCGGCGCCTTTGTGCTGGCGTTGGGCGCGGCGCTGATTGCGGCGGCCCTCTGGCTGGCCGCGGGCGGCGCCACCCGCAAGGCCTACGACCCTTACCTGGCGCTGGTGGACGAGTCGGTGGCCGGGCTGAACCTGAACGCGCCCGTCAAGTACAACGGCGTCGACGTGGGCAAGGTGCGCAGCATCCAGCTCGACCCGGTCAACCCTGACCGGGTGCGCCTGATCTTTGCCATCGAACGCGGCACGCCGATCCGGCAAGACACCGTGGCGGTGCTCAAGACCCAGGGCTTGACGGGCATCGCCTACGTCGAACTGGACGGCGGCGCGGGTGACTCACCGCCGCTGCAGGCCAGCCCGCCCGAACCCTACCCGGTGATCCGCACCAAGGCCTCGCTGAGCGCGCGCCTGGAGAACGTGTTGACCAGCGTGCTGGCCAAGTTGGACAGCACGTCCAGCAACATCGACGCCATGCTCAGCACCGAGAACCGCCTGGCCGTCACCAGCGCGCTGGCCGACATCGCCGTGCTGTCGCGCACGCTGGCCTCGCGCAAGGACACGCTGGACGCAACGCTGGCCAACGCGGCGCGCACGTTCGACAACGGGGCCCGGGTGACGGCTCAACTGGGCCCGGTGATCGAACGCATCGGGCGCAGCGCCGATGCGGTGGGCAAGCTTGGCGACGAGGGTGCGCTGGCCAGCGTCAACGCCGGCCAGGCGGTGGCCGCGATGGGTGCGGAAGTGCAACGCACCAGCACCGAAACGCTGCCGCAGCTGCAGCAGCTGATGGGTGAGATGAGCGTGCTGTCGGGCGCCCTGCGGCGCCTGGTGCAGGAGACCGAACGCAACCCCAGCAACCTGCTGTACGGGCGCAGCCCGGGGCCGCCGGGGCCTGGCGAAACCACCGCAGGAAAGGGCACTCCATGAACACCCAGCCCCTTTGGCGCGCCTGGTCCCGGGCCAGAGCGGGTGGCGCCTGCGCCGGCCTGGCCGTCGTCACCGCGCTCAGCGGCCTGACCGCCTGCAGCGCACTCAAGCCCACACCCGTGACGCCATCGGTGCTCTACAGGCTGGAAGGCGTGACCACGGGGGCCCCTGCTGCGCCGCGGGCACGGCCGGGTGCGTCCATGGCGCCAACCTTGCTGATCAGCACACCGCAGGCCGCGTCGGGCCTGGACAGCCCGCGCATCCTGTATGTGCGCCAAGCTCACCGGCTGGCTTACTTTGCGCAAAGTGAATGGGTCGACACCCCGGCACGCATGCTGGCGCCGCTGCTCGTGACGGCTCTGGACCGAGCGGGTTTGTTTCGTGCCGTGGTAAGCACGCCCACCGCCGTCAAGGCCGACCTCCGGCTGGACACCGAAGTCGTGCGCCTGCAGCATCACTTTGACACCAGCCCCAGCCAGGTGCGCCTGACGCTGCGCGCCACGCTCAGCGACAACAACACACGCCAGCTGCTGGCCCAGATCGAGCTGGACCAGCGCGTCGATGCCGCCAGCGAAGACGCTCCGGGCGGCGTGGTGGCGGCCAACCTGGCCACGCAGCAGATGCTGGACGCGCTGGCGGCGTTTTGTGGCCCGGCCGTTGAAAGCTGGAGGGTGAGCACCGCTGCAGCGGCCGGGCCTGCTGCTGCGATACGGCCAGCGCGCTAACTGGGCTGCAAGGTGCGGATCAGCATGTCGATCACGTCGCTGCCGTCGGGCGACTTCAGCCGGTGCTGGCGCAGCGTGCGCGACAGCTCGGCGCGACCCAAGGCTTGCGTGTCGGCGCGGATCAGGATGCCGGCAATGGCGCGTTGCAGCTCCAGTGAACGAGCCTGCGCAAACAGCCCGGCAAAAACCTGCAGGCTTTGCGGGTCCGCCAGGCGCTGGCGGGCCAGCGTTTCAAGGGCACGCACCTGGCCTGCGCCGGTGTTCATGCGCGCGATGTGACCGGTCAGCATGCGCAACTCGTCGACGTTGGCCAGTGAACGCTGGCGCAGATAGGCCTGCGCAATGCTGGCCTCGTCGTCGCGCGGGCTGGTCAGCGCGCGCACGCTGCGTTGGTGGGCTTCGGCGTCGCCCAGGCAGGCCAAAACTGCGGAATGCGCCACATGTTGGCTGCGCACCGAACCGGTGGCCAGCAGGCGCTGCGCCAACCCCGGCTCGCGGCCCAGCGGCGACTCGCAGACCAGGTCGACTTCGTTTTTGCCCAGGCTGCCGCGCGCCATGCGGCTGGCCAGCATCTGCACCAACTCGGCCAGCTCCTGGGCTGGCGTCAACCAGGCCAGGCTGCGCGCCAAACCCATCATGCGGGTCTGCACCGACGCGTCGTCGGCATCGCGCGCAAAGGTCAGGAAACGATCGCGCGTGGCGTGGTCGGCCTCGATCGCGGCCAACGCTGCGGCCATCTCGGGCAGGCGGCGCTGGGCCGGGCTGAGCGAAGCCGCATAACGCTCCAGGTGATCGAGGAACATGCGCACTTCGGTCACGTCGCGCCGCAGCAGGCTGTGCATGAAACCGAGCTTGGTCGCCGGCGCAGGCCGGTCGTCGGCCAGGGCGCACATGTCGCGGCGAAAGCCGGCATGGGCATCGTCATCGGTGATGCCGGCCACGCTGATCATCGAGCTGGGGCCAAACAACTTGAGCAGCGCTGCGCTGGGGCGGCCACTGGCCACCTCACCGGCCGGTGCCGACTGGAAATAACGTTCCAGCAAGGGCCCCGCCGTGCGGCCGAGCGGGGCCTTGGACGAGAAGCCGTACAACACCGGCACGTCCTTGAAGACATGCCGCAGCCGGTCGCGGTTGCTCTGGCCGTAGCGATCGCTGAGCTGGGCGGCCAGCCGTTCGGCGTCGGCGGGCGTCTGGCCGGCGCGCAGCAGGCTGCGCACGATCTCGGCCGAGGCCACGTGCCTGACTTCCGACTTCAAGGTGTTGCAGCCGAACAGGTAAACCTCTTTGAGCTGCGCGAACAGGCCATTGCCGGCGGCGCTGCAGGCCGCACCTTGCAGTTCGTGCATGGTCAGGAACTCGCGGTCGTCGAAGCGGTCGGTGTAGAACTCGCTGCCGTCGTCGAAGTGACCGGAGATGATCAGCGCGTCGCAACGCACACCGCGCCGCCGCGCCGTTTCCAGCCAGTCCGGCTGGCCACGCTGCACCAGTTCAACCAACTGGTACTCGGCCGCCGGCAGGTGGCGCAGAAACGCCTCTTTTTCGTCGGCCGAGTTGATGGTGACGGTGCACACCGTCTTCGGCGCCGCCTGCGCTGCGGCCGGCACCACCCCCACCAGGCAGGCACCCCACACGGCCAGCCGGGTGAGCCGGGGAAGACCTGGTCGGGGTTGCTGTGGCATCCAGCAGTGTTTCACGTGCGGCCCGGCCCAAACGGGGGACATGTAAGCGAACGCGCTCGTGCTGACGCAACAGGCGGCGCCGCGGACGCTCAAGAGGCCTGCAGGCGGCGAATCAGCGCATCGATGACATCGGTTCCCGGTGCCGACCGGCGCCGCTCCTTTTGCAGGGTGGACACCAGCTTGGGGCTGACCATCTGGCGCAGGTCGGCGCGAATCAGGATGCCCGCAATGGCGGTTTGCACCGCATGGGACGGTGTCACCACGAACAGGCCGATCAGCCGGTCCAGGATCTCGCGGTCCGACACGTAATGCCGGCCCAGCGCTTCGAGCGCCCGCACCTGGGCATCGGAGGCGGGCATGCGGGCAATGCTCTGCGCCCGCCGCTGCAACTCGGCCGCGTCGTTGATGGGGCGATGGCGCAGGTAAGTCTGGGCGATCTTGACGTCGGCCTCGGCCACGCTGACCAGTGCGTCGAGCATGCGCGTTTGCGCTTCAGCGCTGCCCAGGCAGGCCCGCATGGCCGCGTGGGGCACGTCATCGGCCGCGCTGCCCACCGCCACATGCCGGTTGAAGGCGCCGTCCAGCTCGCGGTCGAGGTTCAGCGTGCAGGCCAGGTCGACCTCGGTCACGCCCACCGTGCTGCGTTGCTGCAACTCACCCAGCATCAAGGCCAGTTCGGACCAGCGCTGATCGGCCGTCAGCCAGCCCAGGTCGAGCGCCAGCTTGAACATGCGCGCGCGCACCGCCGGCTGGTCGGCGTCGCGCGCAAAGTCCAGGAAGCGCGCACGCGCCTGGCTGTCGTTGGCGATGGCGGCGAAGGCCAGGTCGACCTCGGGCGTGCGCCGTGCCGGGGTGTTCAGCACCGAGGCGTGGCGCTGGATGCGCTCCAGGTGCACCCGCGCCTGCGCCGTTTCGCGCTGCAGCACCTGGTGCACAAAGCCCAGCAGGTCGACGTCTGACACGCGCTCATCGGCAAACTGGCACACATCCTGGCGCACGGCGGCGTGGGGATCGCTGTCGGTCATGCCCTGGGTGGCGATCATGGAGAACGGCGCAAAGTGGCTGAGCAGGCTTTTGCTGGTGCGCCCGCTGCCCACCTCGCGCGCACCGCCGCCGCGAAAGTAGCTGTTCAGGGTGGCCCCTGCCACCGGGCCCAGGGGCGCCACCGAAGAAAAGCCATAAATGACCGGCACGTCCTTGAACACCTGGCGCATGCGGTCGCGGCTGCTTTCGCCATGACCGACGGCCAGGGCGCGCCGTTGGCGTTCGGCCTCTTTCTGTGAATGCCCTTCACGCACCAGGCTGCGCGCCACCTCGGCCGTCGTGCTGCTGTTGGCCTGTGAACTCAGCGTGTCGCAGCCGTAAAGGTGGACTTCCTTCAGGCGCGAAAACAGCCCGGGGCACGAAGCACTGCACGAGACACGCTCCAGTTCGTCAACCGGCAGGAACTCACTGGTCTCCAGCTTGTCGGAAAAGAACTGGTTGACGCCGTCGTAGTGGCCCGACACCAGCAGCACGTCGCAGCGCACACCGGCCTGGCAGGCCGAGGCCAGCCAGTCGGGCCGGTTGCGTTCCACCAGTTCGACAAAGTTGAATTTGCTGGCCGGCAGGTGGCGGACAAAGGTGTCCTTCTCGTCCGACGAGTTGATGGTGATGGTGCAGACCGTCTGTTTGGCGGCCGCGGGTGCTGCGGCGGGGGCGGCCACCGCCGCCCCGCTCTGGCAGGCCAAAAACAACGCGACCAGGCCGCAACTCAGCATCGGAAACGCAGGGCGACGCACGCCAGTGGCCGATGTGGCGGTGATGGCGCGCAGGGTGCTGCTCGAGGTGGTGCTCGGGTTGGTGCGCCGTACCAATGCCCATGGTTCGTTTTTCAAGTTGACTCCCGGGTTGCCTGCCACCCGACCGGTGGCACGCGCTGCGCCAGTTGGCGCGGGTCAGCACCACTTGGGGATGCAAGCCATGCTGGCGCCTGACACGCGACGTTGTCTGTCGGCCAGCGAACCGAAGACCAGATCAGCGAACACCGCTCAGCGCCTCAGGTGTGTTCGCCATCGCACCGACGGCGGTGCAACGGGCTCCTAAGCTGACGTTCCGCGCTGGGCCTCGCCCTGCAGCGTCACCCTCAAAGGATTCGGTATGAAACTTTCGATCACAACCCTTGGCCTGCTGGCCGCCTTCAGCCTTGCGGCCTGCGATCGGCCTGCCGTGGTTGCCGTGCCCGTCCCCGTGGCGGTGCCCGGTCCGGCCGGCGCAACCGGCGCCACAGGGGCCACCGGTGACACCGGCAACACAGGCAACACAGGCAACACCGGCAATACCGGCAGCACGGGCCAAACCGGCAATACAGGCAGCACGGGCGCAACGGGCAACACCGGCAGGCCGGGTGATGGCACCACGGTGATCGTGATGCCACCGGCCGCTTCGGCGCCGAGCAACTGAACCCCCATCTCAAGATCCACAGGAGCACACCATGAGCTTAGGCACCATTCTTTTGATCGTCCTCGTCTTGCTGCTGGTCGGTGCGATACCGACTTGGGGTCACAGCAAAAGTTGGGGCTACGGGCCCAGCGGCGGCATCGGCCTGGTGCTGATCGTCGTGCTGGTGCTGCTGTTGACCGGGCGGCTTTAACGCCCGTTGGCAGCAGGCGGGTCACCCTCGACCGCAGCCCGGACCGCAGCCATGAACACGGCCAGCTTGTGGTCGTCCAGCAGGCCGTGGCTGCGCACACCGGTGCACAGGTCCAAGCCAAACGGCTGAACCGCGCCGATGGCCTGCGCCACGTTGTGGCTGCGCAGACCACCCGCCAGCCACAGGGGCAAGGGAAACACCGCGTCACGGATGCGCCGACTCACGTCCCAATCGTGGGTGCGGCCGGTGCCGCCCAGCTCTTTGACGGCCAACTGCGGGTTGCCACTGTCCAGCAAGAGTGCGTCGACCCATGGCGCAACGGCGAGCGCTTCGTTGACGGATGACGCGTCCAGCACGTGGATCACCTGCACCAGTTCCACGCCGGGGCAGAGCTGGCGCAGCAGCTTCAACTCCGGCAGCGGCAGATGGTCCACCAGTTGCAAGGTGGTGGTGCCGGCCTGCGCATGCTGCGCAGCGATGGACTGCGCGGTGGTGCCTGACGTCAGCAAAAAAGTGCGCACCGCTTCACCGCGCACGGCCGTCGCCACTTGGGCGATCACTTCATCAGTCACCACACCAGGCCCACTGGGCATCTGCGAAACCAGCCCCAAGGCCGCCGCGCCGGCCGCCTGCGCTCGGCGGGCTTCATCGACGTTGGCAATGCAGCAGATCTTGACCAGCGGTGGGCGTTTCACGATGAATGGGGTGGGTTCTGGATCGCCCGCACGCCCGTGCTTGCCAGGGGCTCAGCCCACGCTGGCCAGCACCACCGGCGTCAGATCGGGCGCCAGGTCACCCAACAGCATCGCCTGCTGCACCGCCAACACCGCACCTTGCACGTTTTCAACCCGGGCCGCGTGCACCACCGCCAGCGCCTGACCGGTTTGCACCGCGGCACCCAGCGGCAGCACGGCCGTCAAACCCACACGCGGGTCGACGGCGTCACCCGGGCGCACCCGCCCGCCGCCCAGCGCCACCACGGCCAGGCCCAGGGCCCGCACGTCGATCTGAGCGACAAAGCCTGAGCGCAAGGCCGGCACCGGCACCTGCAGCGGCGCCACCGGCAGCCGGGCCTGCTGCAGCACGTCCGCCGGACCACCCAGCGCTGCCACCATGCGCGCAAAGCGTTCGGCCGCCTGGCCGCTGTCCAACGCCGCCTGCGCCAGACGCCGCCCGGCCAGCACATTGGGGGCCAGGCCGCCCAGGTGCAGCATCTCGGCAGCCAGCATCAGCGTCACGCCCAGCTGGCGCGGTTCCTGCACGGCGCCGGTCAGGAACTGGACGGCCTCTTGCACCTCGAGTGCGTTGCCGGCGCTGTGGCCCAGCACCTGGTTCATGTCGGTGATCAGCGCCCGCGCCGGCAACCCCGCGCCCACGGCCACACTGACCAGGCTGTGCGCCAGTTCTTGGGCCTGCGCCAGCGTGGGCGTGAAGGCGCCGCTGCCCACCTTGACGTCCAGCACCAGCCCTTGCAGGCCGGCCGCCAGCTTCTTGCTCAGGATGCTGGCGGTGATCAGCGGCACGCTTTCCACCGTGGCCGTGACATCGCGGATGGCGTACAGGCGCCGGTCGGCCGGCGCCAGGTCGGCGCTGGCGCCGACGATGGCGCAGCCGGCCTGGCGCAGCGCGCTGAGCAGCGTGTTGCGGTCAACGTCGACGCGGTAACCGGGCAGGGCCTCCAGCTTGTCCAGCGTGCCGCCGGTGTGGCCCAGGCCGCGGCCGCTGATCATCGGCACCACGCCGCCACAGGCGGCGACGATGGGAGCCAGCATCAGGCTGAGTTTGTCGCCCACGCCGCCGGTGGAGTGTTTGTCCAGGATCGGCCCTTGCAGGCCGGCGTCGCCCCACTGCAGCACCTGACCTGAATGCGTCATCGCCGCCGTCAGCGCCACCGTCTCGGCGGTGTTCATGCCCTTGAGCAAAATTGCCATGGCCAGCGCGGCGGCCTGGCTGTCGGACCACTGGCCGTTGCTCAAGCCGGCCGCAAACGACTGCAGCTGGGCCGTGCTGAGCACGCCGCCGTCGCGCTTGATGCGGATGATTTCGCTGGCTTGCATGAGAGGGCCGATGTTGGCGCGTGGCGTGGTTGCTGGAAGGATGGACCGAGCGGGCTCAGGCCTGCTCTGGACCCGGCACGACCAGGCTCAATTGGGAGCCACCGCCCACCTGCACCTCACCCAACGCGAAGATGTCCACGCCCTCAACGCAGGCCATGTTGACGCCGATGGTGTCGGTGGCCCCGCGCATCACGTGGTGGGTGTAGATGCCGCAGTGCCTGCAAAAAAAGTGTTCGGCCTCTTGGGTGTTCCAGCGGTAGACCGACAGTGCGTCCTGGCCCTGCGTCACCGTCAGCGCCGCCCTGGGTGCCTGGCCCATCACCGCGCCCTTGCGCGCGCACAGCGAGCAGTTGCAGCGAAAGTAGGGGTCCAGCGGCTCGCGGGTGTCGATTTCAAACCGGACTGTGCCGCAGTGGCAGGCGCCGAAGTAGTGGGCCATGGGAGGGACTGTGAGAGGGGCTGAAAGAGAGACCCAAACGCTGGATCGTCTAAGCGCAAGGGCGGCTTTTATCGTTCGAACTTTAGCTTCATCAGCAGCACGTTGGCGGTGCCAGCGCAGCGGGTTGGACGGCTTCAGCGGCCAACGGCCGCCGATGCAACATCAACGCCCAGGTCGACACTCGGATCAAGACTCAGATCAACACCAGCGCCGTCTCGCCTTGCGATACCGCATCGGTGGCCAGCTTGTGGTCCAGGGTGGCCAGCCGGCCCTGGTTCGCTCGCGCCAGCGCCAGCAAGTAGCTGTCGGTCACTTTGCCGTGGCTGGACAACAAAGCAGCATCGACCCAGGTGCTGTCCGCCAGGCTCAAGCTGTCGGGCCAAAAAGCATGCCCCGAAAGCGCCCGGATTGCCGCGAGCGATTTGCAAACCTCGCTCGGTGGGCCCGGTGAGTTGGGGTACTTGGGATGCCCGACGATGCGCAGCAAACCGTTTTCGGTGATCGGGCAGGTAGCAAAAGCTTTGCGCCCGATCCGGCCAAACCAGGCATGCGCTTCGTCGTGCTGGACATGCGCCGGGTCGACCAACGCGATGAGGACGTTGACGTCCAACAAAAAGCGGGTCACGGCTGCTCGTCACGAAGCAGGTTGACCAATTCCATGGTGACAGGCGCGGCGTTCTTATGGCTGGGCAACAAGGGGATGCCGTTGCGTTCAGCCCGTGTGGTCCGAGATTGGCGACTCAAGCCCTGGCGGGCCAGATCCGAGATCACGTCTCCAACCGACTTCTGTTGCCTTTGGGCCAGATGACGGGCTGCTGCGAGAACGTCATCGTCGATGGCGATCGTGGTGCGCATGATTTCTCCTGCGGGAAGCAAAACCAGGGTGAGTGATGATACATCACGCATCACGCATCACGCATCAAGCTTCCGTTGGAGGCCTGGTTGGTTGAACCCGTGACCGCTGCTCAGTTCAGTCGCGTGATGCGCGGCGCCGTGTCGGGCTGGATGCCCGGGTTGGCCTTGAGGTAAGCCTCGAGCGCGTCGACATCGATCAAGCCGGGTTGTTGGGCCTGCCCCTGGCGCAGCACGGCGGCGTCGTCGCCGCCGCCGGCCAGGAAGGAGTTGACGGTGACGCGCAGCTGCTGCGTGGCCGTCAACGGCTGGCCGTTCAGCCGCACGCTGTCGCGTTGCAGGCGCTGCCCGGGCGGCTGGCTGGCGTCCCAGGTGTAGCTCAGGCCACGCGAATGGTGGAAAGGGCGCGGCCGGGTGCCCGAGACCATGCGCTCGAGCAGTTGCAGCACCTGCTCGCCGCTCAAGGTCATGGTGATCAGCTGGTTGTAAAAGGGCTGCACCGCGAACACCTCTTCGTAAACCACGTCCAGCTTGCCTTCGCCGCCCAGCGGCGAGCGCACACCGCCCGGGTTCATGAAGGCCAGCTGGGCCCCGGCGTCGCGGGTGGCGGCCAGCTGCGCGTCGGCGATCAGGTTGCCCAGGGTCGACTCGCCGGCCGGGTTGACGGCCACCAGGAACGGCGCGCCCAGCCGCACCACCGGCCGCTGCGCCAACGGGCGCGACAGGCGCTCATAGGTGTTGATCAGTTCGGTCAGCCTGGGGTGGGGACCGAACTGGGCGGTGCTGACGATCACGTTGTCGGCCTTGGCGCTGCTGACGTCGCGTGTCTTCGGGTCCAGCACCAGGTCGACCTGCGTCACCAGCGTGCCGTAGCGGTGGGCGCTGGTCACGGGCCGGCCGTCGATGACGCAGTTGTAGGCGCTGTGGGTGTGGCCGCTGATCACCAGATCGACCGCCTTGTGCAGGCGCTTGACGATGTCGACCACCGCGCCGCTGATGCCCGGGCATTCGTTGAATTCACCGCTGGGGAAACCGCCTTCGTGCATCAGCAGCACGATGGCCTCGACGCCCTGGCGCTGCAGCTCGGGCACCAGCGCGTTGACGGTGTCGGCCTCATCGCCAAACTCCAGCCCGGCCACGCTGCTGGGCACCACCACGCGTGGTGTGCCCTTGAGCGTGACGCCGATGAAGGCCACCGGAATGCCGTCATAGGTCTTGATGGCGTAGGGCGGGAACAGCGTCTTGCCGCTGGCCAAGACCCGCGTGTTGGCGGCCAGGTACTGAAAGCGCGCACCGGTGAAAGGCTGCGGGCCCTTGCAGCCGTCGGTGCTGTTGCAGCCGCCGTTTTGCAGGCGCAGCAACTCGGCCTGGCCACGGTCGAGCTCGTGGTTGCCCATCGCAGCCACGGCCATGCCCATCAGGTTCAGGGCTTCGATGGTGGGCTCGTCGCGAAACAGCGACGACAGCAGCGGCGTGGCACCGACCAGGTCACCCGCGGCGACAAACACATGGTGGGGCGACTGCGCGCGCAGGGTGTCGAGCAGCGTGGCCATGGCCTCGACACCGCCGGCGGGCACGTTGATGCGCTTTTGCGGGTCGGCCGGGTCGCGCGTGCGAAAGCCGCCCGGCGGCGGT
>JANMHH010000251.1:0-1747 GCA_031375065.1 Rubrivivax sp. | reverse complement strand
GCACCGCTCTTGTCGATGCGCTGGATGAGGCCACCAATGCGGTCGCCGACCTCGATGGCGTCCTTGCGGATGACCACCTCGAGCTGCAGGTCGGCACCCTTGATCTGTTCCACCGCCGACTGCTGGGCCGGCAGGTTGAGGTCCATCACTGCCAGGCGTGAGAACACGGCGGTCGACAGCAGGAAGGGCACCAACACCACGATCAGGTTGATGAACGCGGTGATCTCCAGGTGCTGCGCTTCCTTGCGCAGGCGGCGGCGCTTCATGACGCGCGTTGTTCCTTGGTCGACAACTGCTCACCCGACAGGCGCTGCACCAGGTTCAGGAAGGTGATCTTGGCGGCTTCCAGGCTGTCGACGATTTCGCTGGCGCGGGCCTGCAGGAAGGCGTGGATGAGCAGGAAGGGAATGGCCACCATCAGCGCAAAGGCGGTGTTGTTCATGGCCACCGAGATGCTGGCGCTGAGCATTTCGGCCTTCTCGGCCGGGTTGACCGAGGCCACCGCGGTGAAGCCCTTGATCAAGCCGATGATGGTGCCCAGCAAGCCCACCAAGGTGATGGTGTTGGCGAAGGTGGCGATGTAGTGGGTGCGCTTTTCCAGGCGCGGCACAATTTCCATCATGCCTTCTTCCATCGCGTTGTCGATGTCTTCACGGCGGCGCGCACTTTGCATGCGGGTCAGGCCGTTGCTGACGATCTTGCCGATGGCGGAATCAGAGCCGGAAGCCAGCTGGTGCACCTCCTTGAACTTGCCGCCTTGCAACAGCGGCAAGACCTTGTCCCACAGCTGACGGTTTTCGCTGCGTGCCCGGTTCAGGAACATGAAGCGCTCGATCGCGATGGCCAGACCCACCGCCAGCATCAACAGGCTGGGGTAGAGAAAGGGACCGCAGTCGACGAAAAATTTGACAACCGTGTTGAAGGTGCTCATGAGGGGGCTTTCGGAGGAATCTGACAGTTCAGAAATGGGTGTTGGGGGTGGGGCTGTGCGTGTTCAGCGCGGCGCAACTGGCGGCGCGGCAGCTGGCGGGGGCGCGCTGGGGGTGGCGGGCAAGGTGGGCGATGCGGGCACGGCCGCCGTCGTCGCATCCCGGGCCTGCACCTGCGTGTTGTAGACCACCTGGCGGCGGAAAACCTCGCGGTCCACCGGGGCCAGCGCTTCATCCAGCACGCTTTTTACGGGGCGCCCCGACAGCTGACCCGGCAGAGGTTTTTTCCACGGCACGATGTAGAGGACCTTGGGCAGCTCGCGGTTGCCGATGATCTGGGTTCGGTCGATGTCGGCACGGTCTTGCGCTTGTGCGGTGGCGGCCAGCCCGATTCCACACATCACGGCAGCACAACAAGCGCGGGCTGGCTTCATGGTTTTTCCTTGGGAGTGGCGGTGGCCTGGGCGGTGCTCGGTGCAGCCTTGCGCCCTTTCAGCTCGGCCAACCAGCGGTTGAGCTGCGTGGCGTCCGCTGGCGAGAGCTCGACGACGCGCTGGTAAAGCGCCTGGGCCTTGGCCACATCACCCAGGTACAGGTCGTACAGGATGGCCAGGTTCAGGTGTGGCACAGGCGCGCTGGCGTTGGCGGCGATGGCGGCTTCGTAGGCTTGGCGCGCTTGTTCAAACTGACCCTGCTGGCGCTGGGCGATGCCGAGTTGATTGAGCAAAGGCACCGAGTCGGGCGCCTTCAGCAAGGCCGCTTGCAGGGCCGGTACATCCTGCCCCAGCGCAGCGTCGCCGCGCTCGGCCTTGGCATAG
>JANMHH010000087.1:0-7629 GCA_031375065.1 Rubrivivax sp. | reverse complement strand
GGTCGCCCCATCAACCTGTGCCAGGACCGCTATCACTTTGCGCTGGGCTTGGCCGCCGCACTGCTGCGCGGCCAGACCAGCCTGATGCCGCCCAACGCGCTGCCCGAGACGTTGCGCCAGGCCCCCGCCGGCGGTGGCCAGCCCTACCTGCTGGTCGACGACGGCGATCACTCGGCCAGCGGACTGCAGGCGCTGCAGGTCAGCCGGCCCGTCGTGGCGCAGGCCGCAACGGAAGTACCGCTGCTGGCGCCAGACCTCGAAGCCGTGTGCCTGCTGACCAGCGGCTCCACCGGCGCACCACAGCCGCACGCCAAGCGCTGGGATTCGCTGGTGGCCAACATCGGCGCCGAAGCCAGCCGTCTGGCGCAGATGTTGGGTCGCCCCGACTTGCACGGCATCACCCTGGTGGCCACGGTGCCGGCCCAGCACAGCTACGGGCTGGAGTCCACCGTGCTGCTGGCCATGCTGGGCGGCGCCTGCTTCGACGCCGGTCGGCCTTTCTACCCCGCCGACATCGTCGACGCGCTGCAGCAGGTGCCCGAACCGCGCGCCCTGGTCACCACCCCTTTCCATTTGAAGACCTTGTTGCTGGCCGGCTTGCCAGTGCCTGCGGTGGCGCTCACGCTGTCGGCCACGGCGCCGCTCAGCCCGCAACTGGCGGGCCAGGCCGAGCAGACGCTGGGTGGTCAGCTGATCGAGATTTATGGCTGCACCGAGGCCGGGCAGGTGGCCAGCCGGCGCACCACCGCAGGTGAGGTCTGGCAAACCCTGGGCGCACTGCGCATCCATCGGCAAGCCGGCGGGGCGGCCGGTGGCGACGCGGAAACCTACGCCGTCACGGGCGGTCACGTGCTGGAACCGACCGCCCTGGCCGATGTGCTGGACCTGCTGGACAGTCAGCACTTCAAGCTGCTGGGCCGCGCCAACGACCTCATCCACGTGGCCGGCAAACGCAGTTCACTGGCCCACCTGAACTTCCACCTGAACCGCATCGACGGGGTCGATGACGGTGCCTTCTGGCTGCCCGACGACGTGGCCGAAAGCATCGTGCGCCCAATCGCCTTTGTCGTGGCACCCACACTGAGCGCAGCCCAGGTGATCGCCGCGCTGCGCACCCAGCTGGAGGGCATTTTTGTGCCGCGCCGGGTGGTCAAGGTGGACGCGCTGCCGCGCGAGGCCACCGGCAAGCTCACCGTGGCCGCGCTGCGCCACTTTGCGCTGGCCCATGGCGCCAAAGCCGCCCGCGGTGACGTTCGCGCTGACGTTCGCGCTGACGTTCAGGCTGATGTTCACGCTGACGTTCGCGCTGATGGGCCTGGTGACGTCCTGGATGACGTCAACAGTGAGGCCCGCGATGAGGCCCTCAGTCAGGCCCACTTTGACGTGACACCCGAGCACCCCACGCTGGCCGGTCATTTCCCCGGTCACCCGGTGCTGCCCGGTGTCACGGTGTTGTCGTGGGTGATGCAGGCCTTGGCCGACCGGCCCGATCTGGCGGCGACCCTGGGCAACAGCCCCGGCGTGGCCAACGCCAAGTTCCTCAACGCGGCCCTGCCAGGCTCACGCTTGCGCGTGTCGTTGGCAGCGCAAGGCCGCGGCGTGGCCTTTGAAGTGCACCACGGCGCGCTGCCGGTAGCGCGTGGCTTGTTGGTTGCTGGTGCTGGTGCTGGTGCTGGTGCTGGTGCTGGTGCTGGTGCTGGTGGCTCGGCAAGCAACCCGTCGCCACCCCGCAGCGCGGCGCCGTCTTGAGATGAACAACAGCAGCCCATCCGCTGCCAACGCAGCCGCTCCGGCCTGGGTGGCCCGGCGCGAACGCGGCAGCCTGCTGGCGTTGCGCTTGATGGCCTGGGTGGCCACCCGCCTGGGCCGCCAAGTGGCACGCCGGGTCTTGCATCCGATCACCTTGTACTTCCTGCTCTTTGCGGGCGCGCCGCGTCGCCATTCGGCACGCTACCTGGCGCGGGTGTTGCGGCGCCCAGCCACCTGGCGCGACCAGTACCGCCACTTCCACACCTTTGCCAGCACCGTGCTGGACCGGGTCTACTTCGTGCGCGGGCAGCTGCAGTTTTTTGACATCGCCATGCGCGGCGACGCCGGTTGCGAGGACACCATCGCCAGCGGCCAGGGCGGCTTTTTGATCGGCGCGCACCTGGGCAGTTTCGAGAGCCTGCACGCCACCGGCAAAAGCTTTCCGGGCATGCAGGTCACGATGGTCATGTACCCCGACAACGCCCGCAAGATCCATGGCGTGCTGCAAGCCCTGGCGCCGCAGTTCAAGCTGGCCGTCATCGGCATTGGCAACCCGGGCTCAACCCTGGCCATCCGCGACGCGCTGGACGCCGGCCATCTGGTGGGGCTGCTGGGCGACCGCTGCCTGAACGCCGACGCTTCGCGGGCACTGGGCATCGAGATCCCGTTTCTGGGTCACCCGGCACTTTTTTCGGACGGCCCTTTGCGGTTGGCCATGCTGCTCAAAAGGCGCGTTATCTTCATGGTCGGCCTTTTTTTGGGCGGCCGCCGCTACGACGTGCGCTTCGAGACCCTGGCCGACTTTCGCCAGCCACCCGCAGAGGCCGCTGCACGCGAGCAGCTGGTTCAGCAGACACTGCACCAGTACGTGGCACGGCTGGAGGCCCTGTGTTTGGAAGCGCCCTACAACTGGTTCAACTTTTACGACTACTGGCAAGAAGACCATGAGGCTTGATCGCGCCGCACACCCTGTCCAGCGCCGGGCACTGAACAAGGCCCGGCGCTGGGCTTTGCCATGGGTTCGATGGGGCCTGTTGGCCCTGAGCTTGTTGCTGGTCGCTGCGGCACCAGCCTGGGCACTGGACCTGACCACCATCACCCATCTGCTGGCGCAAAAAAAATCGGGCGAAGCCCGCTTCACCGAAGAGCGCTTTGTCAGCGGCTTCGACGGACCGCTGCGCTCCAGCGGCACGCTCAGCTTCGTCGCACCCGACCGCTTTGTCCGAACCACCGTGGAGCCGCGCGCCGAATCGATGGCGGTCGACGGCAACACCCTGGTCCTCAAGCGCGGTGGCCGCACGCGGCAGATGACGCTCGACGCGATCCCCGAAATCACGGCGCTGATCGAGGCCGTGCGCGGCACGCTGACCGGCAATGCCAGCACGCTTGAGAAGCACTTCCGCATTCAGATTGACGGCAGCGTTGTGCAGTGGTCGTTGACTTTGGTGCCGCGTGACCAGCGCTTGGCCACGCAGGTGCGCGAAGTCAAGATCACGGGCGCGCGCAGCGACATGCGCGTGGTTGAGCTCTGGCTGGCCGGCGGTGACCGTTCGGTGATGTCGATCGACCCGCCGCAGGCGCCCAAGTGACACGCCGCGCCGCTTTTGCGCTGCTCATCTGGGCGGCCCTGATGGCCCTGGGTGTGGCGCAGATCCTGCGCACCTCGTTCACCGCCGACCTCAGCGCCTTCCTGCCCGACAACCCCGACGCGCAGCAAAGGGTGTTGATCGAACAACTGAAAAGCGGTTTGCCCGCCCGCACCCTGCTGATCGCCATCGACGGCGGCAGCGACAGCCAGCGTGCCCAGGCCTCCACCGCGCTGGCCCAGCGCTTGCGCGCCAGCGGTCTGTTTGAGCAGGTGCAAAACGGCCAGAACGAAAGCTTCGCGCAGGTCGGCCAGTGGCTGGTGGAACACCGCTACCAGCTGAGCCCGGCCGTCAGCGCGCAGCGTTTCAGCGCTGCCGGTCTGCGCGACGGCATCGAGGACACGCTGAGCCTGCTGGGCACCCCGGCCGGTGGCGCCATCAAACCGCTGCTGGAACGCGACCCCACCGGTGAAACCGTGCGCATCGCCGAAGGTCTGATCCCCAGCAACGCGCCGCGCAGCGTCGAAGGCGTGTGGGCTTCGCGCCAAGGCGAGCGCGCCTTGCTGGTCACGGTCAGCAAGGCCCCAGGCGCCGACCTGGACGCACAACAGGCCACGCTCGACGCGGTGCGCCAAGCCTTTGCCGCGCTGGCCGGACCGGCGGCTGAGGGCAGCGCGCCCGGCACAGCTGTTGCACCCGGCGCAGCTGTCCCACCCGGCGCAGCCCAGGTTTCAGGCCTGACGCTCAAAATCAGCGGCGCGCCGTTGTTCGGCGTTGACAGCCGTGCGCAGATCCAGACCGAAGTGCACCAGCTGGCCGTCGCCGGCACGGTGCTGATGGGCGCCTTGTTGCTGGTGGCCTTTGCTTCACTGCCGGCCCTGCTGGTGGCCATGCTGCCGGTGGCCACGGGCGTGGTGGCCGGCATCGCGGTGGTCAGCCTGGTTTTTGGTGGCGTGCACGGCATCACGCTGGCTTTTGGCACCACGTTGATCGGCGAAGCGGTCGACTACGCCATCTACTACCTGATCCAGGTCCGCGCCCAGGGCGCCGCCCATTGGCTGCGCAGCGGCTGGCCGACCATCCGGCTCGGCCTGTTGACCAGCATCTGCGGCTTTGCCGCGCTGGTCTTTTCGGGCTTCCCCGGGCTGGCGCAACTGGGCGCTTTTTCAGTGGCCGGGCTGATTGCCGCCGCGCTGTTCACGCGCTGGGTGCTGCCGCCGCTGTTGCCGCACGGTGCCAGGGGGCAGGGCCTGCGCCAGCAGCTGGGGCGTTTTGCCGCCGCGGCCGTGAACTGGCTGCCACGTCTGCGCTGGCCGGTGCTGGCGCTGGGCCTGGCGTCAGTGGTGCTGCTGGTGCAACGCAGCGAGCTGTGGACCGCGCAGCTCAGCTCGCTGAGCCCGATCTCCAAGGAAGCGCTGGCCCTGGACGCCAGCCTGCGCGCCGACCTCAGCGCCGGTGACGCCAAGACGCTGGTCGTCGTGCAAGGCGCCGACCTGCAGGCGGTGCTGACCCACGCCGAAGCCGCCGGCGCGCGCCTGGACGCGCTGGTGGAACAGGGCGCCATCGGCGGCTACGACAGCGTGGCCCGCTGGCTGCCCAGCCTGGCCTTGCAGCGCCAACGGCTGGCCAGCCTGCCCGCTGAAGCCGACCTGCGTTTGGCCCTGACTGAAGCCACCCGCGGTGGACCGCTGGCCGCGCAGCGGCTCGAACCCTTTGTGGCCGATGTGCAAGCGGCGCGGCAGCGCGAGCCGGTCACCCTGGAGGCCCTGCGCAGCCAGGGCCTGTCGTCCCTGCTCGACGCGCTGCTGCTGCAGCGTGCCGACGGCAGTTGGTCGGCCCTGTTGCCACTGCAGCCGGCCGGCGACAAGCTCGACATCAACGCGGTGCGCCAGACGGTGCAGGCCATCCCGGGGGCCCAGGTCCTGGAGATTGGCGCCGAACTGACCCGCCTGTACCAGCGCTACCTGCGGGAGGCGCAGAACCAGGCCCTGTTGGGCGCGCTGGGCGTGGTCGGATTGATCGCTTTCAGCTTGCGCTCGGTCAAGCGGGTGCTGGCCGTCTGCCAGCCGCTGCTGCTGTCGGTCTTGCTGACCATGGGTCTGCTGGCCGCGCTGGGCGTGCAGCTGGGCATCCTGCACCTGGTGGGCTTGCTGCTGGTGGTGGCGGTGGGCTCCAACTACGCGCTGTTTTTCGACATGCTGCAGCGTGAAGATCAGACCGACCCCGACACCTTGGCATCGCTGTTGTTGGCCAACCTGACGACCGTGCTGTCGTTCGGCCTGATTGCCTTTTCCGGCATCCCTGCGCTGTCGGCGGTGGGCCGCGTGGTGGCGGTGGGCGCCTTGCTGGCATTTGT
This sequence comes from Rubrivivax sp., assembly GCA_031375065.1. Classification (GTDB taxonomy): domain Bacteria; phylum Pseudomonadota; class Gammaproteobacteria; order Burkholderiales; family Burkholderiaceae_C; genus Rubrivivax. Next base: position 1,938 of record JANMHH010000087.1, on the reverse strand, counting down.
GCTGTCAGCAGCATTGGTACCGCGCCGGGTGGCCAGCCCGGCCTCGTCAACGTGAGAACATTACTGGGTTGTCGTTGAGAGCCTTTTTTGAAGCGCGGCTCGCCCCCATGCACCCTGCCAAAACCGCTGCAGCCTTGCCCAACCCGCCACTGACAGGCCCTGAGCCGAGCAGCGCGGTTCTGGTTGGCGCGGGCAGCCCGCCGATCGACCGTCCCTGGCCCTGGCCCACCCTGGTGCGCGGCAGCGTGGGGCTGCACGCGGCCGCGGCGGGCGCCGCGCTGCTGCTGCCTGGCGCTTGGCCCTGGGCCCTAGGTGCGGTGGCGCTCAACCACGGCGTGCTGTCCCTTGCCGGGTTGTGGCCACGTGGCGACTGGCTGGGGCCCAACGTCGTGCGCTTGCCGGCTGCCGCAGCCGAGCGTGGCCAAGTGGCCATCACGCTGGACGACGGGCCCGACCCCGAAGTCACGCCAGCGGTGCTGGACCTGCTGGACGCGCACGGCGCCAAGGTAACCTTCTTTTGCATCGCCGAACGCGCCCACGCTCACCCGTCCCTGGTGCGCCGCATGGTGGCTGCCGGTCACAGCGTGCAAAACCACAGCCTGCGCCACCGCCACCACTTTGCGCTGTTGGGTCGGCAAGGCCTGACGCGCGAGGTGACGCAGGCCCAGGCCATGTTGGCCGACATCACCGGCGTCCTGCCGCACTGTTTTCGCGCCCCGGCGGGCCTGCGCAACCCGCTGCTCGACCCGGTGCTGCACCGCGCCGGTCTGCACCTGGTGAGCTGGAGCCGGCGCGGCTACGACACTCGCCGGCGCTGCCCGCAACAGGTGCTGCAGCGCCTGAGCCAGGGCTTGTCTGCCGGCGCCATCCTGCTGCTGCACGATGGCCACGCCCAACGCACGGCGGCAGGCGCCCCGGTGTTGATGGATGTGCTGCCGCGATTGCTGGCGCACTGCCAGGCCTTGGGGTTGCAACCGGTGACCTTGAGCGAGGCCTTGCCGCATCGCCACCTGTCCCCATGATCGTCGTCGACAAACCGGCGGTCGCCGCGCCTGCCCGCAGCTGGGCTGAACTGCACGCGGCCGCATGCGCACCCTATCGCCAGGTCAGCCGCTGGTCGTGGCACTGGGCGCGCGGCAAGCTCTGGCACGACCCGGTCTTTCAGGGAATGCTGAGCCGTGGTGACATCCGCGCCGGCAGCCGCGTGGTGGACATCGGCTGTGGCCAAGGGCTGCTGGCCAGCCTGCTGCAGGCCTGCGCCGACCAGCAGGCCGCAGGCCAGTGGTCACCGCAATGGCCGTCCCCAGCCAACGCTTCGAGTTACCTGGGGGTGGAGCTGATGCCCAAGGACGTGGCCCGCGCACAAGCAGCGCTGCAGGGGCTGGCCCTGAAACCACGCTTCGTGTGCCAGGACATGCGCCAGGCCGACCTGCCGGCCTGCGACCTGGTGGTGATCCTGGACGTTCTGCACTATGTCGACCACGCCGCACAAGACCAGTTGCTGCGGCGGGTGCGCGACGCGCTGGCCACCGGCGCACCCCGCCCGGGCCGGCTGCTGCTGCGGGTGGGTGACGCCGCGCATGCGCGCGGCTTTGGTGCCAGCCAGTGGGTCGACCGCATCGTCACCTGGGCGCGTGGGCACCGCGTGCCGCCGACCTGGGGGCGCCCGCTGCAGGACTGGATCCGGGCGCTGGAAGACCTGGGGTTTTCCGTTCGGGCGATCCAACAAAGCCAGGGCACGCCCTTTGCCAATGTGCTGCTGGTGGCCGACTTGAAAGTGGCAACGTGATGAACCCTCTGGCCATCAGCGACTTCACGCTGGTCACTGCGCTGGGGCAGGGCCGCGCGCCCAACCTCGCTGCCCTGCAAGCGGGGCGCACGGGCCTGGCACGGCAAGACTTTGAAACCGCCACCTTGGGCACCTGGCTGGGTGTGGTG
>JANMHH010000005.1:0-3602 GCA_031375065.1 Rubrivivax sp. | reverse complement strand
AGCAGTGCGTGCCACCAACGTGAACGACCCGGACTATTTCCACAAGGTTGTCGACTGCCAATGGGCCTGTCCGGCCCACACCCCCGTGCCGGAGTACATCCGGCTGATCGCCCAAGGTCGCTACGACGACGCCTACATGGTCAACTGGGTCAGCAACGTTTTTCCGGGTGTGCTGGGTCGAACCTGCGACCGGCCCTGCGAACCGGCTTGTCGCCGCGGGCGGGCTGAGGAAGAGAATGCAGCCAAGCCCGAGCCGGTGGCGATCTGCCGCTTGAAGCGTGTGGCGGCCGACAACAAGAGCGACGAGATCCGCGCACTGATCCCCAAGCCCTTGCCCAAGAACGGCAAGAAGCTGGCCTGTGTGGGCGCCGGCCCGGCATCGCTCACGGTGGCACGCGACCTGGCGTCGCAGGGTTATGCGGTGACGGTGTTCGACGGCGAGGCCAAGGCCGGCGGTTTCATCCGCACCCAGATCCCGCGTTTTCGCTTGCCCGAAAGCGTGATCGACGAAGAGACCGACTACATCCTGAACCTGGGCGTGGAGTTCAAATCCGGGCAGCGCGTGGACTCGATGAAGGCCTTGCTGGGCATGGGCTATGACGCGGTGTTTGTGGGCTGCGGCGCGCCGCGCGGGCGTGACCTGAAGCTTCCCGGCCGGGACGAAGCGGCGGCCGACATCCACATCGGCATCGACTGGTTGGCTTCGGTGTCGTTTGGCCACGTCACCCGCGTGAAAAAGCGCGTCATCGTGCTGGGCGGCGGCAACACGGCAATGGACTGCTGCCGCTCGGCGCGCCGCCTGGGCGCCGACAGCGTCAAGGTGGTGGTGCGTTCGGGCTTCGAGGAAATGAAGGCCTCGCCCTGGGAAAAAGAAGACGCCCAGCACGAAGGCATTCCGATCATCAACTTCCATGTGCCCAAGGCCTTTGTGCAGGCGGACGGCGTTTTGGTGGGCATGCGCTTCGAAGTGGTCAAGGCCGTTTACGACGAGCAAGGGCGCCGCAGCTTGGTGCCCACCGGCGAGCCGGACGCGGTGATCGACTGCGACGAGGTGCTGGTGGCCGTGGGCCAGGAAAATTCCTTCCCGTGGATTGAACGCGACAGCGGCATCACGTTTGATCAGTGGGGCCTGCCGCAGTTGGACGCCAAGACCTTCCAGTCCACCGTGCCGCAGGTGTTTTTTGGCGGTGACGCCGCGTTCGGCCCCAAGAACATCATCACCGCGGTGGCCCACGGCCACGAGGCGGCGGTGTCGATCGACCGCTATCTGCACGGCGAATCGCTGAGCCACCGGCCGCCGCCGCACGTCAACCTGGTGTCGCAGAAGATGGGCATCCACGAGTGGAGCTACGCCAATTCACCCAGCAACGACCAGCGCTTCAAGGTGCCATGGGCCAACGCGGAAAAGGCGCTGGCCAGCATCCAGGTGGAAGTGGAACTCGGTTTCGATCTGCCCACGGCTTTCAAGGAAGCCGAGCGCTGCCTGAACTGCGACGTGCAAACCGTGTTTGCCGAAAAGCTGTGCATCGAATGTGACGCCTGCGTCGACATCTGCCCGATGGACAGCATCACCTTCACCAACAACGGCGAAGAGGCCGATCTGCGCACACGCCTGAAAGCACCGGCGGTCAACCCCGAGCAGGATCTCTACGTCAGCCAGCCCCTGAGAACCCAGCGCGTGATGGTGAAGGACGAAGACGTGTGCCTGCACTGCGGCCTGTGCGCCGAGCGCTGCCCCACCGGCGCCTGGGACATGCAGAAGTTCTTGCTGACCACCACCCAGGCCGGCCACGCCTGTCGCGACAGCACACCCAACAACAAGCGCGTCGGGGTCACGTCATGAAGCCCATTGAAGCGGTCAACGATTTCGTCGTCAAGTTTGCCAACGTCAACGGCTCGGGCTCGGCTTCGGCCAACGAGCTGTTTGCGAAGGCTATTTTGCGCATGGGTGTGCCGGTCAGCCCGCGCAACATCTTCCCCAGCAACATCCAGGGCCTGCCCACTTGGTACGAAGTGCGGGTCAGCGAACGGGGCTGGCTGGGCCGCCGGGGTGGCATCGACATGATGGTGGCCATGAACCCGCAGACCTGGGACCAGGACGTGCGGGAAGTGGAGCCCGGTGGCTACCTCTTTTACGACAGCACGCGGCCCTTGCCGGCCAGTGCCTTCCGTTCCGACATCACCGTGATCGGCATGCCGGTCACCGCCATCTGCAACGCCACCTACGAAGACCCGCGCCAACGCACGCTGTTCAAGAACATCATGGCGCTGGGCGCGCTGGCCACGTTGATGGACGTGGACACCCGGGTCATCGAAGGCCTGTTCAGCGAGCAGTACAAGGGCAAGGAAAAGCTGCTCGAGTCCAACGTGCGGGCCTTGCAGTCGGGCCGCGGTTTTGCGCGTGACCACCTCAAGCCGCCGATTGGCCTGCGCGTCAAACGGGCCAACGCGGTGGGCCAGCGCATCTTCATGGAAGGTAACGCGGCGGCGGCGCTGGGTTGTGTGTACGGCGGCGCCACGGTGTGTGCCTGGTACCCGATCACGCCGTCGTCTTCAGTGGCCGAAGCGTTTCAGGCCTACTGCAAGAAGCTGCGCCATGACCCGGTGACGGGCGCGGCGCAGTACGCCATCGTGCAGGCCGAAGACGAGATCGCCAGCATCGGCATCATCACCGGCGCCGGCTGGAACGGCGCGCGCGCCTTCACCGCCACCAGCGGCCCCGGCGTGAGCCTGATGACCGAGTTCATCGGCCTGGCCTACTTTGCCGAAATCCCGCTGACCATCATCGACGTGCAGCGCGGCGGCCCCAGCACCGGCATGCCCACGCGCACCCAGCAGGCCGACCTGCTGAGCAGTGCCTATGCCAGCCATGGCGACACCAAGCACGTGCTGCTGCTGCCGCAGGATCCGACCGAGTGTTTTGAGTTCAGCGCCACCGCGCTGGACCTGGCCGACCGGCTGCAAACCCCCATCTTCGTGATGACCGATCTGGACATTGGCATGAACCAGCGCCTGTGCGAGCCACTGCAGTGGGATGACAGCCGCAGCTACGACCGCGGCAAGGTCATGACGGCCGAAGAGCTGGAAGCCGGCAAGGACTTTGGCCGCTACAAGGATGTGGACGGTGACGGCATCCCTTGGCGCACGCTGCCGGCCACCCACGCGTCCAAAGGCGCCTACTTCACGCGCGGCACCACGCGTGACGCTTACGCGCGCTACAGCGAAGCCGGGCCCGACTACCTGTACAACGTGCACCGCCTGCTGCAGAAATTTGCCACCGCCGCCAATCTGGTGCCGCAGCCTTTGGTGCGTGCAGCCGCCAAGAAGACCCGGTTGGGCGTGCTCTACTTTGGCAGCACCGCGCCGGCGATGGACGAAGCCCTGGAAGCGCTGGCGCTGGCGCACATCCACGTTGACGCCATGCGTTTGCGCGCCTTCCCGTTCCCGGCCAGTGTGGCTGAGTTCATCGCCGAGCACGACCGCGTGTTCGTGGTGGAACAAAACCGCGACGCCCAGATGCGCACGCTGCTGATCAATGAACTGGAAATCGACCCCGAGCGCCTGACCAAGGTGCTGCACTACGACGGCACGCCCATCACCGC
>JANMHH010000004.1:0-8005 GCA_031375065.1 Rubrivivax sp. | reverse complement strand
GCCGCAGCTACGACCGCGGCAAGGTCATGACGGCCGAAGAACTGGAAGCCGGCAAGGACTTTGGCCGCTACAAGGATGTGGACGGTGACGGCATCCCTTGGCGCACGCTGCCGGCCACCCACGCGTCCAAAGGCGCCTACTTCACGCGCGGCACCACGCGCGACGCTTACGCGCGCTACAGCGAAGCCGGGCCCGACTACCTGTACAACGTGCACCGCCTGCTGCAGAAATTTGCCACCGCCGCCAATCTGGTGCCGCAGCCTTTGGTGCGTGCAGCCGCCAAGAAGACCCGGCTGGGCGTGCTCTACTTTGGCAGCACCGCGCCGGCGATGGACGAAGCCCTGGAAGCGCTGGCGCTGGCGCACATCCACGTTGACGCCATGCGTTTGCGCGCCTTCCCATTCCCGGCCAGTGTCAGCGAATTCATCGCCGAGCACGACCGCGTGTTCGTGGTGGAACAAAACCGCGACGCCCAGATGCGCACGCTGCTGATCAATGAACTGGAAATCGACCCCGAGCGCCTGACCAAGGTGCTGCACTACGACGGCACGCCCATCACCGCGCGCTACATCACGCAAGCCATCACCGAAGCTGTGCACGCCCAAGCGGTTGCACCGCGCCGCAAGGAGAGTTCCAAGTGACCTACATCGCCAAGCCCCGGCTGCACCACCCCAGCCTGGTGCCCAACAAGGTGGGCTACACCCGGCGCGACTACGAAGGCCGGGTCTCCACGCTGTGCGCCGGTTGTGGCCACGACAGCATCTCGGCGGCGCTGATCCAGGCCTGCTGGGAGATGGACATCCAGCCGCACCGCGTGGCCAAGCTCAGCGGCATCGGCTGCAGCAGCAAGACGCCCGACTATTTTCTGGGCGCCAGCCACGGCTTCAACACCGTGCACGGTCGCATGCCCAGTGTGCTGACCGGCGCCAACCTGGCCAACCGCGAACTGCTGTACCTGGGCATCAGCGGCGACGGCGACAGCGCCAGCATCGGCCTGGGCCAGTTTGCGCACGCCATGCGCCGGGGTGTGCGCATGGTCTACATCGTCGAGAACAATGGGGTCTACGGCCTGACCAAGGGCCAGTTCAGCGCCACCGCCGACCGCGGCAGCAAGAGCAAGAAGGGCGCCGTCAACAACGACAGCCCGGTCGACCTGGTGGCCATGGCGCTGCAGCTGGGCGCCACCTATGTGGGGCGTGGGTTCAGTGGCGACAAGGCGCAGCTGGTGCCGCTGATCAAGGGTGCCATCGGCCACGGTGGCGCGGCCTTCATCGACGTCATCAGCCCGTGCGTGGCCTTCAACAACCACGCCGGCAGCACGCGCAGCTACGACCATGTGCGCGACCACAACGAAGCCGTCAGCCGCATCGACTTCATCGACCTGGCACCGGAAATCCACGCCGAGCCCGGCCCGGGCGAAGCGATCGACCTGCCGCAGCCCAACGGCGGCACGATGCGCCTGCGCAAGCTGCACGCCGACTACGACGCCACCAACCGCCGCGCGGCCATGAACCACCTGGCAGCGATGCAGGACGATGGCGAGATTCCCACCGGGCTGCTTTATGTCGACCCCGAGGCCACCGACCTGCATGCGGCGCTCAACACGGTGGCCACGCCTTTGAACACGCTGGACGAACGTGCGCTGTGTCCGGGTGCGGCCATGCTGGACAAGATCAACGCCGGCTTGCGCTGAATCCTTCTGCACCGGCTTGCCGCTGCTGAAGTTGCCTCCCGACACCATTTCAACCTTGAGCAGACCAGCCATGAAAACCGCTCTCATCAACCGCCGCCAAAGCCTGTTGGCGCTGGTGGTTTTGCCACTCAGCTTGGGGCTTGTCTCGGGCGCCTTGGCCCAGCGGGACATGAGCAAGGTCGAGATCCGCACGCTGAAGTTGTCCGACAGCCTCTACATGCTCAGCGGCGCCGGTGGCAACGTGGGCCTGAGCGTGGGTGCGGACTCGGTCTTTGTCATCGACGACGAGTTCACGCAGGTGGCGCCCAAGCTCAGGGCCGCCATCGCCAAGATCACGCCGCGGCCCGTGCAGTTTGTGCTGAACACCCACTTCCACTTTGACCACACCGGCGGCAACGAGGCTTTTGGCGGCGAAGGCGCGCTGATCGTGGCCCACGACAACGCGCGCCGGCGCATGAGCACCGACCAGCTCATCGCACTGGCCGGCACCGTCAATCAACAAAAGGCTTACGCCAAGGTGGGCCTGCCCACGGTGACCGTGGCCGGCGAGATCACCTTTCACATCAACGGTGACGAAGTACACGCTTTTCATGTGCCCAAGGCGCACACTGACGGCGACCTGATCGTGCACTTTCGCAAGGCCGACGTCATCCACATGGGCGACGTGTTCTTCAACAACATGTACCCCTTCATCGACGGCAGCAGCGGGGGCACCGCGCAAGGCGTGATCGCCGCCTTTGACCGGGTGCTAGCGCTGGCCACTGACAGCACCCGCATCATCCCGGGCCACGGCCCACTGGCCAGCAAGGCCGACCTGGCGGCCACCCGGGCCATGCTGGTCACACTGACCCAGCGAATCCAGGACCTGCGCCGTGCCGGCAAGAGCGACGCCGAGATTCGTGCGGCCAAGCTCTCGGCCGACTTTGACGCCCGCTTTGGCGGTGGCTTCATCAGGCCCGAGGCGGTGGTGCAGATGATGATCGGCGTGACGACGCCCTGATTTGCATCATGAGGGGCGCCGGCCACGGAACATCGATTGGTGCCGCCTGGAGCTGCATGCGTTGATCCGGTGTGCCGGCGCTGCATCCAGCGCCGCGCTGCAGCGGCATCAACACAACGGGTGATGCACCTTTGCCACCCGCGGCGTAACTTGGTGTTGTGCGAACGGGTCAGCTTGGTGCCAGACCCGCGCCCGTCCCATCCAGGAGGCCGCCCCATGATCACCCGCCGTTTTGCCCCGTCACTATTGAGTCTCCTGCTGCTCGGGGCCTTGTCAGCCCCGACTGTGTTTGCAGCGCCCGTTTCGATCAGCAATGCGTTCATGAACCTGGAGCGGCGAGCGGTGAACTCTCTGGGCTTTGGCTCGGGCGATTTTCTTCGCATCGGGGCGGCTACCGTCACGCCCAATGGTGCTGCTGGCACCACTGGCTTGGGCACGACCACCAACTTGATCACCGGCGCAGCCGTGTCGCGCACCATCAACTACGACCCGGGCCCCAGCATCCCCAACTTTTTCAGCCGCTACATGGCCGACGACCGGGCGCTGTACGGGCCTTGGACCCTGGCCTTCAGCAACGGCACGGACACCAGCACCCGTGTGGTCAGCCTGAACACCAACGCTCAACAGGCGCCGTTTGTCGACAGCATCACCTTGTCGGGCTCCAGTCTCAACCCGACTTTTGCGTGGACACCGCCCGCAGGAGCCGTGGTCAACGGCTACCGCGTCAACATCTTTGACAAGAGCCTGATTCGGCCTGGCAACAACGGCCTGGTGGCGTCGAGCAATCTGCAGCCCGGCACCACGTCTTTCACGGTGCTGGCCAGCAACTTCACGACACCCGGCTACGCCTTCAACCCGGCCACTCAGTACTCGATCGAGATTTCGCTGATCCAGACCAAAGACGGCCAGTCCACCAACCTGGCCAACTCCAACATCCAGGCCATTGCGCGCGTGTACGCCGACTTCACGCCCACCGCTTCGGGTGGCCCGGTGGTCAACCTGCCAGTGGTGTTGGCCAACGGCAGCTATCAGTTCAACATGACGGTGCAGGCTGGCCAGACTTACTACATTGATCCCGAAGTGGCGGTGGGCTACGACTACGCCACGGGCGCGGGTGACCCCAACTTCCTGAGTGTGGACCTGCCCGACAACATCGGCGACGGCCTGTACGACATCTACGGCTGGGACCCGGACAGCCAGTGGCTCTTGCTGGCACAAGGCTGGAACGGCGCCAACGTCTACAACTTCGGCGGCGGGGGTGTGGACCGTTTCCGCGTCACTGGCATCGAGACCAGCGCCGGCCTGAACCCGTTCAACACCACGGCCTTCATCACCGGGCTGACCTTTGCTGGCAATGGCCGCTTCACCGGTACACAAACGCCCATCACCGTGAGCCTGGACGTGCCCGAGCCCGGCAGCGTCGCGCTGGTCGGTCTGGCCCTGGTGGGTTTGGTGGGCGCGCGGCGTCGACTTTCTTGACACTGCCCTGGCCCCTAGTTTGAAAAAAGTTTGCGGAAACAAGGAGTTGGGTGTGTGGCTCGTTTGTTGCATCAACCGCCACATTCACTCATAGGAGCCGTCATGCTCAAACCTCTTTCTCGTTCGCTGGCCACGGCTTGTGTTGCATTTGCAGCGCTGGTTTCAGCACCGGCTCACGCCGTCGTCGGCTTTGCTGACGTGGTCTTGGGTTACTTCGACAGCGGTGCGGGTCCCTTCCCAGGTCCTTACGGGGGCTTGGGCGGCATTGGCGGCAGCTTTCCAGTGGCAGTGCCCACCAGCGTGGTGCTCGGGCCCGACACGGCCGGCTCGGAGACCTTTCTGTCCTTGCCCACGGGCTCTTACGTGACCGTGGGTTTCCTGGACGAAACGGTGCTGGACGGCGTCGGTAACGACATCTTCATCCAGGAGATCGGAGCCAGCGGTGAGCGGGCCAACGTCTACGTCAGTTCAGACAACGTTACTTTTGTCTTCCTCGGCATCGCAAACGACAGCATCACCACCGCTTTCGACCTGGCGAGCATTGGCTTTGCGGCACCGGTGACCGCCATTCGAATCGAGGGCCTGGACAGCCTGGGCGGTTCGCCTGGGTTTGACGTGGTCAACGTGCAAGTGTTGCCGGGCAGCATCGGCCCTGGACGGGTGCCTGAGCCTGCTTCGCTGGCGCTGGTGGGTTTGGCCTTGGCTGGCGCAGGTCTGGCCAGCAAGCGTCGGGTTTGAGCATTCAGCGAACAACGCTGCGAACAACGCTACGAACAACCCTGCACCGCCGACCTGGGGCTTTGGCCACAGGTCGGCGGTTCTGTTTTCAGGGCCGCAATATTTTGGGCACCGCCGCCGGCCGCAACCTGAAGGCGTCTGCCATGCCCGAGCCCAGCAAAGGCCGCAGGTACAAACGAAAGGCATCGGTCACATCGGTGCCACTGGCGCTGATGAAAACGTCTTCCATGGTGCGTGTCTTGCCGGCCACGGCCTCCAGCGGCAGCAGCTCGTAGTCCACTGAATAAAAGCCCGTGCGTTTGATGGCCACCGAGCCGTTGACCTGGCCCCACATCGCGTACTGCACGGCTTTTTCGCCCACCTCGCGGGCCTCGCGCTGGTCGACGTCGCTGACACAGCCGACAAAGCTGCGCTGCAGGTAGCCGAAGGTGTCGCCGCGCACGCGCTTGATCTTGAGCTTGGCCTTGATCTCTTCGCACAGCAAGTCGGCCAGCGCGCCGCTGCCGGAAAGCTGCACATTGCCGTGGGCGTCTTGCTCCAGGTCGCTTTTTGAACCTTTCGCCAGCAGGGCCAGGATCGGCTTGCCCTGGGCATCGTGGATGCCTTCGCTGACGGCGATCACGCAGCGCCCGTAACGCTCGTGCGTGGCCTTCACATCGGCCAGGAATTTGTCGATTTCAAACACCCGCTCGGGCAGGTAGATCAGGTGCGGTCCGTCGTCCGTAAACTTCTTGCCCAGCGCCGAAGCCGCGGTCAGGAAGCCGGCGTGCCGGCCCATCACCACACCCACGTACACACCCGGCAAGGCGGCGTTGTCCAGGTTGGCGCCGGCGAAAGCTTGTGCCACAAAACGCGCCGCGCTGGGGAAGCCTGGCGTGTGGTCGTTGTGCACCAGGTCGTTGTCGATGGTCTTGGGGATGTGCAGGCAGCGCAGCGGGTAGCCGGCCTTGCGGGCTTCTTCGGCCACGATGCGCACGGTGTCCGATGAGTCGTTGCCGCCGATGTTGAAGAAGTGCTCGATCTGGTGGGCCTTGAGCACCTTGAACATCTCCTGGCAGTAGGCCAGGTCGGGCTTGTCGCGCGTGCTGCCCAACGCAGCGGCGGGTGTGCCGGCCACCAGTTCCAGGTTGTGGCTGGTCTCTTGGGTCAGGTCGACAAAGTCCTCGTTGACGATGCCGCGCACACCGTGGCGCGCGCCGTAGACACGCTGTATGCCCTGGTGGCGCCGCGCTTCCAGCACCACGCCCACCAGGCTCTGGTTGATGACCGCCGTGGGGCCGCCGCCTTGGGCGACCAGGATTTTTCCGGACGACATGATGTTGCTCCTGGGTGGTCTATGAAGTGCGGTGTGCAGTGCGTCCTACAGCGCGCATCGTAGCCACTGTGCAGACACCACAATGTGGCAGATGCACCGCACCATTTTCGACACCCCGTTGGTCAACACCGCCCTGCGCCGTTTTTCAGTGGCTTACTTGCGTTGGAAGGGTTGGACGGTGGTGGGCGCACTGCCGCCACAGGCCGTCAAGAGCGTGATGATCGCAGCGCCGCACACCAGCAACTGGGACCTGCCCTACACCTTGATGGTGGCCTTTTCCTTGCGCTTGAACATCTACTGGATGGGCAAGGCCAGCCTGTTTGGCTGGCCCTTTGGCGCGCTGATGCGCTGGCTGGGCGGCATTGCGGTGGACCGCAGCAAAAGCAGCAACCTGGTGACGGCATCGGCGCAGGCCATCGTGCAGGCCGACGGCCCCCTGCAGCTGGTGGTGCCACCCGAAGGCACGCGCGGCAAGACACGGCACTGGAAGACCGGCTTTTACTTCATCGCGCTGGAAGCGCGGGTGCCCATCATCCTGGCCTACCTGGACTACCAGCGCAAAGTCGGCGGGCTGGGCCCGGTGTTCACGCCCACTGGGCGGGTTGACGACGACATGGCCGAGATCAAGCGCTTTTACGCCCCCATCAGGGGTCGCCGCGCGGACCACTTCAGGGCCGATTGAAGCGCCAATGCTCTTGGCCACTTGATGGGCTGCCTGAGCCACCCAGGGCGGCGTTCAGAAGTCGACCACCTGCAGTTTCATGCCGCGCGAGGCCAACAAGGCGCGCGCTTTGTCGGCTTGCTCGCGGGTGTGAAAAGGCCAGCAGACGACACGCCAGTCGTCTCCGCTGCGCATGGCCTCGACCTGCAGACGTGGTGCACCGCCCGTGGCCAGCAGTCCACGCACCGCGTCGGCAATCTGCTCGCTCTCGGTCTTGGTGCGAATCAGGCGGCTGGACAAGGCAAAGACAGGCCCCACGGCGGCCGCAGGCGCGGGCGATTGGCCAGCACGCGGCGGCCCCGGCCCCGCCTGGGCCGGGGCCGCCGTGGCTGGGACTGCGGCTGACGAGGGCGCGGGTGCCGAAGCAGGCGCCAGGGCGGGCGCCACTGCAAGCGCTGGCGCTGTTGAAAGCGTTGGTGCAAGCGCAGATGTCGGCGCTGGCGCCGGCCCGGCCTGACGCGCGGCCAGCGCAGCGCGCCGCTTTTCGTCCGCCACGGCGCCGATGGAGGGCAGGTTCACCTGGCCCCAGCTGGGGTCGACGTCGGTCGGCCGTTGGGCTGTTTCTGGACGTGCGGCAGGCGCGCTGGCGGGGGCTGCAGGCACGCCGGGCGGTGTCGCGGTAGGCGCCGTTGCGCTGGCTGGCACAGGCGCCGTCAAAGACGGCGCGGCGGCGGACGCTGCGGTGGATGTTGGGGCGGATGCTGCCGCATCAACCACGGCTGCCCGCTCGGGCGTGGCCGGCTGCACGGCAGCGGGCGTCAACAAAGCCCGGATGCCCATCACCAGGGCCGCTGCCATCACCAGCGGGCCTGCGACGGCCAGGCCAACGCGCGGCAGGCTCCAAAGCCGTCGGCCCAACATGGCCGGGCTGCGCCCTGCGCCCACCAACAAGCGGCTGCTTCGGCCGTCCACCCAGATCTGGCCGGTCAGCAACCAACGGCGCTGCAGCAACGGCCAGGTCAGGCCGCCGTCGGGCTGGACCATGCGCACCGGGTTGTCCTTGCCAGGCATGGCTTCGTCGGCCCCGTGCTGCAGGGCAAAGGCCGCCACCGCGGCCGG
>JANMHH010000533.1:0-4325 GCA_031375065.1 Rubrivivax sp. | reverse complement strand
GCTTCGTAGACCAGGGTGTTGGTCATGCCGCTGGCGGTTTGGCGGGTGAACAGGGCGCTCTCGCTGGCCAGCAGCCGCGCGAACATGGCTTGGCGCAGGTTCAGCACCGCGCGGTTGGCCGTCCAGGCCAGGCCGTATTGCGCGATGAAGCCCGACAGGCTGCGCAGTGCAAACAAGCCGATGATCGCCGCCGGCACCATCCACAGCGGCAGCTGCCCGCGCGTGAAGCCCTGGTCGAGCAGGCGGTTCATCAGCGCCGGTATCAAGGGCTCGGTGAGCGCCGTGACCAGTGCTCCCAGCGTGGCGGCAACCAAGCCGGCGCGGCTGGTTCGGATGTAAGGCAAGAGCCGCGCAAAGCGCTGCAGAAGAGTTGGCATGGGTGGCTGGCCTGCCCGCACCGGATGAGGGCGGTGGCGGCGGCATTATCGGTCGTACGCTGCGGCGCAAAAAAGCAGGGAACCCGCAGCAGCGCAGGGAGTCGTACCGGGCTGCCTACAATGCCGCTACCCGCACCACAGCGCTCCCACGACGTGCCCGAACCCGCCTTTGACGCCCCCCGGTTGCCCCGCCGCCGCCTGATGACTGGCGCCGCAATGGGCGTGGTTGCAGCCGGGTTGCCAGCCTGGGCTCAGGTTCGGGTGGACATCAGCGGCGTGGGCACGACGCAGATTCCGGTGGCGCTGGCGCCGTTTCGCGATGAATCGAATTCGGGCGTGCTGGTGTCGGCTGTCATTAAGGCCGACTTGGAACGCAGCGGTTTCTTTCGCGTCATCGACGGCGAACGCGGCCTGGACGAGCGCAGCACGGTGGACTTGACCGCCTGGCGCGGTCGCGGTGCCGATGCGCTGGTGGGTGGCTCGGTGACGCGCTTGGCCGACGGCCGTTTTGACGTGCGCTACAAGCTGTGGGACGCCGTCAAAGGCGAACAGCTGCAGGGCCAGAGCAGAGTGGTGTTGCCGGCCGACCTGCGCTTGGCGGCCCACCGCGTGGCCGACGAAATCCATGAAAAGCTGACCGGTGAACGTGGTGTTTTTGCCACCCGCATCGCCTACGTGCTGCGCACCGGCAAGCGCTTCACGCTGCACATCACCGACCCCGACGGCGAAGGCGGCCAGGTGGCGCTGGCCAGCCCCGAGTCGATCATTTCACCGGCCTGGGCGCCCGACGGCAAACGTCTGGCCTATGTGTCGTTCGAGACCCAGAAGGCAGCGGTCTGGGTGCAGGACCTGACCACCGGCGAGCGCCGCATGGTGGCCAATTTCAAAGGCAGCAACAGCGCGCCAGCCTGGTCACCCGATGGGCAAAGCCTGGTCCTCACGCTGTCGTTGGCCGGCCCGGCGCAGCTCTACAAGGTGCCCGCCGCGGGTGGTACGCCGCGGCGGCTGACCACCAGCAATGCGATCGACACCGAGGCCGTCTACAGCCCGGACGGCCGCCACGTTTACTTCGTCAGCGACCGAGGGGGTGGCCCGCAGATTTACCGCGTGGCCGCCGAGGGCGGCTCGGTGGAGCGCATCACCTTCACGGGCGACTACAACATCAGCCCCTGCATCAGCCCCGATGGCAAGCAGCTGGCCTTCATCGCGCGTCAAAGCGGTGCCTTTCGCTTGATGTTGCAAGAGGTGGGTGCCGGCCAGGCCACGGCCTTGACCGACACCCGCGACGATGAAAGCCCCAGCTTTGCACCCAACGGTCGGCTCATCGTCTATGCCACACGCAGCCAAGGCAACGATGTGTTGATGACCACCACGCTTGATGGCAAGATCAAAACGCGCCTGCTCAGCAGCGGCGCCGACATGCGTGAACCGGCCTGGGGCCCGTTTGGACGCTGACCGACCGACCGAAGCACGGACCGATCCTTCGATGGATGGCATTGCCCGATCGATGCCGGCCAGTTTTTCCACCTCACCGCTTTGGAGACAACCATGAAGCACCTCACCTCTTGCACTTGGGCCCTTGCAGCAGCCGTCGTGCTGTTGGCGGGCTGCGAGTCGCCCAGCAAAGTCTCCAACGCGGCGCTGGCCTCGGTGGAGACCCGCTCGCCGCTTGCTGCAGCCGGTACCGGTGCAGCGGCCGGCACGGGCGCCGTCAGCAGCGGCACTTCGCAGTCGGGCGTTTCCACCGTCAACCTGGCCACACCGCGTTCTGGCACGGCAGGCGCCGTGGCGGGTGCAGCGGCCATGTCCGCACCGGCCCAGCGCGTGGTCTACTTTGACTTCGACAGCTTCGTCATCAAGGACGAGTTCCAGAGCCTGCTCGACGGCCACGCCAAGGTGCTGGCGCGCACCAGCGGCAAGCGCATGGTCATCGAAGGTCACACCGACGAGCGCGGTGGCCGTGAATACAACCTGGCGCTGGGCCAAAAGCGGGCTGAAGCGGTGGTCAAGTCCTTGGCCTTGCTGGGTGTTCCTGAAGGCCAGATGGAGGCCGTGAGCTTCGGCGAAGAGCGGCCGGCTGCCGCAGGCGGCGATGAAACCGCCTGGTCCCGCAACCGCCGCGCTGAACTGAAGGACCGCTGAGATGAGGGTTCGAGTTGGGTTCTGGCCCCTGTGGGCAGCCTGCCTGCCTTTGCTGGCCAGCGGCCCGGCCCTGGCTTTCCTGAACGATGAAGAGGCACGCAAAGCCATCGTCGAACTGCGCGGCCGTGTGGTGGTCATGGAAGACCAGGCCAAGTCGCGGGCTTCGGAGTTGTCGGCCGCCAGCGCGCAGAACGCGCAGCTGACCGAACAACTGGTGGCCATGCGGCGCAGCCTGGTTGACCTGAACAACCAGTTGGAGAGCATTCGCGGCGAACTGGCCAAACTGCGTGGCAATGACGAGCAGACGCTGCGCGAGATTGCCGACGTGCAACGCCGCCAACGCGATGTGGCGCAAGGGCTGGACGACCGCTTGCGCAAGATCGAGCCCGTCAAGGTGGCACTGGACGGTCGCGACTTCCTGGCTGAACCCGAAGAAAAACGTGCTTTCGAGGACGCCTTCGCCGCCATCCGCGGTGGTGACTTCGACAAATCCGTGGCGCTGTTTTCCAACTTCCAGCGCCGCTACCCGGGCAGTGGCTACCAAGACGCAGCACGTTTCTGGTTGGGCAATTCGCAATACGGGCGGCGCGACTACAAAGAGGCCATCACGGTCTTTCGCGCCTTCGTCAACAACTCACCAGAACACCCCCGCGCGCCTGAAGCCTTGCTGGCCGTGGCCAACAGCCAGGCCGAGATGAAAGACCCGAAAGGCGCGCGCAAGACCATCGATGAGCTGATGAAAGCTTACCCCCAGTCGGAAGCGGCGCAAGCCGGCAAGGACCGACTGGCGTCCATCAAGTAGGCGGTGCTGCCGGCGGCGGCACGGTCAACGGCTGAAACGCCTGGCGCGCTGGCGGCACAATCCAGGCATGCAGGAATCTGATCTTCCCGGGCTGGTGGCCCAGGTGCTGTGGGCGGCGTTTGCGTTGTCGGTGGTCTTTGGCGCGATTGCCCAGCGCACCCACTTTTGCACCATGGGCGCGGTGTCCGACATCGTCAACATGGGCGACTGGGCGCGCATGCGCATGTGGCTGATGGCCATGGGCGTGGCCATGATCGGCTTCAACAGCATGGTGGCGCTGGGCTGGGTGCAAGCTGGGCAGAGCGTTTATGCCGGCCCCAAACTCATCTGGCTGAGCAACCTGCTGGGCGGCCTGCTGTTTGGCTTTGGCATGGTGCTGGCATCGGGCTGCGGCAGCAAGACCCTGGTGCGCATTGGCGGCGGCAGCCTGAAAAGCTTCATCGTTTTCGTGGTGCTGGCGGTGGCTGCTTATGCCACGCTGCGTGGCATCACCGCGGTGGCGCGTGTGGCCACCGTGGACACGGTGGCGTTGAACTTGCCCACCGGCCAGGACCTGCCGTCCTTGGTGGCCTGGGCCAGTGGCTGGGCCAAGGGCCCGGTGGCACTGGGGCTGGGCCTGCTGATTGGCGGCGCATTGATCGTTTTTGCGCTGGCCAAACCCGAAGGACGTCAAGGCGACGCCTTGTTGGCCGGTCTGGGCTTGGGTGCCGTCATCGTGGCGGTGTGGTGGGTCTCGGGCCGCCTGGGGCATCTGGCCGAGCACCCCGTGACCCTCGAAGAGGTTTTCCTGGCCACCAACACCCAGCGCATGGAGTCGCTGACCTTTGTCGCACCGATGGCCTACACGGTGGACTGGTTGATCCTGTTCAGCGACAAGAGCAAGGTGCTGACCGTCGGCATCGTCAGCACTTTGGGGGTGGTTCTGGGCTCAGCCGCCGTGGCGCTGAGCAACCGCAGTTTCCGTTGGGAAGGCTTTGCCAACACCGAAGACACCGCCAACCACC
>JANMHH010000516.1:0-2211 GCA_031375065.1 Rubrivivax sp. | reverse complement strand
GCGGCCTGCCCGCGCCCTTGGCCGCCGGGGCCGTGTTGGCCCTGTCGGCGGCGCTGTCGCTTTACCTGGCCCTGGCAGCGGGCCTGTACGCGCGCTGGCGGCGCGGCACGGCGGGCGATGCGGTTTTATGGGCCGCGCTTTGGCTGCTGGCCGAGCTGGCGCGCGGGCTCATCTTCACCGGCTTCCCCTGGGCGGCCTCGGGTTACGCGCTGGTCGACTCACCGGTGGCCGCGCTGGCGCCCTGGTTGGGTGTCTACGGCATGGGCGCCTTCATGGCGGTGCTGGCGGTGGCCGTACTGCGGCTGCTGCGCTCGCGCGGCCGCCGCTGGCGCATGCTGGCGGTTGCGGCCGCCATCGTGGCGGTGCCGACCGTCGATCCGATCACCTTCACGCAGCCCGCCGGCGAACTGCGCGTGGTGCTGCTGCAAACCAACGTCAAGCAAGACGAAAAGTTCGCTGCCGAGCGCATGCCCGAATCACTGGCCTGGGTGGCGCGAGAAATGCTCACGGCACGCGCCGACCTGGTGCTGGTGCCCGAAACCGCGATCCCGCTGCTGCCCTTTCAGCTGAAGGACTTTGCACCCGGCTACTGGGAGGCGTTGCGGGAGCACTTTGCCGCGCCCGGTGCTGACGGCGCACGGGCCGCCTTGGTGGGCGTGCCGCTGGGCGACTTTGAGCGCGGCTACACCAACTCGGTGGCCGGTTTGTCGGCGGGGCTGGCCTACCGCTACGACAAATGGCATCTGGTGCCTTTCGGAGAATTCATCCCGACCGGCTTTCGCTGGTTCACCGAGTTGATGAACATCCCGCTGGGCGACTTTGCGCGTGGCGTGCTCAACCCGCCTTCGTTCTCCGTTGCGGGGCAGCGGGTGGGCCCCAACATTTGTTATGAAGACCTGTTTGGCGAAGAGCTGGCGCGGCGCTTTGTCGACCCAGCCTTGGCGCCCACGGTGCTGGCCAACATCAGCAACATCGGTTGGTTTGGCGACACCATCGCCATCCCGCAGCACCTGAATATCTCGCGCCTGCGCACGCTGGAGCTGCAGCGGCCGATGCTGCGCGCCACCAACACCGGCGCCACCGCCATCGTCGACCACACGGGACGGGTGACCGCGCAACTGGCGCCGCACACCCAGGGTGTGTTGCCCGGCGTGGTGCAAGGCCGGGCGGGTTTGACGCCGTTTGCCTGGTGGGCTTCCAGAGCGGGCCTGTGGCCGCTGCTGGGCACGGCGTTGCTGGTGGTTCTGGCGATGGTGTTGATGGGGGACCGGCGCAGCGGCGGCAGGCCCAAGCCGAATCCGGCTGCAGGCTGAAGTGCCTGCGCTGGGGGGCCGGCAGCCGCTGACCACTTCAGCGGTGGGTGGCGTGTAGAGTCGGCCGCATGCTCTGAGGTGGTTCATGGTCTCCAGCAGCGCCAAGGTTCGATTGCAGTTGTTTGGCGCGGCCTCGGTTTGGCTGGATGGGGTGCGCCAGCACGTCCTGCCCGACAGCCTGCCCGCCTGCTTGGCGGTGTACCTGGCCTCGCGCCGAGAAGGCTTCAGCCGCGAGGCGCTGGCCGCCCTGTTCTGGCCTGAACGCGGCCAGGCCGAAGCGCTGCACAGCCTGCGCGTCAATCTGCACCGTCTGCGTTTGTTGCTGACCACCTGGGGGCTGGAGCAGGGCCTGCAAACCGACCGCCAGCGCGTCAGCCTGAACGTGGACACCGATGTCTGGGCCTTCAAGGACGCACTGGGCCGGGCCGACTGGCAGCAAGCCGTGGCCCTTCAAGCCGAGCCATTGCTGGCCACGATGAGCTTTCGCGGCCTGGCGCTGCTGGAGGCCTGGGCACAGACCGAACGGCAAGCGCTGTCGCGCGCGGGCCAGACCGCCTTGCTTCGGCTGGCACAGCATGTCGCCGGCCTGGCCAGCGAGTCGCCTGCACAGCGCGCCAACGACCGGCGGCTTGCCCAGGCGGCATCGGCTGCTGCGGGCCCTGAGCAGGGCCAGGCCACGTGGGCAGCCCAGCGCTTGTTGCGCCTGCCGACAGAGGACCTGAGCGACCCGCTGGTGCAGGCCTTGTTGCGTCTGGCACCCACCGCAGGCTGCGT
This sequence comes from Rubrivivax sp., assembly GCA_031375065.1. Lineage (GTDB taxonomy): Bacteria > Pseudomonadota > Gammaproteobacteria > Burkholderiales > Burkholderiaceae_C > Rubrivivax. The sequence continues at coordinate 124 of JANMHH010000516.1, read as the reverse complement.
GCCCGAAGCCTTGCTGGCCTATGAGCGACTGTGCCGGCAACTGCACGACGATGGCGGCCAGGCGCCGCTGCCGGCCACGCGCGAGCTGGCGCACGCGCTGAAGACCGCAGGGCGCCTGCCGCCC
>JANMHH010000508.1:0-13005 GCA_031375065.1 Rubrivivax sp. | reverse complement strand
ATGATCATGTCCTTGCGCCGGTCGTGCAGCGTCAAAAAGCCGTCTTCATCAAAGCGGCCCACATCACCGGTGCGAATGAACCGCTGGCCCTCGGCGTCAAACCACTCGGCGGCGGCGGTGAGCGCAGGCTGCTTGTGATAGCCCGTCATCATGCCGGGCGAACGGCCCACCACCTCGCCGCTGTCGTTGCTGGCGCCACCCGGCACGCGGGCCACTTCAACACCGGCTTCGTCGATCAAGCGGATGTCATGGCCCTCGGCCGGTTGGCCGACCGTGTGCAGCTTGGTGGGGTGCAGGTGGGCCTGCAGGATGCAGGTGCCACCGCCTTCGGTCAGGCCGTAGTACTCGGTCAGCCCACCGGGCCAGCGCTTCAGGATGTCGGCTTTCAAATCGGCGTGAAAGGGCGCGCTGGTGCTGAACTTGGCCCGGAAGGAGCTCAGGTCAAAGCTGTCGAACTCGGGGTGGGCCATCAGCCGCCGGTATTGCACGGGCACCAGCATGGTGTGGGTGGCGCGGTGCGCTTGGGCCAGTTGCAGAAACTGCAAGGCCTCAAACTTGGGCATCAGGATGGCACAGCCGCCATGGGCCAGAGTGGGAAACAAGCACACCAAGGTGGTGTTGCTGTACAGCGGGGTGGCGATCATGGTCACCGTGTCGACGCTGTAGCCGGACAACGCTGCCCGCTGAACATGCGCCCAACGCATGGCGTGCGACTGCACGATGCCCTTGGGCGTGCCCGTGGTGCCCGAGGAGTAAATGATGTTGAAGGGCCAGGCAGGGTCAATGGACACGGGCTGCGGCTCGACGGGTGCTGCCGCGGTCCAGGCATCGAGTTGCCCTTCGTCCAGACGCTGCACCGGCACTGGCCATGGCACTGCCATGTCTGCACAGGTGCGGTCCAGCCAGACACAACGCGCATCGGCGTCGCGGGCCATGTCCACCAACTGCTGCGCGGTTGAGCTGGGGGCCAAGGGCGCCACCACCAAACCCGCCCGCAAGGCGCCCAGAAAAACGGCCACATACTCGACGCAGCTCGTGGCGCAGATGGCCAGGCAGTCACCAGGGCCCCAGCCGCGCTGCTGACAGGCGGCGGCCACGCGGTCGGCCCATGCATCCAGTTGCGCGTAGCTCAAGCGCTGCGAGCCGCACGCCAAGGCCGCAGCCTGCGGGCGATCATGGGCATGCTGCGCCACCAGGGCAGGCAAGTTGCGGAAGTCGGTGCTGATGTTCATGGGCACGCTTGTCTGGTTCGTTCAGTAGGCCGAAGGCCGCACCTTAGCGCATCCGATTCCAGTGCTTGTCGAGCCGCAAGCGGCCACGCACCAGCACCCGGGTCCTGGGCTGGCGTCGTCGCATGGGTGCGGCTGGGCACGCTGAACGTGCTGGTGATCGGCCTAGCCTCGTCGAAGTGGAGCGGCGAGCAACTGCGCACACGCGCCCGCGAAAGCATCGAGCAGGTCGGCGTCGAGGGCCGCGGTGCCTTCTTTGAGAGCGCGGGCTGCCTGCGTGACGTGGTGCAGAACCACCTGTTCCAGATCGTCGCGCTGCTGGCCATGGAGCCACCGGCCGGCCGAGACGTCGAGGCCGTGCACCGCCACAAGGCCGATGTCTTCGCCGCGATGCGGCCCCTGGGTGCCGACGACATCCTGCGCGGCCAGTACCGGGGCTACCGCGACGAAGCGAAGGTCGCCAACGACGCCGATGTCGAAACCTTCTGTGCCTTGCGTCTGCATGTCGACTCCTGGCGCTGGGCCGGCGTGCCCTGGTACCTGCGCGCCGGCAAGGCCTTCGTCGGCAACCAGCGCGAGTTCTCACTGCTGGAAGAAGAACCCGGCGGTCGTCTATCCAGCCTCAACCCGTGCAAAGTACGCCTGGAGGGTTCGCTGCCAAGCCGGTCGAGCCAGGCAACGATCCCGATACGACGCGAGCCCTGGATACGGCGCGATCAAGCCCTTGTCCTTGATGCCCGAGTGAAGCACGTGCGCCATCAGCAGGTCAGCGACCGTGAAATCGGTCGTTGCGATGAAGTCGCGGTCGGCCAACCAGCGCTCCAGGTTCGCCAGCACCCGATGCACCCATCCGACCAGGAATTCGCGGTGTTTGCTGCAGCTGGCATCGGCAGTCCAGTCCAGCACCATCAAGCTGAGCAGCGGCGGCTCGACGGAGTTCATGGCGGCAAAGCACCAGCGCACCACCTGCGCTTCGCCCTCAAGATCGGCCGGGATCAGGCGGCCCGCCTTCTTCGCCAAGTAAACAAGGATGGCGGCGGATTCAGACAACATGAACCCGTCGTCGTCGATGGCCGGAATCTGCTCAAACGGGCTGAGCTGCCGATAGGCGACGGTGTTGAGGTCGTGCGCAGGGTGATCCATGCCGGCCAACTCGAACGGCAGTTGCAGTTCTTCCAGCGCCCACAACACACGCAGGTCGCGCGTGTGGCCACGCGCGCCTGAATTGACTTTTGAGAAACCGTAGATCTTGAGCATGGTGATGTTCCTTGGTTTTCTGGTGTCGAAGACTTGGTGTCAGATGACGGACCCAGGCTCGGGCTCGATTTGTTCATGCTCACAGCGCCATCAGTGTTGGCCTTCACGAGCACTCAAGTCGCTCCGGAAAAGCGAATCCAGTTCTTGCCCAGAGAGCGCGTGCGCAAACCCGTCGAACCGACCCTGCTCGGCCAGCACCTTCGCCGCATTCGCGAACGCGCCCCAGGCGGTGCGGGCCAGCGCACCGCCGACGCTGACGCGCCGGACGCCCAGCGCGGCGATCTCTTCCATCGCCAGTCCGCCGGCCGAGCCCACCAGCAGGTTGACCGGCTTTGGCGCTACCGCGGCCACCACCGCCGCAATCTGCTCGCGCGTGCGGATGCCCGGCGCATACAAGCAATCGGCGCCGGCGTCGGCGTAACGCTTCAACCGATGGATGGTCTCGTCAAGATCGGGGCGGCCGACCAAAAAGCACTCTGCTCGGCCCACCAGCAGCGTGTCGCCACCGGCCTTGTCGATGGCCGCCCGCGCTGCGCGAATCCTGTTGACCGCCGTGTCGACATCGAAGAGCGGCTGCGCGATGTCGCCGGTTGCATCTTCAATCGACAACCCGGCCACGCCGGTGTCGATGGCAAGCCCGACGTTTGCTTCGACGCCTGCCGCGTCGGGCGCAAAGCCGTTGCCAAAGTCGGCATTCACGGGCAGATCACTGGCCTCGACGATCTCGCGGAGGTGGGCCAGCACGCCGCCAAGCGGAACTGCGCCGTCCGGGAAACCTTGCGACCATGCATGGCCGGAGCTGGTCGTGGCCAATGCCTTGAAGCCCAGGCCTTGCAGGAAGCGGGCGCTGCCGACGTCCCAGGGATTGGGCAGCACGAAACAGCCCGACTCATGCAGCAGGCGGAAGGCCCGGCGCATTTCGGTGGTGCGGGACAGGCGGTCCTTCATGGGGTGGTCTCCTCAAGCGAACATCGGAATGCGGGCGTTGACGGAGGGACGCCAGGTCACACCCCGAGCCAGTGCTTCCAGACCTCCAGGTCCCGCCTGTGCGGCGACGTGTTGCCAGGCGCAGCTGGCAATGGCCAGCGCGGCCGGCCCGCCTGGGCAGGCATGGGCTCCGGCGCCGAGTGACAGCGCCGTGCGCTGCAAACGGTCCAGGCGAAACGCATCCGGCGCTTCGTGCGGCGGAAGATCGCGCGCGGCCGATGCCAAGACCAGCAGGACGGTGTCACCGGCGCGAAACGGCCGACCCTCGATCGTGGTGTCAGTCGCCATGATTCTTCGCGTGTTCTGAATGGGCGGGTCGTGTCGCAGAACCTCTTGACCGAACAGGTCCCACCGCAAGGTCCCGGCAATGGCGGAAGCGCAAAGCCCTTCTTCCGCGGCCAGTCTGAGCAGGCCGGCACCGATCAGACCTGCCGTGGCCTCATGCGGCTGCATCAACACGGCAACATGCGCGGCCGCATCGTCCAGCCCATGGACGCCGTGTGCTTCAAGCAAAAGCAGCAGGCCGTCCAGCGCATCGATGGCGGCTGCGCGCTTCGTATCGGTGGCCAGCGGGGACAGCCCGGCCACCCAGGTATCGATGCATGCGAGCATGGGTTCGCGGGCATGAGGCGCAACGCCCAGCGCTGCAAGGATCGACATCACCGGCAAGGTGCGAACCCATTCGTTCAACGACGGGCCGTCCCTGCGCTGCCGCCACGACGCTGCCACGGCTTCGATCACCTGGACCGCCCCGCCCGCGACGAACTCGCCGGTGAGCTTGTGCATCAGAAGCATCGTGCGCCCCCGCTGCGCGTCATGGGGCGTACCGTCGCTCATTCGGGCCAGCCTGCCGAACAGCTCACCCGCCGGCGACCCTTGCAGGAAAAGGGGAATCGGCTCACTCGGCGGCCTGACCCTGGCGGCTGGCATGTGCAAAGCGGTGGTGACTCCTGGCGCACTGACCAGAGCCCACAGCTTGCGATCTTCAAACCAGTGCAAGCCCGCCTTGGCACGCAGTGCCGCATAGTAGGCGTAGGGGTCAGGATGCGTGACCGCAGCGATGGGGTCGGTGGGACCGCCGCTCATGAGCGCTGCAACGGCTGTGGCTTCGGGCGCGGGGAAGATGGCGGTTCGTTGAGTCATTCAAAGTCTCCTGGACCAGCGCTGGTGAAGCCTCACGGCGCATGGCCGAAGTCGACATCGTTGGTCTCGACCGTTGCGGCCGTGCGACCGGGTGCCGTCTGGTGAGACCAGTACAGATTGGTGTGTGCGATGACCTTGTCCGGCGGTGGCGCGCCCCACGCCGAATGGTCCTCAGTCGTATGGGCGTCGCTGACGAGGGTCACGTCGTAGCCCCTCACGAAGGCACCGTGGATCGTCGAGCGGATGCACGCATCGGACTGGGCGCCGACGACGACCAGGCGCCCGACTTCAAGGCGCGACAAGTGTGCCTCGAGACCGGTGTCCTCGAAAGCGTCGCCGTAGACCTTCTCGATCAAGGGCTCAGTGTTGCCTGGATGGAGTTCCGAAACGATCTGCCAACCGTCGCTGCCCTCGATGAGTTGATCGTCGGCGTGCCGCACCCAGATTACCGGAACCTGTTTCAGCCTGGCCTTCGCGACCAGGCTTGCTACGTTCCTGACGACCGGATCGCGGCTGACAGCCTCTGCGAGGACGCCGACTTGCATATCGATGATGAGGAGTGCGGTGCTTGGTCGGTTCTTCAGTGTGGTCATGGTGTTCTCTCCATCGGTGGACACTCGGTTCAGTTCAGTTCGACTGCGCTTCGGCAACCCCCACCACTCCATCAGGCCCTGGCCGCCGCCGAGGAAGGCCACACCTTTCGGATGACACCATCTCTTCTGGCGTCAATGGGACAGTACGTTGACCCGGCGGCCGAACGGGTCACGAACGAAGAAGCGGTGCACGCCCCAAGGCTCGACTACTGGGCCATGCTCAATGACGAACCCGCCCTTCTTGAACTTCTCGAGAGCGCCGTCCAGATCATCAACCTCGATAGCCAACTCTGGCACTGGTGCTCCAGACCCACCCTCACTCACAAAGCCGACCTGTACGGACATCTTCGTCTTGCTGCCGTACGTCCTCATCCAATTCATGTCCATTTGCAGATCAAGACCAAGTATGTCGGCGCAGAACGTCTGGGCAAGAGCTGAATCTGAGGTGCTGACGTTAGCGACAACGCGTTGAACTTTCAAAGTCATCGCCGTTACCGGCTTTGAATGGAAGTCAGCACGACGCCAGCGAGTCGACGGGATTCAAGTGACGGGTGCTGCACCCTGGGCGCCAGTCGCCGGCATACAAGATCAAGCAGATCAAGCCAACTCCCGTCCGGGTCTGTGGACGGAAGTCGCTGCCGCGCGTCATTCGACAAGCGCCGCAAGTTGCTCGGCGCAAGTGGTCCAAGCTTCGTGAAAGCCCATCTTCTCGTGTGCTTCACGGTCAGCCACCGACCAATGGCGAACGCGCGCGGTGTACCTGGTCTCGTGTGCTTGCGCTTCGAAGTTTAGTTCGACCACCATGAACGGCTTCTCAGACAACGTCCACGCCTGGGTGAACGCGTCGGTAAACACCAAGCGCTCGTTCTTGACGACCTCCAGATAGACCCCGTGGCCTGGAAACTCCTTGCCCTCGGGGCTGCGCATCACGATCAGGCTGGCTCCACCCACGCGCACGTCAAGATCGGCTCTCGTTGTCGTCCAAGGCAGTGGCGCAAACCACCGCTTCAAGATCGCTGGACCAGTCCACGCGGCAAAGACTTTCTCTGGCGACGCGTTGAACGTGCGCTTCAAGATCAGGTCGCGCCCTTCGGTTGCGGTGTTTGCCTTTGCGTTATTCATGCCTCTCGACTCCTGACGTTTGGTGGATTCAGGCCGGGTTCAGGGGCTCAAGGTGTGCCGTAGTTCAAGCTCGGATACCAATCACTGCCACGCCCTTCGGGTGTTTTGTCGAGAATGGTCCACAGCGGCATGAGGTCGGGCGCGCCTCGTGGGTCCTGTCCCGGGTCGGCGGTGCTGCTGCCCATCTCGCCGCTCCAGAAGTGGCGAATGCTGCCGTCGCGCCGGGTGAAGACATTGAAACCCGGCACGTCCGCGTCGTCGGCGCTGACGTAGTCGCGAGTGAATGCCCCATCAAGATCGGAATACAGCTTGAGGTGGTGCCAGCCGCGCTCTTTCTTCACCGCCAGCAGTCGCTCGATGGGCGAGCGCGCCACCATCACCAGCGCGATGCGATGTTCGACATCGAGCGATTCGCCGTCCCAGGCGCCCATGAGCGACGTGCACATCGGGCAAGGTTGCTCGCGTTGTGGGCCGTACATGTAGCTGTAGACCGCCAGTGTCTGCTTGTCGCCAAACAAGTCTGCAAACTTGAGAGAGCCGCTCTCGCCAATGAGCTCGCAATTCCTGGGTATCGTGCCACCTGGCGGCAGGGCGCGTCGTTGCTCCGCCACGCGCTCGATGTGACGCCGCAGTTCAATCTCTTCTGCCAGCAATGCATCACGCGCTTCACGGTACTCGCCGATTTCATTCGGAAAACGCACGCCGTTCTGGTTCGCCAGATCGATGGCGGATTGGAGTGGAGTGGTGCTGATAGCCATTGAATGCTTCATGGCTTTGGCTCTGCCACGTTCACCATCCACGGCACGCCGAACTTGTCGGTCAGCATGCCGAAAGAAGATGTCCAGAAGGTCTTCATCAAGGGCATGGTGACCTTTCCGCCTTCACCGAGTGCCGTGAAGACGCGCTTGGCTTCAGCGTCGTCGGCCACCCCAATGGCCAGCGACATCCCCTTGAACTCTGCTGACTTCTCGGCCATGCCGTCGTCGGCCATCAACTCGGTGTCGCCGATGCGGAATGCGGCGTTCATGATCTTGTGCTCGAAGCCGGGCGGCGGCTTCATGTCCGCGTCGGGGCTTTCCTTCCAGCGCATCAGCGCAGTGACTTCGGCGCCAAGGGACTTCTTGTAGAACTCCAGCGCCTCTTCGCAGCGGCCGCCGAACGTCAGATAGGCTTGAACATTCATGTTGAACTCCAGGTGGATCGTGTTGAGATTGAGTTGAGGACTGGCCGTTGATCAGACATCGAGCATCGGCTCGAACCCGCCATAGATCATTCGCTTGCCGTCAAACGGCATGTCTCCCGTCGCTTTCATGCGCGGGTCGTTCATGAACTTCTCGTTGCCGACATCACGCGCGGCTTTGGACGGCCACTCGATCCAGGAGAAGACGACGGTCTCTTCGTCCTCCGCCTTCACGGCGCGCTTGAAGTCGGTGACCTTGCCGTCTGGCAAAGCATCGCCCCAGCACTCCACGACGCGCGTGGCGCCAAATTCCTTCAGCAAAGCAGCGGACTTGACCGCCATCTCGCGATAGGCCTGCTTGTTGCCTGCTTTCACGGGAATCAGAAATCCGTCGATGTAGCTCATGGTCTTGCTCCTTGGGGTTGTCTGGCCTGGCGCGGTTGTGATGGGCTAGACGAGCAGGCGGTTCCAGGCGCCGAAACGCTCCAGGATCGGACCCCGTCGCACACTGAGCAGCACCAGCGCCATCGACTTCATTGGTAGCCGATCCCCATCACGTCGTTGCGCAGCAGCGCCTCTTCATGATTGCCGGCCGCCAGCAGCGATCGCAGCCCGTCGCGGGCATTCAACACACCGGTCGGGTGCCTGTCAGCGTCTAGAAGCACTACATGGATGAGGCCACGCGTGTGCATCTTGGCCAGCACGTCGGAGAGAAGGTCTTCCGGTGCGCAGGCCGTGAACTCGGGTGTCATCACGTCGCGAGCCTGGGTGGTGAAGAAGTCGGCCTGCCGCAGGCCCAGGCGCCGGACCAGCGTGGTCTCGGTGATGACGCCCAATGCAGTACCGGAGCCATCGCACACCACCACGACGCTGATCTGGGCACCCGACAACCGCGATGCCACTTCGACCAGCAAGGCGTCCACAGACACGGTCAGCAGCCGTGACCGGGCGATCGCTTCGATGCCTGACACCAGCAAGGGGGCCACGGCACGCGCTTCGGCGAAGGCCACTGGCGGGGTTTCGGGGATCGCGGCAGCGGGATCGGGATCGTCCGGGGGTTGTGCATTCATGACGTCAACGCCGCCTCGAGCTGCGCCTTGTTCATCGTGGAGCGCCCCTTCAGCCCGCGCTGGCGCGCCTCGTTGCGAAGCTGCAGCAGCGTTCGGCCGCCTGGCACCTTGTGCGAACGCAGACCCCCGCGTCGGCCCGACGACATGTCGTTGATCGAGGACGGGCTGGCCTCCACGGACTCGCCGTGTTGTGCCCGCTCCTTGTTGACAACCCGTGCGGCAATCTCCTCGGCCAGCGGCCGGGGCTTGCCCTGATCGAGCAGGCTTTCCTTGATGTGTGCGTACTGGCGTTCGCGCTTGGCGCTCCAGGCCTTCTGCGGCATGACGGATCCTTCGTGGTCGGTGATGGATGCAGCCGAACGCGATAGCGCTGGGCAGTGGGCGGTGGGCGGCGCTGCAACGGACTCGGACTTCAGGCCACCTTCAGCGCAGCCTGCACAGCCTCGTCCAGCTTCTCGAAGCCAAACGAGACGTCCACGGCCTTGCCGTTCAGGAAGAACGCGGGCGTGACGCGCAAGCCGCTGCGTTCGCCCGCACGGCGATGTTCCTGGATCCTTTGCGTGTAGATGCGATCGCCCATCTCGGCGTTGAAGCGGTTCATGTCCAGCCCGAGGGACTGCGCACAGCCCACCAGGGCTGCCGGCGTGAGCTGATGGGATTGCGTAAAAAGCAGGTGGAGCATCGGCCAGAAGTGGCCCTGTGCCGCCGCCAGCGCGGCCTCGGGCGTCTCGACCCTCGCGGCGCCGCTCATGCAGCCGCCGTTTCGAGCGTGGCCTGCAGACTGATCTCGGCCACGGACGCGAGCGCCTTGGACAGCGGACATTCGCGCTTGGCCACCAAGGCTATTTCCTGGAACCTGGCTTCGTCGATGCCTGGCACAGCAGCATTCAGCGTGAGCGCGATTCGGTCGATCACGAAGCCCTGGCCTTCTTTCGTCAGGCGCACGCGGGCCTGCGTGTCGACCTGGCCGGTGGCAAAACCGGCCTTGTCACAGGCGAAGGAGAAGGCCATGGTGAAGCAGGCCGCATGGGCTGCGGCCAGGATTTCCTCCGGGTTCGTGCCTCGGCGGTCGTCTTCGAAACGGCTGGCAAAGCCATAGGGGTAGCGCTCGAGGGCGCCAGACTCGGTGCTGATCTGACCCTTGCCTTTCTTGCCCGGGCCTTCCCAATGCACGCTGGCGGTCTTCTCGATCATGGTGGAGCCTTTCGGGAGATTGCTGCGACGTGAGGCGGGGCTGTTGAATCGGTGCGTCGGCCCCTGCCTGAATGTCGCTGCCTGCGACAGGTGTTGACATCAGAAAGCAGGCGGTGCTGCAGTGCGCGATGTCCTGCAGGTCCAGTTCCGCCGCGGATCTCACCTTTGACGCTTCACACTCTTCTGCCCTGCCGCTGAGCCGACCGGTGTCGGGCTCGACACCTTCCATGCACGGTCGCCGCCTGCCACAGTGAAGTCTGTTGCCTAACGAACAGACGCAGCAGCTTGTGCTCAGCAGAGTCGAGGCTCCATCAAGTGCACCGGCCTCGCAGCATCAACGGCCGGTGCGTCTTCCAGGATGTCAGCGGATGCCCACTGCCAGAGCCTCTTCCCGTTTACCGGGCGTCATCCTCGACTTCGTCGGCGCAGTGGATGTAGACATGGCCGTTCGCCGATCAGCACAACTTCAGGAGTGAAAACGCATGTCTGACTCAAACCCGCCATTGCAAGCCCCGCTGTCGCGAAGGACCTTCATGCTGAGCACGGCCGCGACGGCGGCTGCGCCACTGGGGGCCGGCGTGCCGCTTGCCGCTCAAGCGCAGGCCCGGCCGGTGATGCCGGGCACAGCAATCGCCGGCCAGCCGTTTGCGCTGCCCATGACGCTGCGGGTGAACGGCAGTGACCATGCGCTCAACCTCGATCCACGCACGGCCCTGCTCGATGCCCTGCGCGAGCACCTGGGCCTGATGGGCACGAAGAAGGGCTGCGACCACGGCCAGTGCGGCGCCTGCACCGTGCTGCTGGACGGCGAACGCGTGCTGTCGTGCCTGACCCTGGCGGCACAGGCCCAGGGCCGCGTGGTCACCACCATCGAAGGTCTGTCAAGCGGCGACAGGCTGCACCCCATGCAGCAGGCCTTCGTCGACAACGACGCCTTGCAGTGCGGCTACTGCACGCCGGGCCAGATCATGAGTGCGGTGGCCTGCGTGCAGGAAGGCCGCACCACCAGCGACAACGAGATTCGCGAATACATGAGCGGCAACCTCTGTCGATGTGCCGCGTACCCCAACATCGTCGCCGCCATTCGCCAGGCGACACCGCTGATGAGGACGGCCTGATGCGCCCCTTCGCATTCACTTTTGCCACCGACGCCGCTGCAGCGGTGCAGGCCGCCGCCGGCGCCGGCGCCCATGCGGCCCAGGCTGCAGACGGTGGCCCGGCGCAATACCTGGCCGGCGGCACCACGCTGGTCGACCTGATGAAGCTCGACGTGATGCGCCCGGCGCAGTTGATCGACATCACGCGCATCGCCGACCCGCGGTTGCGCGCCATCGAACTGGGTCCGCAGGGCGTCTACATCGGCGCGCTGGCGACGATGCGCCAGGTCGCCGACCACCCCGGTGTGCGCCGCGACTACCCGGTGTTGGCCGAGTCGCTGCAACTGGCGGCGTCGCAGCAGCTGCGCAACATGGCGCGGGTCGGCGGCAACGTGTTGCAGCGCACCCGCTGCGCCTACTTTCGCGACACCAGCTGGCCGTGCAACAAGCGCACGCCCGGCTCGGGCTGCTCGGCGATGGAAGGCGAGAACCGCTGGCAGGCGGTGCTGGGCACGTCAGACCAGTGCATTGCCAGCTATCCGGGTGACTGGGCGACCGCGCTGATTGCACTTGACGCCACGGTGCAGGTGCTGGGCGGCCGTGGCGCCCGAACGATGCCTTTTGCGCAACTGCACCGTCCGCCCGGCAACACGCCCCACATCGAGACCTCGCTGGCGGCAGGTGACCTGATCACGGGTTTCCTGATCCCGCCCGGCCCCTACACGCGGCGTTCGCTGTACCTGAAGGTGCGCGACCGCGAGTCTTATGAATTCGCGCTGGCCAGCGCCGCGGTGGCGCTGGACCTTGACGGCGAAACCGTGCGCCAGGTGCGCATCGGCCTGGGTGGCCCGGTGTCGGTGCCTTGGCGGGCGCGCGAGGCCGAAGCGCTGCTCACCGGCAAGCCCCTGACCGAATCCTACGCCGCAGCCGCTGCGCGCGTGGCGTTTGCAGGCGCCAAGCCGCGTCAACACAACGCATTTCGCATCCCGCTCGGCCAGCAGACGCTGGTGCGGGCGCTGATGCAGGCCAAGACCATGGAGATATCAGCATGAGCAACGAGGGTTTCCCGAGTGCGAATTCCCGCTTGGCGGGAAAACGCGAAGCGTCAAGGGTGCACCCATGAGCAACCCGGTGCCCGAAGCTGGCGCGAACATGGGCCTACCCGTGGCGCGCATCGATGCACGCGCCAAGGTCACGGGCGCGGCGCGGTTCGCGTCCGACATGCCCATCAGCAACCCCGCCCACGCCTACCTGGTGACCAGCACCATCGCGCGCGGGCGCATCGTCGGTTTCGACGACATCGCGGCGCGCGCCGTGCCGGGGGTGCTGCTCATCCTGACCCACCTGAACCGCCCGCGCTTGATGCCGGTGAAGCACTTCTTCGCCGGTGGTGCCGGCATCACCGCAGTGCCGCCCCTGGCCGGGCCCGAGGTGGCACACGACGGCCAGATCGTTGCCATGGTGGTGGCCGAAAGCTTCGAGGCCGCACGCGAAGCCGCCCACCGCTTGGGTGTGCGCTATCAGCGCCAGGCGCCCTCTGCGACCTTCGGCTCCAAAGGCGTGGTCGAGCAGCGCACTGCCGACGTGCTGCCCGAGCGCAAGGACCCCGTGCTCGGCAACGCCGACGCGGCCTTGCGCAACTCGGCCGTGGTGCACGACGCGCAGTACGCCACGCCCACACAGCACCACAACCCGATGGAGCTGTTCGCCACCACCGCGGCCTGGGTCGGCGACGAATTGACGGTCTACGAGCCCAGCCAGTTCGTCTACGGGCTGCGCGCGGGCCTGGCCGGGCAACTGGGCATCGCGCCGGAGAAGGTGCGTGTCGTCAACGACTTTGTTGGCGGCGCCTTCGGCTCCAAGGGCGCCCTCACCCAGCGCACCGCACTGGTGGCGGTGGCGTCACGTCAATTGGGGCGGCCGGTGAAGCTGGTGGCCACGCGCGACCAGGGCTTCACCATCTCTGGCCACCGGCACGAGACCCGGCACCGGGTGCGCATCGGCGCCAGCCGCGACGGCAAGTTCACGGCTTACCACCATGACCAGTGGGAACTGAATGGCCGTGCCGACCCGTATGTCAACGGCGGCGTCGAGAACGCAGCGGCGATGTACGCCTTCCCGGCCGTGATGAGC
>JANMHH010000502.1:0-1627 GCA_031375065.1 Rubrivivax sp. | reverse complement strand
AGATGCCCTCGGCCTGCGTTTTTTCAAGACTCCACCTGTTGACGTGAATCAAAATCGACGCGCCCTGCTGGCGCTGCCGCTCGCTTTCGCCACCCCGTTTTCAGGCGCACAAACCGCAGCCGAGCCCATTCGGATGGCCCTCATTGAAGGGCTCTCAGGCCCATTTGCCAACGCCGGCGAAGCCGTGTTTCGTAACCTGTTGATGGCCACCGAGCGGGTCAACCGGCGCGGCGGCGTCAAGCTGGGTGGCGTGATGCGGCCTTTGAGCCTGCAGCGCTTTGACAGCAAGGGCAGCACCGAAGAAGCGCTTTCCACCTTGCGCGGGGCGCTGGATCAACGCATTGGCTTTATCTTGCAAGGCAACAGCTCGGCCACCGCGGCGGCCATCGTCGACGCGCTGGACAAGCACAACGAACGTGAACCCACGCGCCGGGCGCTGTTCCTCAACTACTCGGCGGTGGACCCGGCGCTGACCAACGAGCGCTGCAGCTTCTGGCATTTTCGCTTTGATGCCCATGCCGACATGCGCCTGGCAGCCCTGACCGACGTGCTGCAAGCCGACCGCAGCGTGCAACGTGTGTTTTTGATCGGCCAGGACTACAGCTTCGGTCAGCACGTGGTCAAGCAGGCCCGCCTGCTGATCGAGGTCAAGCGACCTGACGTTCAGGTGGTGGGCAGTGAACTGCACCCGCTGGGCAAGGTGCGCGACTTTTTGCCCTATGCGGCCAAGATCAAGGCCAGCGGTGCGCAGGCGGTGTTGACCGGTAACTGGGGCAACGACCTGACCTTGCTGGTCAAGGCCCTGCGCGACGTCGGCAGCGAGGCCAAGCTCTACACCTTTTATGGCAACGCGCTGGGCGCGCCGGCGGCCATTGGGGAGGCCGGCGTGGGCCGTGTGCTGGCGGTGGCCGAGTGGCACCCCAACCTGGGCGGTGTGGCGTCCGACGCGTTCTACGCCGCCTTTCGCCAGCGCTTCACGCAGCCGCAAGACGACTATGTGCATGTGCGCATCCAGCTGCTCGTGGAGATGCTGGCCGCCGCCGTTGAGAAGGCCGGCAGCGTGGAGGCGGCCGCCGTGGCGCGTGCCTTGGAAGGCCTGGGCTCGGAGTCCACGTCGATGGGCGCCTGGCACCCGGCCCAAATGCGCGCGGCCGACCACCAGCTGCAGCAAGCGCTGGTGGTCAGCCAGATGGAACGCGTCGGCTCGCCTGGTGTTGCGCACGACGTCGAAGGTTCGGGCTTTGGCTTTCGCACGGTGCGCCGGCTGGACGCCAGCGCGGTGGCCCAGGCACACAGCTGCCGCATGGCGCGTGCGGACTGAAGCGCTGCACACCAACCGGATTTTTGGACCCAGGCCCTTCAGCCCAACTTTGAGAGCCAACGCATGCGCGACGTGATTCGAAACCTGCCCGGTTCAAAGATACGGGAAGTGGCCAATGCCGGCCTGGGACGGACCGAGGTGCTGGCCTTCTGGTTTGGTGAGAGTGACGAGGTCACGCCCGAGCCCATTCGCCAGGCGGCCGCAGACGCCTTGCTGCGTGGCGAGACCTTCTACGCGCACAACCTGGGCCTGCCTGAGTTGCGCGACGCGGTGGCCGCCTACATGGCCGATCTGCACCCCGGCGTG
>JANMHH010000501.1:0-1628 GCA_031375065.1 Rubrivivax sp. | reverse complement strand
AGATGCCCTCGGCCTGCGTTTTTTCAAGACTCCACCTGTTGACGTGAATCAAAATCGACGCGCCCTGCTGGCGCTGCCGCTCGCTTTCGCCACCCCGTTTTCAGGCGCACAAACCGCAGCCGAGCCCATTCGGATGGCCCTGATTGAAGGGCTCTCGGGCCCGTTTGCCAACGCCGGTGAAGCGGTGTTTCGCAACCTGCTGATGGCCACCGAGCGGGTCAACCGGCGCGGCGGCGTCAAGGTGGGCGGGGTGGCGCGGCCCTTGAGCCTGCAGCGCTTTGACAGCAAGGGCAGCACCGAAGAGGCGCTGTCGACCTTGCGTGGCGCGCTGGACCAGCGCATCAACTTCATCCTGCAGGGCAACAGCTCGGCCACCGCGGCGGCCATCGTCGACGCGCTGGACAAGCACAACGAACGTGAACCCACGCGCCGGGCGCTGTTCCTCAACTATTCGGCGGTCGACCCGGCGCTGACCAACGAGCGCTGCAGCTTCTGGCATTTTCGTTTTGACGCCCATGCCGACATGCGCCTGGCGGCCCTGACCGACGTGCTGCAAGCCGACCGCAGCGTGCAACGGGTGTTTTTGATCGGCCAGGACTACAGCTTCGGTCAGCACGTGGTCAAGCAGGCCCGCGTGCTGATCGAAGCCAAGCGGCCTGACGTTCAAGTGGTGGGCAGTGAACTGCACCCGCTGGGCAAGGTGCGCGACTTTTTGCCCTATGCGGCCAAGATCAAGGCCAGCGGTGCGCAGGCGGTGTTGACCGGCAACTGGGGCAACGACCTGACCTTGCTGGTCAAGGCCCTGCGCGACGTCGGCAGCGAGGCCAAGCTCTACACCTTTTACGGCAATGCGCTGGGCGCGCCAGCCGCCATCGGTGAAGCCGGTGTGGGCCGTGTGCTGGCGGTGGCCGAGTGGCACCCCAACCAGGGCGGCGCGGCATCGGACGCGTTTTACGCCGCCTTTCGCCAGCGCTTCACCCAGCCGCAGGACGACTACGTGCATGTGCGGATCCAGCTGCTGGTGGAGATGCTGGCCGCCGCCATCGAGAAGGCCGGCAGTCTGGAACTGGCGGCCGTGGCGCGTGCCTTGGAGGGGCTGGGCTCGGAGAGCACGTCCATGGGCGCCTGGCACCCGGCCCAGATGCGCGCTGCCGACCACCAGCTGCAGCAAGCGCTGGTGGTCAGCCAGATGGAACGCGTCGGCTCGCCTGGTGTTGCGCACGACGTCGAAGGATCGGGCTTTGGCTTTCGCACGGTGCGCCGGCTGGACGCCGGCTCGGTGGCCCAGGCACACAGCTGCCGCATGGCGCGTGCGGACTGAAGCGCTGTGCACCAACCGGATTTTTTGGAACCAGGCCCTTCAGCCCAACTTTGAGAGCCAACGCATGCGCGACGTGATTCGAGACCTGCCCGGTTCAAAGATACGGGAAGTGGCCAACGCCGGCCTGGGGAGGACCGATGTGCTGGCCTTCTGGTTTGGTGAGAGCGACGAGGTCACGCCCGAGCCCATTCGCCAGGCGGCCGCAGACGCCTTGCTGCGTGGCGAGACCTTCTACGCGCACAACCTGGGCCTGCCTGAGTTGCGCGACGCGGTGGCCGCCTACATGGCCGATCTGCACCCCGGCGTG
>JANMHH010000118.1:0-20977 GCA_031375065.1 Rubrivivax sp. | reverse complement strand
CAAGATGAGTCTTGCCGGGGCCTTGAGCCCCCTGAAGAGTCGTTCGAGACCAGGACGTTGATAGGCTGGGTGTGGAAGCGCAGTAATGCGTTAAGCTGACCAGTACTAATTGCTCGTGAGGCTTGACCCTATAACTTTGATGATCTGTCGCCAATTGGCGCAGCGATTTGAGTCGTAGTTATGCCAAGTTAACGCAATCAAAAATCTGATTTAGACTCTATGAATTCGCTGCGGCGCCCATTGGGCGACGCGGCAACCCGTCAAGCCTGATGACCATAGCAAGGTGGTCCCACTCCTTCCCATCCCGAACAGGACAGTGAAACGCCTTTGCGCCGATGATAGTGCGGGTTCCCGTGTGAAAGTAGGACATTGTCAGGCCATTTAAAAGAGAAGGGTCCGGTTCAATTGAGCCGGACCCTTTTTCCATTTCCGAGTGCCGTTTGTTGATTCGGCCGCTGATCGACCTGCGTTTATTTCTCGTTTGTCCGATGTTTCTTGCGGCTGCCAATTCTCACTTCGGACCGCAGCCCCAGCTTCCGCATCTCGCGATCTGATCAGGCCGGCGTCTCGACAACTGCGCCACCCGGTTGAAACAAAATTGCAGCCAGGGCTCGCTCGCGCTGGGAAATGAGTGCCAAAAAGTCATTGGCGCCGCCCATGGCGCGAAAGGTATCAAAACCCCGCTCCAGAAAAGTCTGCAGCGACCCCAACCCTGCAGCGTGGGCAGGCCGTCTCATGACACGCAAGCTGTGGCGAAGCATGGCTTTTCGCGTATAGCGATCCAGTGCACTACCGATGGAGACGATCAAATCGATCTGTTTTTCGCGGAGCATCGGCTCGCCAATCGCCCGCCACACTTCTCCATACTTCTGGCCATCCAGGGTCAGCAATCCCAGGCGCCTGCCCATGGCCGTGTCAAACTGTTCAGACAAGGCGTGCAGCTCAGCCAGCTGAGCAATGGTCTGCACGATTTCGCTCGGGAACAAGCGGACCAGCGCCGGAACGATGCGCGCGAACTGAGCGTCACGCTGCGAAAAATCTCCCGGGCCGTAGATGTCGTCCATGAAGAAGTTCGTGACATCTCGGTACCGCGCGTCGGTTATCAGGTCCGCATAGGTCCGCGCAAAGCGATCATGCTGAAAGGCCTTGACGCGAATCACCGCTTCGCCAAGCCCGGCTTCCGATGCGCGCAACGTTCGTTCGTGGGCCACCTGTTGCAGGCTGATGATGATTTTTCCGCCAGTCGACTTCAATCGGGTCCCCACCGGCAGCCGTTAGTCGCCTGCCTCTAAGCCAGTGAACATCAATGATGCAACACTGCAGGCCATGCGAAGAAGAACTCTGCTCACTGTGGGTGTTGTGACCGGCGCGCTGCTGGCCGTCGCCGGCACCACGATCGCGTTGCTCCGGCCGGGAAGGCGTGAAGCCCGGCTGACACCCTCTGGGCAGGCTTTGTTCGCTGCGGTGGCGCAGTCTGTGCTGGGGCCGCTGCTGCCGCCAGACGCCATTGCCCGCACTGCAGCCATTGCTGCACACCTCACCCGTGTTGAGGCCACCATCGCGGGCCTGCCTCCGCACATGCAGGCCGAAATCGACGAACTGATCACCATCATCGGCAGTGCGCCTGGCCGGCTGGGTTTGGTCGGTCTGACGAGCGACTGGTCCACGGCCACACCCGACGAAGTGTCCGCAGCCCTCACCTCCATGCAACGCTCGTCCTTGGCTGTTCGCCAGCAGGCCTATCACGCGCTGCGCGACATCACCAACGGCTCCTACTTCGCAGATCCCACGTCCTGGCCATCGATTGGCTACCCCGGCGCCAGACCCGTCTAAACCGCAGGCAGAACCATGACCCAGTTTCCCGATCCCATCAGCGCTGGCTTGAAGCGCGGTTGGAAAGTTCACGGTGGCCCGCACGCTGCAGTCCCGCCAACCCTGAGTTGCGACGTTGCCATCATCGGCACTGGCGCTGGCGCCGGCATCACCGCCGAGCTGCTGACAGCTGCCGGGCTGAGCGTGGTGCTGGTCGAAGAAGGGCCGCTGCGCAGCAGTTCCGACTTTCGTCAGCTCGAAGCCGAAGCCTATCCAACGCTTTACCAGGACAGCGCCAACCGCCAGACGGCAGACAAGGCCATCAACATCTTGCAAGGCAAGTGTGTTGGAGGCTCCACCACCGTCAACTGGACCAGCTCGTTTCGTACGCCAAGTGCGACGCTGAAGGTTTGGCAAGAGCGCTTTCTTCTGCCCGGCATGGACGACGAAACCATGTCCCCGTGGTTTCAACAGGCCGAGCAGCGCCTGAACATCGGGCCGTGGTTGGTGCCGCCCAACGTCAACAACGAGTTGCTGAAGATCGGCGCCGCCAGATTGGGCATCCCCGCGGCTGCCATCGCACGCAACGTCAAGGGTTGTTGGAACCTGGGATCCTGTGGCATGGGTTGCCCCACCAATGCCAAGCAGTCGATGTTGGTCACCACCATTCCTGCCGCGCTCGACAAGGGCGCTGTCCTGTTGGTGCAGATGAGGGCGGATCGGCTCGAACTTGCGCAGGGCAAAGTGCAGGCTGTGGTCTGCATCCCCGTTGCCGTCAACGGCGCCACGGTGGCGGGCTCGAGTACCCGGATCACGGCCCGACATTTTGTGGTGGCCGGTGGCGCCATCAACTCACCCGGGTTGCTGTTGCGCTCAGGTGCGCCTGACCCCCACGGTCGGCTGGGACGACGCACCTTCTTGCATCCGGTTGTGTTGTCGGCCGCTGTTTTTGAAAAAACGGTGGCAGGGTGGGATGGAGCGCCGCAAACCATGTACACCGACCACTTCCTGGAAGTGGCACCCATTGACGGACCCATCGGCTACAAACTCGAAGCACCGCCCATGCACCCGGTGCTGGCGTCCACTACATTGCCGGGCTTCGGCGAGATGCAGGCCAAGGCCCTGAAAGACTTCCCGCACACGCATGCGCTGTTGGCACTGCTGCGCGACGGCTTCCACGACGAAGCCAGCGGTGGGCAGGTCAAGTTGCGTTCTGACCGAACTGCGGAACTGCACTACACCTTGACCCCGTTCATCATGGACGGCGCGCGGCGTGCGTTGCTCAGCATGGCCGAAATTCAGTTCGCCGCCGGAGCGCGACGGGTCACGCCTGGCCATCAAGCCGCTACGCCCTACAGCACCTGGGCGCAGGCCAAGGCCGCGATTTCAAGTTGGCCGATGGTCCCTTATCAAACCAAGGTGGTCAGCGCGCACGTCATGGGTGGCTGCGGCATGGCCGGCAAGCCCGAGCTGGGCGTGGTGCAGTCGGACGGCCGCCATTGGCAGTTGGAAAACCTCTCGGTCCACGACGGCTCGATCTTTCCCACCAGCATTGGTGCCAACCCCCAGTTGTCGATCTACGGCCTGGTCAACAAACTGGCCACAGGCTTGGCGCGGTCCTTGACGGGCCGCGAAGTGCGCCTGGCCTGACGCGCTTCATGTTGGCCCGACTTCAGCAGTTCACCACGCTGGGCGCGCTGCTGCTGGCCGTTTTGTGGGGTGCGCTCTGGTGGCGTGCAGGACACCAGGGCTGGGCGCTTCTGGGCGTGAGTCTCTTCATCGTCGGCTATGCCGGTGTGTTGGCGCTTGAATTCATCCTCTTGCGATGGGTGCATGCTGAAGACCCCGCTCCCAAGGCCACGGGGCTGCAGCTGCTGCGCGCCTGGTGGGGCGAGGTGCGTTCTGCCCCGCTGGTTTTCTGTTGGCGCCAGCCTTTTTCCAGCCATCGTTATCCCAACGCCCTGCACGCAGCCAGGGGGCGACGCGGTGTGCTGTTGATCCATGGTTTCGTCTGCAACCGCGGTCTGTGGAACCGCTGGCTGCACAGGCTGCAGCAGCACGGTGTACCGGTGATTGCGGTCAACCTCGAGCCCGTCTTTGGTGGCATCGATGAGTACCGGTCAGCCATAGATCAGGCCATCACGCAGCTCACCCAGGCCACCGGCCAACTGCCCGTGGTGGTAGCGCACAGCATGGGCGGGCTGGCGTTGCGTGCGTGGTGGGCGCAGATGGAAGGTGACAGCAGGGTGCACCACGCCATCACCTTGGGCACGCCCCATCACGGCACGTGGTTGGCGCGCTTTGCCTTGACCCGCAATTCGCAGCAAATGCGCCGCCACAGCCGCTGGCTGGAAGCCTTGGCTGCACAGGAACCCGCCGGACGTGCGCGCCACTTCACCTGTTTTTACAGCCACTGCGACAACATCGTGTTTCCGCCGATGACGGCCACCCTGGCAGGTGCAGACAACCGCCATCTACCTGGCGTGGCCCACGTGCACATGGTGGAGCACCCCGAGCCTTGGAACGAGCTTCTGCGCTGGGTTAGCGCGCCGGCGTCATCACCGGGTTTGCGCTGAAACGGCGTTCGCCTGCCAGCACCTGGCCGGCTTCAATCTCGCCGTGCTCTGCAATGCGCTGGCGCACCTCGCGATAGACCGGCGTGAAGTCAGGGGCCGTGGCCTTGAACAGCTGCTCAAAATCGTCGATGACAAAGTAGGTGGCCTGAAAGGTGTCGATCTTGTATCGGCTGCGCATCAGGCGCTGCAGATCAAAAGCCACCCGCTCAGGGCGGGCGGCGGTCACGCAGTGGCGCAGCTCACCGGCCGAGCTCAGGATGCCGGCGCCATAAGCGCGCAGGCCCTGCGCCGTCTGGATCAGACCAAACTCCACCGTGTACCAGTACAAGCGGGCCAGCAACTCTGCCGCGTCCAGCCGGCTGGCTTTCATGCCGCCGGCACCATAGGCCTGCATGTAGTCGGCAAAGACAGGGTTGAACAACAAGGGCACGTGGCCGAACAAGTCGTGAAAGACGTCGGGCTCAACCACGTAGTCAAATTCTTCGGGCTTGCGAATCCAGTCGGTTACCGGAAACTTGCGTGCCGCCAGCAGCGCGAAAAAGGCTTCCTCAGGAATGAGGCCCGGCACGCTCACGACCTGCCAGCCCGTGGCTTTCATCAGCCGCTCGGAAACGGCGTCGAAGTGAGGAATGTGAGCAGGCTCGCCCAGTTGCTGCACTGCGCTGATGAACTCGTTGCAGGCCAAGCCGGGCAGCTGCTGCAGCTGGCGCTGGTACAGGCGCCGATAGGTCTCGTGGTCGGCCGCGCTGTACTGGTTGTAATCTTGTTCGCAGGTGTAGTCGGCGCGGGCTTTGCCGTAGTCGCCCCGGGGCGGGCGATCGCCTGCGCCATAGGTCACCGGTGCCACGCCCCGGTTCACACCGTCGTGAAAGTCGACGCTGGCCATGCTGTTCAGGCCTTGCTCAATACGCCGCGGCGCATTTGATCGAGTTCGATGCTCTCGAACAAGGCCTTGAAGTTGCCTTCGCCAAAACCCTGGTCGCCCTTGCGTTGGATGAACTCAAAAAAGATCGGCCCAAGCTGGTTTTCGGAGAAGATTTGTAGCAGCAGCTCGCCCGCTTTGCCGTCGATCAGGATCTTGCGCGCCTTGAGCTCGGCCACGTTTTCACCGTGTCCCGGAATGCGTTTGTCGACCAGTTCGTAATAGGTATCGATGGTGTCCAGCAGCTTCAGACCCTGGCCGCGCAGCGAGTCCACCGTCTCGAACAGGTTGTTGGCGCCCAGCGCAATGTGCTGGATGCCTTCGCCGTGGTACATGTCCAGGTACTCCTGGATCTGCCCGGCCTTTTCATTGCCTTCTTCGTTGATGGGGATGCGAATCTTGCCGCACGGGCTGGTCATGGCCTTGCTCTTGACGCCCGTGACCTGGCCTTCGATGTCGAAGTAGCGCACCTCGCGGAAGTTGAACAGGCGCTCGTAGAAGTCGGCCCATTCGTTCATGCGGCCCCGGTGCACGTTGTGCGTCAGGTGGTCGATGTAAGTCAGGCCGTGGCCCATCGCGTTGATGGTGGCGCCGGGCAGCGCTTCGAAGTCGACGTCGAAGAAGCCGATGTTGCCGATGTCACCTTCTTTGGCGCCGCCCTTGCCGCGCCATTTGTCCACCAGGTAAATCAGCGAGTCACCAATGCCCTTGATGGCCGGGATGTTGAGCTCGCCAGGTCCGGTGGTGCCCGCATAGGCCCATGCGCCCAGCGATTTGACACGCTCGAAGGCCTGCCGAGCGTCTTGCACCCGCAGCGCGATGGCGCAGATGCTGGGGCCATGCAGCCGTGCAAAGCGCTGCGCAAAGCTGTCGGGCTCTGCATTGACGATGAAGTTGATTTCACCCTGGCGGTAGAGCAACACGTTTTTATGCCGGTGCTTGGCAATCGCCTTGAACCCCATGCGCTCGAACAGCGCACCCATGGCGGCTGGGTCGGGTGCGGCGTATTCGATGAACTCGAAGCCGTCGGTGCCCATCGGGTTGTCCCAAGGTGTGAATTGCATGCGTGGCCTCGTGTTCAGTTGGACAAACCGCAGACTGTAGGTTGAAGGGTACGCAGCTTCTCTGCAAGCCATGGCGGCGATCTTGTCGCTTGCGCATGAAACCTGCAAGAATCTGGCAAATGGAAACGGTCGGCGCGCTAGATAACCTTGATCTGCGCATTCTTCGGGCTTTGCAGACCAACGGGCGGGCAACTTACGACGACCTGGCTGCCCATGTGGGGCTGTCGGCCAGCGCCACCTTGCGGCGGGTCAAGCGGCTCGAGGAGTCAGGGGTCATTGCGGGCTACGTGGCCTTGGTCGCGCCAGAGCGGGTGGGCCTGGGGCTGACGGCTTACATCAATGTGCGCCTGTCCAAGCACAGCGAACAGCGCAACCCGATCGACGACTTCACAGCCGCCGTGCAGGCCTGGCCCGAAGTGGTGGAGTGCGCAGCCTTGAGCGGTGAGATGGACTACCTGTTGCAGGTGTTGGTGCGCGACATGGCGCACTACTCACGCTTTGTCATGGACAGCCTGCTGCGCCACCCTGCGGTGCAGGACTGCAAGACCAGCTTCATGTTGCGTCGACTCAAAGGCACCACCGCCGTGCCGCTGTAACGGCAGTTTGCCTCACAACGCAGTACGGCCATGGCCGTACCGGCGCCCCGGCTGCCTTGGAGCGCTGCAGCAACTTGCCACAATGCTGCCGATGTTGGAATGGATATCGCAGGTGGCCGCGTGGCTGCAAACGTGGATGAGCCCAGGCGCCGGTCTGTGGGGGCTGTTCATTTCCGCCTTCGCTTCGGCCACCGTCTTGCCGGGTTCCAGCGAGGTGGTGCTCACCGCCCTGGTCACGGCCTATCCCACGCTGGCCTGGTGGGGGTTTTGGGTTGCACTGTCGGGCAACCTGGTGGGTGCGCTGTTGACCTTTGGCATGGGCTGGGCCAGTCGGCACGGTTACGAGCGGTTCCAACGGATTCGTGTGGACGAGCAGCACCCCCTGGTCAAACGTTTGCGCCGCATCGGCCCGCCGGCATTGGTGCTGTCGGTGTTGCCGCTGGTGGGTGACGCGCTGGTGCTGGCCGCGGGGTGGTTTCGCCTGCCCTTTTGGCAAAGCATGATGTGGATCGCCGTTGGCAAGGGCCTGCGCTACGGCCTGCTGCTGCTGGGTCTGCTGGGGGTGCTCAGCCTGGGCACTTGATGCGGCTCGGGGCGGTTCACTTGCCCGGCTCACCGCTGTTGAGCGCGATGACGACGCAGCCCGCGCACGGGGCTTGATGGCGACTACGGTTGCACACAACTGCCGACAAAGACTCGCACAAAGGATGGGTCCGCTGTGCGGGCGCCTGTCTACGATCTAGGAAGGCAGTAGCGGCAGCCCTTGGGGCTGGCGCACAAAAAGAAGCTGAACAGGAGTCGAGCTTGACCGGCCAACATGAACTCAATGGTCGGTGGGCGACCTGCAGACAACTCGCGCGTCAAGCCCTGGCCGCCCTGGCGACCATCCCGACCCTGGTTTGGGCGGCCGACCCTCAAATTGCATCGTTCACCGACACCGACCCGGTGGCCGCTGGCGCCTTGTACAGCTATGCGGTGCGGGTCGACAACAACGCTGCTGACGCCGCCAACAACGTTCGCCTGACCTTGACGGTACCCGCTGGCGCGGCCTTCGTCTCGAGCAGCCCAGCCGGCGCCAATTGCGCGCCACTGTCGGCCACAGCCGTGGAATGCAACCTGGGCACGGTGGGCGGGTCGGGTTCGGATGTTCGCAACGTCACCTTCACCTGGCGCGCAGCGGGCCCCGGGCCGACCACCATCAACTCTTCGCTGGCCCTGACCGCCGACAACGACACCAACCTGGGCAACAACAGCGGCCTCCAGAACACCACCGTCGTCAGCGGTGCCAACCTGGCCTTGAGCAAGGTGGCCAATCCCGACCCGGTGGTCGGTGGTGCCAACTTGACCTACACCCTGACCGCCAGCAACAGCGGCCCCAATGCCGGTGGCGACATCGTCATCACCGACAACCTGCCACCCTCGGTCAGTTTTGTCTCTGCGGTGGGCTCGGGCTGGACCTGCAGCCACAACGCCGGGGTGGTGACTTGCACCCGGCCAGGGCCGCACGCCGTGGCGGCCAGCATCCCGGCCGTTACCCTGGTGGGCACCGTCAACGCCAGCGGCGGCACGGTGACCAACAGCGCCAGCGTGGCGCCGGCGATCGGTGCCACGGCCGACCCGGACACCGCCAACAACACCGCCACGGTCAACACCACTGTCTTGCCCGGCGCCGATGTCCGCATCGCTCAGAAAACCGTCAGCTCGGCACTGCCTGCGGTGGCCGGTGCCAACGTCACTTTTGTCATCCAACCGCGCAATGGCGGCCCTGCCCCGGCAAGCAATGTGCTGGTTTCAGACCCCATGCCAGCGGGTTGGACCCTGGTCTCGGCCAGCGGCCCCAACTGGGTTTGCAGCACGGCAGGCAACGTCGCCAACTGCTCGCGTGCCAGCCTGCCTGCGGGCGCTGCCGACGACATCACGGTGGTGGCCACCGCCCCTGGCAATGCCAGCGTCAGCCCGAGCGGCCAGACCTTCACCAACACGGCCAGCATCAGCGCTTCCAGCACCGACCCCAACAGCGGCAACAACGCCGGCAGTGTCGATGTGCTGGTCTTGCGCGACGGCGCCGACCTGCGGCTGGCCAAGAGCAAGACGCCCAACCCGGTGGCGCTGGGCGCCAACATGACCTCGACCATCACCGTCAGCAATGCTGGACCGCGGGTGGCCACGGGGCCGTTGCGGGTGGTCGAATTGCTGGCGGGAGAGTCGTTCATCAGCTTCACCGGCAGCGGCTGGTCGTGCGACGCCACCGTGTTGCCACGGGTGGTGTGCACGCATGCCAACGCCGCGGGCTTGGCGGTGGGCGCTTCGCTGCCCGTGCTGAGCATCGTGACCCGCGCCGACGTCGCCGGCAGTGTCAGCAACACCGCCTGCACGGGCACCAGCGTTCCGGCGGGCTTGAGTGCCGGCCTGGCTTCGCCGCCGTTGGAAGGCGACCCCAACACGGGCAATGACTGTGCTGGCGTGAGCAGCACCAGCACCACGGTTCAACCAGACCTGGCGATCAGCAAGGTCAGCAGCACGCCGCTGGGCGGTGACCGCATCCTGGCCAGCAACGAAGCGGCCGTGACCTACACCCTGGTGGTCAGCAATGTGTCGGCGGTGGAGCAGGCCGCCACGGGTGTGGTGATCCGCGACACCGTGCCGGCCTTCATCAACGGCCGCAGCAGCTTTGCCAGCATCACCGCCACGCCATCGGCCGGCAGCTCGGCCACTTTCAGTTGCGCCAACGTCAATGCGGACGTCACCTGCACCCAGACGGCTGGCCAGTTGTTGCGCAACCAGTTCGTCACCGTGGTGATCGTCGTCAACCGCCCCCTGCAGGAGGGCAGCTTCACCAACACCGCGACGGTGGGCAACACCGCCGAGGGCGACCCCAACGCCAGTAACAACACGGCCAGCGACACGGTCGACATCGCGCCGATCGCCGATGTGGAAATGACCGGCAAGACCGTCACGCCCAGCAGCGTCTTGGCGGGCGAGCAAGCGACCTATGTGATGTCCTTCCGCAACAACGGCCCTTCTCCGGCGTTGGGTGTGGCGCTGACGGACACCTTCACGTTCCCGGTGGGCGACAGTGGCGTCACGGTGGTGAGCATCAGCTCCAGTGCGGCGGGTTCGAGCTGCACCACGGCCGCCGGCGCGGTGCTCGCGCCGGGCAGCAGCAGCTTCAGCTGCAGCATCGGCACCTTGGCCAATGGAGAAACGCAGTCCGTCACCTTGCGTGTTCGACCCAACTTCCAGGCCGGCAACGCCGCCCGCACGTTCACCAACCTGGCGCGGGTGAGCACCACGTCGACCGAAAGTGTGGGCGGTGGCGACAACGGCAACAACGAGCAAAGTGCTTCGCTGGCTGTGGGCGCGGCGCAGCTGGACCTGCTGGTCAACAAAACCGACGCGGTCGACCCGGTGCCCTTCACCCTGAGCAGCACTTTCATGGGCTACCAGGTGGCGGTGACCAACAACGGGCCCTCTTTTGGCACCGGCGTGCAGATCACCGAAAACATGGTCCCGCCAGCAGCCAAGCGGGTGCGCTTTGTCTGCGATACCAGCACGCTGGGCGGCAGCACTTGCAATGCGCCAGCCTTGTGCTCGGCCAGCAACGTGACATCAGCACCCGGTACGGCGATTCCCGCCTTCACCTGCTCGGTGCCGGCTGGCAGCCCCGCCACAGGCACGGGCGTTGGCGAACTGGCGTCCGGAGCCACCAAGAACATCTTCTTGCGCTTTGAAGTGCTGGACCAGCCGGCGCCCACCGGCGACATCTTCAACAACACCGCCACCGTGTCGGCCAACGAGCCCGACAACCAAGCCGGCAACAACAGCGAAGGTGAGCAGACCACCGCGCGCCAGCGGGTGGACCTGCGAGCCAGCAAGACAGCAACGGTGACCAGCCCCACGCTGATGCAGCCCTTTGACTGGGTGGTCACGGTCATCAACAACGGGCCTGGCAATTCCCTGCAGACCGATGTCACCGACACCCTGCCTGCGCAGGCCCAGGTGACGGGCGCCATCACCTGGACGCGCACGCTGCAGGCGGCCAGCGGCACCTGCACGCTGTCGGGCGTGACGGTGAGCTGCGCCTTGGGCCAGCTGGATGCCGGCGGCAGCGCCACCATCACCATCCCGGTGCGCATCACCAGCTTTCCCACGGGCAGCAGCTTGACCAACACGGCGAGCGTGGACACCGACCCCAACAAGACCGGCGGCATCGACACGCCGGGGGGCAACAACACCGGTATCAGCACGCTGACCATCCAACGCTCTTCTTTGACTGGTACGGTGTTTGAAGACCGATCGCGTGCCGGTGCCAACGGTGGCACGGCGCAGGCGGCGGCTGCCGAGCCGCGCGTCTCGGGCGTGACCATCCGCATCACCGGCACCGACGCCTACGGCAATCCGGTCAATCGCACCACCACCACCGACGCCAGTGGCGGCTACACCTTCAACGACCTGGCGCCATCCAACGGCACGGGCTATGCGCTGACCCAGACCCAACCCGCCGGCTTTGACAACGGCCCGGTGGACCCGCCCGCTGCGGGCGCCGCGGCACCCAGCCTGGGCGGCACTTATGCCGCCGGCGGCACCAACGGCAACAGCAGCTACAGCGCTGTGCCTGTGGGCGCCAGCGACAACGGCACACGCTACGACTTCCCTGAACTGCGGCGCCCCAGCCTGGGCGGCTTTGTCTACATCGACGTGGGCGCCAACAACACGCGCGACGCCGGCACGGACCAGGCCATCGCCGGTGCCACCGTGCGCCTGCTCCATGCCAACACCCTGGCTGTGATCGCCACGGCCGTCACCGATGGCAGTGGCTTCTACAACTTCAGCAACCTCGACCCGCTGATCCCCTACGTGCTGGAGCAGCCGCTGCCCAGCACGCCGCTGGGCCTGGCCAATGGCCCCGTCAACCCGGGCCTGGTTGGCGGCGCCGCGTGTGCAGCCGGCTGCACCGCCCAGCCCAACGCCCCGGCCACCGGCACCGACCGCATCGCCGCCATCGACCTGAGCTCCGGCGCCGACGGCACGGTGTTCAACTTTGGCGAGGTTCAGCTGTCCAGCGTCAGCGGCCTGGTGTGGGTAGACAACAACCGCGACGCCACGCTGACCCCAGGTGAAACCACGCGCTTGGGCGGCGTGACCATCCGCCTGGTGCAAGGTGCCGACTGCAGCAGCGGCACTACCGTGCAGACCACCACGACCGCGGCCGACGGCAGCTACCGCTTTGACAATGTGCGGGCCTTCCAGAACTACCTGGTTTGCCAGACCCAGCCCGTGGGCTATGGCACCGGCAGTGCGGGTGGCACGCCGTCGTCCAACGCCATCGCGATCAACAACCTGGCGGCCGTGGGCTCCAGTGGCAACAACTTTGGCGAGACCCTGGCTTCATTGGCAGTGGCTGTGTACGCCGACACCGGTGGCGGCAGCGCGATCAATTTCAACAACGGCAGCCGCGATGCCGGTGAAACGGGCGTGGCCAATGTGCCGGTGACGCTGACGGGCACCGACATCCTGGGCAACCCGGTCAACATCACGCTGGGCACCGATGCCGGCGGCAACGTGTTGTTCGACGGCCTCATTGCCGCTGGCCCCGGCGGCTACACAGTGACCGAAGGTGTCATCCCAGTCGCCAGTGGAACCTTCCTGGACGGCCGCGACACCGCAGGTTCTGCCGCGGGCAACACGGCGGTCAACGACATCGTCTCGGGCATCAACCTGGGCGCCGGCCAGCAGGCCACGGGCTACCTCTTTGGTGAGCTGCCCATCGCCAGCATCACGGGCACGGTCTACATCGACCGCGACCGTGACAACGCGCTGGGCCCCACGCCCACCGACGGCCGCATCGCCGGCGTCACCATCCGCCTGGTACAGGGTGCGGATTGCAGCAGTGGCACCACCTTGCAAACCACCACCACCGACGCCAGTGGCAACTACAGCTTCACCAACCTGGCCGCGGGCGGCACCTATCTGATCTGCCAGACCCAACCCGGCGGATACGCCAACGGCACGCAGAACCCGGGCCTGGGCGGCAGCAGCGCCGGCCCTGACGTCATCACCATCAGCAACCTGCCGGCCGCAGGGTCCACGGGCAACCACTTTGGCGAGCGCGTGGGTGCGGTGTCGGGATCGGTGTTCAGCGACTTCTCGCCTGCAGCACCGGCCAACACCAACAACGGCACGCGTGACGTTGGCGAGACGGGCATCGGCAACGCGCCCATCACGCTGACCGGCCGCGATATCAATGGCGCAGTGGTCAACCTGAGCACCACCACCGACGCCAGCGGCAACTACAGCTTCAGCGACTTGCTGCAAAGCGACGCCAGCGGTTACACCATCACGGAAGGCGTCATTCCACCAGCCAGTGGCGTGTTCAACGACGGGCAGGACCGTGCCGGCAGCGCCGGTGGCAACGCAGCCGTCAACGACGTCATCAGCGCGGTGGTGCTGGGCGCCGGTGTGCAGGCCACCAACTACACGTTTGGCGAGTTGCCCATCGCGCCCATCACTGGCACGGTCTACATCGACCGCGACCGCGACAACGCGCTCGATCCCACGCCCTTCGACGGCCGCATTCCGGGCGTGACCATCAGGCTGGTGCTGGGCAACAGCTGTGGCGGTGCGGTGGTGGCCTCGACCGTCACCGACGCGGCCGGCAACTACAGCTTCAGTGGTGTCTCGGCCGGCCTGACCTACACGCTGTGCCAGACCCAGCCGCCGGGCTACGCCGATGGCGCCGTCAACCCTGGCGCCAGCGCTTCCAGCGCCGCGGCCAACGCCATCACCATCAGCAACCTGCCCAGCAGTGGGTCTGCGGGCAACCACTTTGGCGAGCGCGCCGGTTCTCTGTCGGGCTCGGTCTACCTGGACAACAGCAACGACGGCCTGCGCCAGCCTGCTGAAAGCGGCATTGCGGGTGTCACCATCACGCTGACCGGTTCCGACGCAGCAGGCAACGCCGTCAACCGCAGCACGACCACCGACGCCAGCGGCAACTACCGCTTTGACGATGTCCTGGCCGCCGGGCCTGGCGGCTACACCGTGACCGAACAAACGGCCCAGCCGGTGGTTGGAGGCGTCACCACCCTCAATGGCCGCAGCATGGCGGGCAGCACCGGCGGCAGCGCCACACCCGTCACCGCCCCGACCAGCGCCATCAGCGGCATCACGCTGGCGGCCGGCGCCGACAGCAGCGACAACCGTTTCGGCGAGTTGTTGCCGGTGGCCATCAGCGGCACGGTGTTCATCGACATCAACAACAACAGTCTGCAAAACCTGCCAGGCGACACGGGTCTGCCGGGTGTGATCCTGCAGATCACCGGCACCGATGACCTGGGCGCCGCGGTCAGCCGCAGCGTCACCAGCGCCGCTGACGGCAGTTACAGCATCGCTGACCTGCGGCCCGGCACGTACACCGTCACCGAACCCACGCAACCGGTTGGCACCAGCAATGGTCAGACCGTGGCGGGCAGCGCTGGCGGCACGGCCACGGCCATCACCACCGCACCGAGCGCGGTGTCGGGCATCTTCCTGCTCAGCGGCGGGGCCGTCTCCACCGGCAACAACTTCGCTGAAATACCCAGCTCCAGCGTGCTGAACGGACGGGTCTGGCTGGACAGCAACAACAACGGTTTGATCGACGGCAGCGAGGCCGGCATTGCCGGCGTGACGGTTGAACTGAGCGGTACCGATGGCGCTGGTCGCGCCGTGACCCGCAGCACCACCACCGACAGCACCGGCGGCTACAGCTTCGACCAGCTGGCGCCCGGCACCTATGCTGTGCGTGAACCCACGCAACCCGCTGGTACTGTCAACGGCAGCACGGTGGTTGGCAGCCGTGGTGGCAGTGCCACCGGTGTGGGCACCGCGCCCAGTGTCATCAGCGGCGTCACGCTGGGCGTGGGCGAAAGCGCCGGCGCCAACAACTTTGGTGAAGTGCCGGCAGCCCAAGTGGCCGGTTCGGTTTACGCCGACAACAACAACAACGGTGTGAAAGACGCCAGCGAAGGTGGGCTGGGTGGCGTGACGCTGGTCTTGACCGGCACCGACGACCAGGGCAACCCCGTCAACCTGAGCACCATCACAGCGTCCGACGGCAGCTACAGCTTCACCGGTCTGCGCCCGGGCAGCTACACCATCACCCAGCCCGCCCAGCCAGCCGGCACGGTGGGTGGGTTGACCACACCGGGTAGCGCGGGTGGCACCGCGACGCCGCCCTCGGTGGCCATTTCGGCCATCAGCGCGATCGTGTTGAGCCCGGGGGCCAGCGCCTTGGGCAACAACTTCGGCGAGCTGTCCAACTCGCCCGACCTGCGCATCAGCAAGAGCCTGGTCGAACCGCGCCTGACCGTGGGCTTCCCGGGCAGCTACCGCATCACCGTGCGCAACGTGGGCGAACTGCCCAGCAGCAGCAGCTACAGCGTCAGCGACCGGCTGCCCACCGGCTTGTCGCTGGCCGCCACGCCCACCGGCACGGGCTGGGTGTGTGTGGGCGCAGTCGGGGCCACTGCCTTCACCTGCACCAGCAGCACCGTACTGCCCTCAGGCGCGGTGGGTGCCAACGTCATCACCGCCAGCGTCGCAGTGGGTGCTGCGGCAGCCACCGGCGCCGCGCTGAACAACGTGGTGCTGGTCGACGGCGGGGGCGAGATTGCCGCCCGCGGGCCCAGCCAGGCCGAGCGCGACGCTTTCAACAACAACCCGGCCGCCTTGCCCGCGTGCAGCGCCACCGTGGACCACAACGCTTGCCGCACGCCCACACCGGTGCAGCTGGCGTCGTCCCTGTCGGGCAGCGTCTGGTACGACGTGGGCAGCAGCCCGCGTCTGCTGGACAACGGTGACCGTGGCCTGGGCGGCTGGCAGGTCGAAGTGGTGGACCCTGCCACCGGTGCGGTGGTGGGCAACGCCACCACAGCGGCCGACGGCAGCTACCGCGTGCCCGGCTTGATGCCGGGCTTGCCACTGACCGTGCGTTTCCGCGACCCGGCCTCAGGCGTGGTGTTTGGCTACCCCGTCAATGGCCACAGCGCGCCCGGCTCCAGTGGCGCCACTTGCGTGCCCGGTGCCACGCTGGGCACCGCCAGCTCTTGCGTGGGCAGCGGCGCCAACCCGGCACTGACCGTGGTGCTGGCCCCGGGCCAGGACCTGCCGCAGCAAAGCCTGCCGGTGGACCCCAGCGGCGTGGTCTACGACTCCGGTCTGCGTCAGCCCGTGCCGGGCTCGGTGGTGTCCATCGAGCCCGTAGGCGTGTGCGCCGGCTGGAACCCCGCCACCGGCCTGGTCGGCGCCAACTTGGGCGGCTACACCATCAGCGGTGGCCGGGCCTCGATGACGGTGGGCAGTGAAGGTTTTTACCAATTCCTGTTTGGCCCGTCCGCCCCGGCCAGTTGCACATGGCAGCTGGCCGTCACGCCGCCGGCGGGCTACACCTTCCAGTCCTCAGCCATACCGCCAGCCGCTGGGCCTTTGCTGCCGCCGGGCGCGTCCGGTTCGGTGTTCAACGTGCAACCGCAAGCCGCCCCGCCCACCGGTGGCGTGGGCTCCGCCACCACCTACTTCCTGACCCTGATCACCGGCTCCGGCGGCGCTAACATCATCCACAACCACATCCCCTTGGACCCCTTCCCACCCAGCGCCATTGCGCTGAGCAAGACCGGCGACAAGGCTGCTGCGGCGGTGGGCGACAGCGTGCGCTACAGCATCACCGTGACGGTGAGCGCCGGTGCGCCGCCGCGCCAGACCACGGTGGTGGACCGCCTGCCGGCGGGCTTCACCTACATCCGCGGCACCGCGATGGTGGGTGATGTGCCGATCGCCGACCCGGTTTCCAGCAGCCCTGGCGGCCTGGGCCCGGTGCTGGCTTTCAACCTGGGGCCGATGCCAGCGAGCAAACAGCTGGCCTTGCGCTACCGGGTCCGTGTCGGCGTGGGTGCGCAGCAAGGTGACGGCATCAACCGCGCTCAGGCCCACGCCTGCGGTGCACCGGCTGGTTGTGTGGACGCCCAGCTCAAGCCTTTGCCAGGCAGCGTGCCCACCAACGAGTCGGCTTTCAAGGTGCGCGTGGACGCCGGTGTCTTCACCACCGACGCCTGCGTGCTGGGCAAGGTCTTTGTCGACTGCAACAACAACCACGTGCAAGACGCCGAAGAGCTGGGCATCCCTGGCGTGCGCCTGGTCATGCAGGACGGCACCACGCTGGTCAGCGACAGTGAAGGCAAGTACAGCGTGTGCGGCCTGGCGCCCAAGAGCTCGGTGCTCAAGGTCGACCCGCTGACCCTGCCGCGGGGCAGCCGCCTGACCACGTCGAGCAACCGCAACCTGGGCGATGCCGGCAGCCTGTGGCTGGATCTGAAAAACGGTGAACTGCACCGTGCCGACTTCCACGAAGGCAGCTGCAGCAACACGGTGCTGGAGCAGGTCAAGGCACGTCGTGCACAAGGCGAAGTGCGCGCGCCCGAAACCGAAAAGAAGGGCGGCCCGGCGCTGCGCTTTGACAGCAAGGCGCACGGCAAGGGCACGCTCAGCTCGCCTCAGCAGGGCACCGACGGTGCCAACCAACTGGCGCCCAGGCCGCGTGCGCCGGTCAAGCCGCCCAGCGGCCCTGCCAAGGACGACACCCTCATCCCCGCGACTGAATTGCCGATGAACCGACCACCGCCCAAAGGGCGCGACAGCGGCACCGCAGCCGACGCAGGAGGCGCGAATGGGCCGCGCTGACACCATGAACAAACGACAAGCCGCATTCGCGCTGAGCCTGCTGACCTTGAGCATTCAAGCCCTGGCGCAAAGTGCCCCACCAGCGGGCACGCCCAGCGACGTGCGCTACACCGCGCCGGCTGCAGGCGCGGCCTTGCTGCTGCCGCGCGCGCCAGGCGACGCGGTCGACAAGCCCACGCTGTTTCGCGCCGAGCAGTCGGGTATCGACTATGCGGCCAACGGCGTCGTGGCCAGGGTGGTGGTCGAGGTCGACCGCGA
This sequence comes from Rubrivivax sp., assembly GCA_031375065.1. Taxonomy (GTDB): domain Bacteria; phylum Pseudomonadota; class Gammaproteobacteria; order Burkholderiales; family Burkholderiaceae_C; genus Rubrivivax. Next base: position 3,033 of record JANMHH010000118.1, on the reverse strand, counting down.
CGCCGTGCCGGCCGATGGACAAAGCCCCGTCAAGCTCACGCTGCGCCTGTTTGGCAAGGACGGCCAAAGCCTGAAGCAGACCGTGTTTGCCACGCTCCAACACTCCGGCGGGCGTGTGCTGCTGCCCGGCGCCAGAACCGACGAATTCGGCCCGCGCCGCCAGGACGCCGACCGCATGACACCCGGTGTGCAGCTGAAGGTGGAGAACGGCGTCGCCGAGTTCACCCTGCTGGCGCCGGCCGAAGCCCAGGACGTGCGCATCCGCATCACCGCCGGGGCCGAAGAAGCGTCGGGCACGATCAGCTTTGTGCCGGACCTGCGGCCCATGCTGGCGGCGGGCCTGCTGGAGGGCATCGTCAACTTCCGCAACAAGACCTTGATCACGCCGGCCCGCCGCAACGACGGCTTCGAGCAAGAGCTGGAGCGCTGGTCGCGCGACTTCAACGGCGGCAAATCAAACGCAGCGGCGCGTGCAGCCTTCTATGTCAAGGGCACCATCCGCGGTGACCTGCTGCTGACGGCGGCCTATGACAGCGACAAAGCCACCCGCGCCCGCTTGCTGCGCGACGTGCGACCTGACGAGCTGTATCCCGTCTATGGCGACGCCTCGTTGCGCAGCTTCGACGCCCGCAGCGCCGAGCGGCTGTACGTGCGCATCGACAAGAACAAGAGCTACCTGCTCTACGGCGACTTTGTCACCGGCGACGGTTTTTCCCAGCCCGTGGGGCAAGGCGCCGTGGCCTCACTCAAGCAGCGCAGCCTGGGCCAGTACAACCGCACCGCCACCGGTGTGCGCCTGCACCATGAGCAGGGTGGCCTGACGGGCAATGTGTTTGCCTTCCGCGACAGCCTGCGCCAGGTGGTCGAAGAAGTCAGCAGCCAAGGATCCGGCCCTTATGGCCTGCGCAACAGCGGTGCGCTCGAGGGCAGCGAAAAGATTGAAGTGCTGGTGCGCGACCGTTTTCAGCCGTCGCGCATCGTCAGCGTGCGCGCCTTGGTGCGCCTGGTGGACTACACCTTCGAGCCCTTTTCGGGCCGGGTGCTGTTGACCAGCTTCTTGCCCAGCGTGGACACCGACCTCAACCCGCTGTCGCTGCGCGTCACCTACGAGGTGGACCAGGGTGGCCCTGAGTTCTGGGTGGCCGGTGCTGACGCACAGTGGCGCGTCACCGACAGCATCGAAGTCGGCGGCGCTTTGGTCAGCGACCGCAACCGCCTGTCGCCCTACGAACTGTTCAGTGGCAACGCCACCTTCCGCCTGGCGCCGCAAACTGCGGTGGTGGTCGAGGCCGCGCAAAGCGCCAGCACCGTCAACACCAACCCGACCAACACCAGCACCGCGCAGGCGCTGGCCGGCCGCGTGGGTGAGGTCACGGGCCGGGCTGTTCGCGTGGAGTTGGCGCACGAAGGCGAAAGCACCGACGCCCGCGTGTCGGCCGGCCGCTCTTCACCGCTGTTCAACAACCTGGCCGCGCCGCTTGCCGGCGGGCGCGACGAGCTGTACGCGCGTGGCGGCCTGAAGCTGAACAAAGACCTCAAGGTCTATCTGGAGGGCCTGCACAGCGCCGACCGCAACGCTGGCGGCGGCGAACGCCAAAGCGCCGCAGTGGGCTTGCGCTGGGCGTCAGCGCTGGGGCTGGAGCGCTTGACGCTGGATGCCAGCTTGCGCCAGGCGCGTGAGCGGGTGGGCACGCAAGCCAACGGCCAGCTGAACTGGCCCTATGACAGCAACCTGGGCCTGAGCAGCAGCATCGGCAGCGGATCGGGTGGCGGTGCACTGGGTTTTGGCAATCAGGTGCTGGACCCCACCACGGGCCTGCCCGTGATTCAGCAAGGCGGCGTGACGCCAGCGCCCAGCAGCTTGGCCGCTGGCACGCGCCTGGACAGCACCACCGTGCGCCTGGGCGCTGGCTGGCGCGTCAACGACCGCTTCTCGCTGGGCGCCGAAGTGGAGACCGACATCGGCGGCCACGCGCGCCGCCGCTTGGCGCTGGGCGGCGACTACACCGTGGCCGAGCGCACGCGCCTCTACGGCCGCTATGAGTTGCAAGACGGCTGGGTGCAGCTGGGTGGCGTGTCCGACACCCAGCGCATCGCCGGTACTTTTGTGCTCGGCGTGGACAGCAGCTACTGGAAGGACACCCAAGCCTTCAGCGAGTACCGCCTGCGCGACGCCATCAGCGGCCGCGACTTGCAAGTGGCCAGCGGCGTGCGCAACCTGTGGGACGTGGCCGAGGGCTGGCGCATCAACACCGCTCTGGAAAACGTGCGCGTGATCAGCGGCCCAACGGCCGCCACCAACGCCGTCAGCGCGGGGCTGGACTGGACCGCCAACCCGCTGTGGCGCGCCAGCGGCCGTGTCGAATGGCGCCGCTCGGGCGACCTCTCGGCCACCGCCGCCGACGAGCGTTTCAACACCACGCTGCTGCAGGCGCTGTTGGCACGCAAGCTCGATCGCGACTGGACGCTGCTGGCCCGCAACCACCTGCTCAAGACCGACTACGCCGCGCGTGGTGACGTGCTGCAAGACCGCGCCCAGTTGGGCCTGGCCTACCGCGACACCGACACCAACCGCGTCAATGCCCTGGGCAAGGTGGAATTCAAGACCGAAAGCGACGCCAGCAACGCCGCGGTGGGCACCCTGAAGTCGCGCGCCTGGATCGTTTCAACACACGCCGACTACCACCCCAGCCGCCCTTGGTGGATGACCGGCCGCGTGGCTGCCAAATGGCAAAAGGACCGGTTCGAGAACGGCGTGGCCAGCGACTTCAAGGCCCAGCTGGTGGCTGGGCGTCTGGTCTACGACGTCACGGAGAACTGGGACCTGGGTCTGATGGTCGCGGCGCAGTTTGGCAGCAGTGGCGCGCGCCAGACCGCCTACGGCGTGGAGGCCGGCTACCTGCTGCGGCAAAACCTGTGGCTGTCGGCCGGCATCAACGCCGCCGGCTTTGCCGGAGACGCCGACCTGACGGGTTATGAGTACACACGCTCCGGGGTCTACATCCGGCTGCGATTCAAGTTTGACGAAGACCT
>JANMHH010000487.1:0-19177 GCA_031375065.1 Rubrivivax sp. | reverse complement strand
AAACCACGGACTCAGACCGTCGACCACCTTGCGGCGGGCGACCTCGGCGCTGTCGGTGTCGGCCATGCCGCACTGGGTGGCCAGCAACGCACGCAGCAGGCCGAACAAGCGCAGCAGGCCGTCGGGCTGCGAGCGCAGGGTCAGCACGCGGCAGTCACTCAACTTGTGGGTGAACTCGCGCAGCAGCCGGCTCTTGCCCAGGCCGGCGTCGCCGATGAGCGTCAGGGCCTGCAGGTGCCGGGTCGCGCGGGCGCTTGCCACGGCGTCCAGCAAGCGCTGCAGCTCGGCGTCGCGGCCCACCATGGGCGTGGCCAGGCCTTGCAGGCCGCGTTCGACGCTGGCCGCGCTGCGCTCCAGCGCGCCGCGCACCAGGTAGGTCTGCATCGGCGCCGCGATGCCCTTCACTTCCAGCGGCGGCTGCTGTTCCAGGTCGAACAGGCCACGCACCTGGCTCCAGGTGTCGTGGCTGATGCGCAGGCCGCCGGGTGGCGCGTGCTGCTCCATGCGTGCGGCGATGTTCACGGCCGCACCCACGGCGGTGTTGTCGTCTTCCACACCCGCGCCCAGCGCCACGTCGCCGCTGTGCACGCCCACGCGCACGGCGAAGTCGGTGATGCCATGCATTTGTGCAGCAGCTGCAGCCTGTTCGCGCCCGGCCGCCAGGATGGCCAGACCGGCCCGCACGGCGCGTTCGGCATCGTCCTCGCGCGTCTCGTCCATGCCGAAGGCGGCCTTGACACCGTCGCCGGTGAAACGCAGCACACGGCCCTGGTGGGCTTGCACGATGTCGGCCATGCGCAGCAGGGCGCCGCTCAGGATGGCGAGAGTCTCCTCGGCATCCATGCCCTGGGCCAGGGTGGTGGAGCCGACCACGTCGGCGAACAGCACCGTCACCTGCCGGCGCTGCAGCCCAGCCGGCCGCAGCAGGCTGGCCAGCCGCGCGCGCAGCGGGGCGATGGCCAGTTCCAGCACCGCATCACCGAGCGTCGCGCGCTGGCCCTCCAGCGCGGCGATGGCGGCCTGCACACTCCCGATCTGCGGGTCTGGCATGTGGCCGTTCATGACAGGGGCGTGCTGCCGCTCGCCTGCGCCGCGGCCCAGGCGTCGCCAATTCCGCGCGCCGCCCAGGTGGACCGCATGAAGGATTCGCGCGGCACGTGTTCGGCCAGCAGATCGGCCTGCGCGCTCAGGCCCTGATACGCGGCCGTCAACAGGGCGCCGGCGCGTTCGTCGCCCAGCGGCGCCAGCGCGCAATAGACGTAATAGGGCGGCTCGAAGGCGTCCCCCCAGCCGCCCTGTTCGGCCACCTCGGCCAACAGTGCATCGGCTGCGGCCAAGGCCTGCTCGTGTTCGCCCATGGCGTGCAGGACCTGCACCGCCACTGCGGCGTTGATCCATGCCGGGCCCTGATCGTGGTGGGCCTTGAAGCCGGCGCAGGCAGCGCGGGCGTGCGCCAGGGCTTCAGGCCAACGGCCGAGCAGGCGCGCGGCCAGTTGGGCACCGTGATGCGCCCAGGCCTCGGTTCGTTGCTCGCCGCTGTGGCGCGCCAGGCGCAGCCCTTCGAGCGCAGTGTCATGGCCCAGCTGGGTGTCGCCCAGTTCACAGAGCACGCTGCTCAGGTTGGCGCAGGCCATGCCCTCCAACCGGCGCGCACCGATCTCGCGGCATTCCTGTATCGACTGCAGGAACAGGTCGCGCGCATTTTCATTCCTGCCAAGCAGCATTTCGACCTGCGCCAGGTTGCTCCGAACGTTGACGATGCCGACGCGGCTTCCTGCTGCCTTGTAGGCGTCGAGCGCCTGCCCGTAGTGCGCCAGCGCCTGCGCGATGCGGTGGGCGTCGCCGTCCCCGACGCCCAGGTTGGTGAGGATCGCTCCCTCGGTGTTGAGGTCGCCGGCGGCGCGCGCCTGCGCCAGGCCTTTGTGCGCATGCACCAGGGCCTCGTCGTGGCGCCCCAGGCGGCTCAGGCAGATGAAGGTGACGTTGTGCACGCGTCCGGCATCGCGCGGCGCGCGGGCCTCGGCCCGTGCCAGGCGCTGCTCGGCGAGCTCGACCGCGTCCTCGAAGCGGGCTTCCATGAACAGGCGCCAGACCAGGTCGTTGGCCAGCGCCAGGCGCAGCACGTCGTCGTCGGTCTGGTCGGCCAGGGACTCCAGGATCGCGACCTCGCGTCCATGCCCGGCTGAATCGCCGCTGCGCATGTGGACGTCGCCGCGCACACGGTGCAGGCGCACCTGGCGCTGCAAGTCCGTGCCGTCGTCCAGCGCCAACGCACGATCGGCATGCGCCAGCGCAGCGGTGTCGGCCTGCCGGCGCGATGCGTCTTCGGCCGCGCGAAGCCAGTAGGTGATGGCCTGCGCCGTGTCGCCCGCGCGCTCGAAATGCTCGGCGATCTGGCCAGCCAGTTCGCTTTCGCGCCCTTGGCTGTGCGCTTGCAGCCATTCGGCTGCCTGCCCGTGGGCCCGGCGCTTGTCGGGCTTGAGCACGGTGCCGTAGGTCACCTGGTGCAGCAGGTGGTGGCGAAAGCTGTACTCGCGCGCACCCTCGAACACGCTCTGGGGCTGCGGCAGCGTCAGCTCGCGCCGGTTGAGCGCGGGCAGGTGCTCGGGCGCCTGAGGGTCGATCGCCCGCAAAGCCTCGTCCCAAAACTGGGCGCCCACCACACTGGCCTGCTGCAAGCTGCGCCGCGCTTGGTCGTCCAGCGCGTCCAGCGTGGCCTGCAGCACGGCCACCAGCGTGGCGGGCACCTTCACGGAGGCGAGCCGCCCTTCCTGCACCTGCCAGTGCTCGCCCGTGGTCTCGACAACCCCGGTGTCCACCAGCATCTGCAGCAGCGCTTCCATGTAGTACGGGTTGCCCGCCGCCTGCGCCGACAGCAAAGCCTGCAGTGCAGGCACGGGCGCAGCAAAGCGTGTCAGCAACGCGGCGGCCAAGGCATCGCTGACTGGGGCGGCCAGCGGCGCCAGTGCGACGAGCTCGTGTCCGGGCCACGACGCACCCCACTGTGGCCGACGTTGCAGCAGCTCGGGCCGGGCCGCGCAGAGCAACAGCACCGGCAACTCCGGCGCCGCAGCCACGAGATGGTCGAGTGCGTTGAGAGACTCGTCGTCGGCCCACTGCAGGTCGTCCAGCACCAACACCAGCGGCTGCACGGCGGCCTGGAACTGCAGGCAACGCACCCAGGCGTGCAGGCCACGGCCCTGCAGTTGTTTACCGTCGCGCAGGATGCCGGCGATGTGGGGGCTGGCGCTGTAGTCCAGGCCGATGAGCTGGCCCAGCAGCGCGGTCTGTTCATCGGCCGCTGCACCAAAGACCGGCCGCAGGGCCGCAGCAAAGGTCTGCTGCGCCTGCTGCTGCGAGTCGCTGTCGCGCACGCCCCAGCGCCAGAACAGCAGGTCGCGCAGCAGGCCGTAGGGCTGGTACAGCGCCTGCGGGTGGCTGCTGGCGCGCCACAGTTCGCCAGCCTGCGCCTGCGCAGACAACATGGCCTGGAACTCGGCCAGCAAGCGGCTCTTGCCCAGACCCGCGTCGCCAATCACGGTCACCGAGCCCAGCCGCCCGCCCGGCGCCAGCACGGCGGCGGCCGCGCGCTGCAGCCGGCCCAGTTCGTCGTCGCGGCCGATCAGGGTGGTGGACACGCCGTCGGCGCCATGGCGCAGGCCGCGCAGCCGGCGTTCGCGCTCGCGCTGCACCAGAAAGGTCCGCATTGGCGCTTGCAGGCCTTTGACCTGCAGGGCGGGCTGCTCCAGCACGTCGAAGCGGTCTTGCACGAGACGGTAGGTGTCCATGCTGATGCGCAGCGTGCCAGGCGGCGCCGCCTGCTCCATGCGTGCCGCAATGTTGACGGCCAGGCCACTGAGGCTGTTGTCCTGTTCGACGCCGCCGCCGCGCACCACCGGCCCGGTGTGGATGCCCACCCGGGCGTCGAAGCCGGCCAGTCCGTGCGCCTGTTGCACGGCGCCGCCGCGCCTTGCCGCCTCTTGCAGCAAGGCCAGCCCACAGGTCACCGCACGCTCAGCGTCGTCCTCGCGCGTGCTGTCGGCGCCAAAGGCCGCTTTGAGGTTGTCTCCGGCGTAGCGCAGCACCTCGCCGCCATGCTGATGCACGAGTGCGGTGAAAGCCGCCAGCGCGCCGTCGACCACCGACTGCACGTCCTCGGGCTCGAGGTCCTGGATGAGCTGGGTGGAGCCGACGATGTCAAGAAACAGCACGCTGACTTGGCGCAGCCGGTTGAGCCTCTCGTCTGGGGCTGGCGCTTGCAGGCTGGCCAGCCGCGCACGCAGCGGGGCGGTGGCCAGGTCCAGCACCGCGTCACCGAGCGTCGCGCGCTGGCCCTCTAGCGCGGCGATGGCGGCGCGCAGATCCTCGGTGTCGTTGTTGTGCATGGGTACTGCATGGGTGCTGCTGGGCGCGCGATGACTCGGTCGGCCCCGACAGGCATCACGAACCTGTGTGCTGGCGCTGCGGCGTACCGGACCGTGGCTGCTTGGGCAGGCCGGGCGCGAGTGTAAAGCCCGCGCAAGATGCCGCTGTGAGCGCCGCAGTGGGCGCCGCAGCAGTGACGCCCGCAGGCCTCAAGCCCGGGTCGGCTGGCACCAGAAGCGGGGGCGGCCACAGCGGCCACAGCGGCTTCAGCGGGTGCGGCTGGCCAGAAGGAAAGGCACCTTCGGATAAGAGGTGGCAACCATCACGGGCGCAGGCTGGCCGGTCAGTTTGGCCCAGGCCGTCAATTGCTCCTGCGAGCTGTCCCAATCCTTGCCAAACAGCGACGGGCCGTGCCGGTACATCCACAGCGCCTGTTCCGCCGCTGGCGCATGACCGGCGTCGGCCAGGCTGATGAAGCGGCCATAGGCCTCCGAGAACCTGGCCTCGCGGAAAGACGCGACGGCCTGGGCATGCAACCGCTCGGCGGCCCCGGGAGCAGGCTGTGCAAAGGCCACTGGGGCCTGGCAGGCCAGCACCAGCAAGGCAGCGGGAATGAATTTGCAGGCGGTGGTGAACATGGTGAAAACTCCTGAAGTGGTGGGTAGAACACGGTGACGGCGCCGCGCCGGCGCGGGCGCTTCGCCGCACCGTTTGCCGCACCGTTTGCCGCGTTGTTTGTCGCGTTGTTTGCCGCGCCGACCGCATGTTCAAGGCCCGTCGCGGCATTGGCACAGCCCGGTTCAATAGTGAACTGCAACAGGCAGGGGCTACAGTCCCATTCCCAAGCACCTCATGACCGCTGTTACGCATGCCGATTTCGACAACGGAACCCGACGACTTCCTGACCCATCTGGCCCAGCTGGGCGAAACGCGCACCTGGGAGCAGGGCACGGCGGTCGTCAGGGAGGGCGAGGCGGCCGACTGTTTGTACCTCATCCATTCCGGTGAGTTGCGCGCGCTGGTCAGCGGCAACGGGGCGCGCCAGGTGGAACTCAACACCCTGGGCCCGGGGGAGTTCTTCGGCGAACTGATGCTGGATGGCGCGTTGCGCTCTGCCACGGTGGAAGTGACCGTGCGTGCCCAGCTGACCAAGGTGCCGCGGGCCGCCGTGCAGCACGTGCTGGCGAATCGGCCGGACCTGGCCCTGCACCTGGTGCATCGGCTGGTGCAGCGCGTACGCACGCTGACCGCCACCGTGGTGCGCCTGGCTTCGGTGGATGTCTACGGCAGGCTGGTGGGCCTGTTCGATGCCTTGGCTGTCGTTGACGGCGACCAGCGTGTGGTGCCCGGGCCGCTGAGCCAGGCACGCATTGCCGAGCGCTTGGGTGCTTCACGCGCCATGGTCAACCGCTTGTTGCAGGACCTGGCGCAGGGGGGCTACATCGAGGTCTCGCGCAAAGGCATCGTGCTGCTGAAAACGCTGCCGCCGCGTTGGTGAAACCCAACCTCACCTCAGGGTGCTTGGCGCCCGCCGCAAGCGTGCCAGCAGCAGGCCCAAGCAAACCGTGAGTCCCATGCCGATGGCGCAGCAAGCCGCGGTGAACCACCAAGTCGACTGCCAGCCACCCACTTGCACGGCCAGCCAGGCCACCGCAGGCGGGCCGGCAAACTGACCCAGCGAAGACCACTGCTGCATCCAGCCCACGGTGCTGGCCACGCAGCCCTCATCGGGTGCCACGCGCAGTGCCAGCGAAAACAGCGTACCGGGGATCAGCCCGCCGACCCCCGAGAAGCTCAGCACCGCCAGGTAGCGCAGCTCAGCCGACGCACCCGTCGGCGCAAAGGCAACCAGGGCCGCCAGCGCCATGCCGCCAAACCCCAGCATCAGCAGGTGGGTGGCCGCCACACCCCGCTGCAACGCGCGGCCCGAAGCCACATTGCCGATGATGTTGGCGGCCGCTACCGCCGCCGTGAGCAGCGCCACCCCGGCACTGGCAACACCCGCCTGCGCGTACACGGTGGGCAAGAAGCCCACCACCGCCAGCCATTGGCCCGAATAGCAGGCAAACACCGCCGCCACCAGCCAGGGGCCCGCTGCGCCCAGCGTCTGGCGCAAGCGGCTCCACCACAGGCCCGGCGTGCGTGGCTTTGGCGGTGAACGTGGCACCCAGCGCGCCACCGCCCCGGCCATCAGCAGCGACAGCAGGCCGAGCAGCCACCACCAGCCTCGCCAGCCCCAGACCTGAATCCACAACGGCCCGCACAGCAGCGCCAGCGCCATCGCGGTGGGCATGTAGGCACCCCACCAGCCCAGGGTTGCGCTCAAGCGTTCCAGCGGCACCAGGCTGCGGATCAGGCCCGGAGCGGGCAGCACCACCAGCAAGAAGCCAAAACCTTCCGCCACCCGCAAAACCAGCAGGCTGGTCACGCCGTCAGCCGCACCGCCGCACAGGCTGGCCAGCCCCAAGGTCATCAAACCCAACAAGATGCTGCGCCGCGGGCCCATGCCGTCGGCCGCGGCGCCCAGCACCAGACCCAGGCTCATGCCGGCCAGCTGCACCAGCGACAACAAAAAGCCAGCCTGCAGCAAACCGATGCCCAGCTCCTGCTGCAGCGCGGCGATGGCGGGTGGCAACTTGCCCACGTGCAGCGCAGCGGTCATGCCCGCCAGGATGACCAGGTGGGCGGGTTCGAGACGGGGCTTCAAAGGGCGGGGTGAGGGCGCGGTGGATCAGGCTGGGCAGTATGGCCGCTGGCAGCCGCCTGTTCGAAGGCCCACGCCGAGCCAGCGCCAGCGCGATACCGGGTCCGTGCCAAGGGACAACGCAGGCCATGCACAACGCAAGCCATGGCGGCGTCACCTGCAGCGCGGCAGCGCCTGCTCGAACGGGAACCGTTCACCCCTTCTGGGCGCACGTGCTTGCCCCTGTCATCGTCGCGCGGTTAAGCTGCGCGCCCCATGTCATCGTTCAGACACAGTTTTTCTCTAGGACTCAACGGAGCAGACCCTCACGTGCTGTGGTGGTGGCGTGCGCTGTGCGGGCTGGCCGCGCTGAACGTGTGCTTGTGGTTGGCGGTCTGGCACTTCGGGCCCGTGAGCGGTGTGAACGGCGGGCTGCAGCTGGCGCTGTCGGGTGTGTATGTCCTGGTCTGCGCTTACCGCTCGGTGCTGCCCCGTGTGGACCTGGAGCGGCTGGTGGTCGTGGACACGCGCCTGTCCAGCATCTTCCTGGGCCGCGCCGCTGCCACGGTGGCCGAGATCTGCTTCGCGCTGCAACTGGGCCTGTTGGTGCACCAACTGGGCGCGCACGCCGGCCTGCCGTGGGTGCAAAACGCAGCCTGGGCGGTGCCGGTGTTCATGGTGGTGGCCCAGTTCTTTTGTTGGCACAGCGTGCTGACGCTCAACCACCTGACCCAGGCTGTCGAGTCCATGCTGTGGGCAGCCGGCTTTTCGTGGATGGCGGCCCTGCTGGCGCTGGTGGCGCTGGGCAGCAGCGGTTGGGTCAGCTGGCTGGCGGTCTTTGGCATCGTCTGCTCGACCGGTTTTGTGGCCTACGTGCTGACCGTCGACGCGCCAATGTACTGGCGCCGCTACCGCCAAGGACGTGCGCGCGGTCAGGCCTACATGCGGCTGGACCAGGGCGCACGCGACGCCTGGCAGCGCCGTGTGCCCAGCGGCCAGTGGGCCGCCTGGAAGGCCGACGCACTGTGGCTGACGCCTTACTTCAGCTTCGGCGTGTGGGTCAGCATCGCGATGGTCTGTGTGCCCGGCGTCTGAGGGCAAAGCGCGCCGGTGCGCGAAGTGCGTGACGTGCGCGACATGGGCGGTGTGCACGCGCCCACAAACGACCCTGTGTTCAGCCGCTTGGACGCCGACGCTGCCCACTACCGCACACCCGCAGCCCACCGATCTTGCCTAGACTGGCGGCATGAGCTCCACCCTGTCGATTGCCCTGTCCGGCCTGCAAGCGTCCCAAACCCGCTTGGGCACCGCCGGCCACAACATCGCCAACTCGGCCACGCCGGGTTTCAGGCGCCAGACCGCAGACGCCCGCGCTGTGCCCGAGGGCGGCGTCGCGGTGTCGGTCACACAGGCCAGCCGGGCCGGCCACGCCTTGGAAGAAGACATGGTCGGCTTGCTGCAGGCCAAGCACGCCTTCATGGCCAACCTAGCGGTGTTCAAAGCGCAAGACCGCATGCTGGGCAGCCTGCTCGACACGGCGGGTTGACAAGCCACTGCCGGAGCCGCAGTGGCCACAGGCGCACCGCACCATCCGGTGCCCGCTGAACCCTGACAACTTGCCCGGGTGCCAACTTGCACTCAGCTGGCTTGCCCTTGCGTTTTTGAATGCTTCTACGTGCCGCGCGCGGTTCAGCTGGCCCGGGTCACCAAAGCCAGCAACTCAGCCCGCACATCGGCCTTGTCGACATCGAAGTAGTGCGTATGCGCGTCGTTCCCCAGGCAGGCGTCACGCCACGTGGCGCCTTGGGCGTCGCGGCCCTGGTGCTCGTCGCCGCTGTAACGCCTGTCGTCCACCTCCAGCGGTTGCGGCGTGCGCGGGCCGGGTGCGGCCCACAGCCAGCGGCCTACGTAGTCGCCGCTGGCCCACAGGTTGCTCCAGTGGCGCACGCCCAGCTCGGACGGGCTGGGGCCGGTCCAGCCTGCCTGGCTGCTGTGCTGCACAGCGGCCAGTGGCCAGGCGTACAGCGCCGGAAAGCGCAAGGCATAGAGCTGGCGCAATGGGCTGCCCAGGGTCAGCAAGCGCGGCTGCACGGCGTCCAGCCATTGCCGCAAGGCCGGCATGCTGACCTGGCTTGGGGCTGCACCGTGGCTGGCGGCAGGCGCAAGGGCCGGCTCGGGAGCCTGAGACGGGTCGACCTTGTGCGCCGACTCAGCGCCCAGCAGGTGCCACTGCTGCAGGTAGCGCAGCAACTCGGCGGTGATCACGGTGCCCTGGCTGTGGGCCACAAAAACCACCCGCTCAAAACCTTGTCGGCGCAGGTGGTCGAGCAGCGCCACGTAACGCTCGACGATGTGGACCCGGCTGATGCGGTGGCGGGGAAATTCGCGGAAATGGTTGTCGACGTCCAGCACTGCGTCGAGCGGCGCGCGCAGGCCCTGCAACTTTTTGATGGCCACCTTGCCCAAGGCCAACAAACCCGCGGTGGTGCCGGCAATGGCAAAGGTCAAACCATAGAGCCACTGTGACGACAGCGACTGCACGCCGCGGTCGCTGCCCTCGATCAGCTTGGCCAGCCAGGGGACGGACACCTCAAAGCCCAGGCGGGCGACCTGCGCCGCCACCAAGGCCACCGCCATCCAGGCGGCGGCAGGCGCCAGCATCCAGCCCCAGACCCGCACCAGTCGGTCGATGGCCCGATAACCACCGCTCAGCCACAGGCCCAGGCCATCGGCGTTGCCCAGCTGCAGCAGCCGCACTTCACGCAAGACGCTGGGCGTGAACACCAAGGCCACAAAACCGACCAGACCGAGCAGCGCCACCGCCACCAGCGAAAAACTGCCTGCGGTGCGGTCGGCCCTGGCCTGCAGAAAAACGCCGGCCGCATGCGATGTCTCGGCGTCAAACCACCAAGGTTGGTAGATCTGCCCCTCAAGCAGGCTCTGCAAGGCCCAGCTCATCAAGTTGAAGCCCAGCATCAGGAAAACGGCAAAAGCACCGACCGAGGTGTACAGCCCCAGCCGCACGGTGACCAGCAAGGTGCGGTGATCGCGCCCAAGCCGACGCCCGCGCCACAGCGCCCATTCGCTGGCCAGCACGGTCAGGGCCAGCAGCAGGGCCAGCGCCGCCCACAACAAGGCGTGGGCCAGCAAAACCGCTTCCAACGCGCCCAGGGTTGCGTCCAGCCAACCCTGAAACACCATCAGGCCGGCTTTGCGCCCGGCGGCCCAGCCGCAGGCCAAGGTGAGGGCGCCCATCACCACACCCAAGCCCCAAACCCCGCGGAATCGCCGGTCTGCAAAAGCCAGGTGGGCCAGGTAAGCGCGCCCCAGGAGCAAAAGCACCAGCAGCAGCATCGCCAGGTAACCCCAGCGCGAACCGAACAGCGCCCAAGCCCCGAACGCCAACAGGCCACCCAACAACAAGGCTTTTCGCCAAGGCCACTGCCGCAAAAAAACAAGGGCCGAAGCAGCAAGCAAACCCAAGACCGCCGTCAGCAACCAACGGCTGCCTTCGGGATGGGCGTGCACCAGCAGCACCGGCGTCAACAACAGGCCGCACAGCACCAGTTGCAAGGCCAAGAGCGCCAGCACGCGCGAAAACAACCAGTCTGCGGAGCGCACCAACCCGGTCACCAGGCCCAGTTCGGTCGGCCCATGCAGATGGTTCTGCAAGGACAGCGCGTCCAGCCCCAGCCTTGAAAGGTTGAACAACAGCGTGAACAGTTCGGCCACGATCGACGTCACGCTGCCGGGCAGGCGGGACAGGTCGGCCCAGTACATCTCGAACACATCGGCGTGCACGCCAGGTCCACGCACCGCGTTCACCGCCACGGGCGTGGGGCTGGCAGGCGAGGCGGGCTGACCCTGGCGAACGCTGTGGGCTTTGGCCAAGAGGTAGTCGGTGAAGCGCACGCCAATGTCGGCGCGTGGCTCGCCGCCACCTCCCGCGCCCGCTGGTGGAGGGGCGGATGCATCGGCAGGCGCGCGTGCGCTGTTGCGGTGCCGCGCGGCGCCCGGTGCGGCGCCCAGCGCGGGGTCCAGAAAGTCGCTGCGCCACGACTGCCGCAACGACTTCCAGCCACGTTGCAGCCAGGTCGTGGGCACCCAGCGGCGAAAAGGCAGCGCCGGGTCCAGCGGCGGCACGTTCAGCAGCAGCTGATGCGACTGCACCTGACCGTTGCAGGCAGCGGCCAGTTGTGCAGCCACCGCCTGCCCGGTTTCGCCAGGGCGTTGGTCGGCAATGCCATGCACGGCCACCACCGCCACGCGAGGGGCCGCAGGCGTGGCGGGATCAGCGTGGGGGTTCATCGGGCGCCTCCGGTTCAAGAGGCCCTCAGACTAAAGCCTGGCTCGCCCCGGCGACATCCCACAGGCGGTTGACGCCGGTCGCGCGGCCCCAACAGCCCCTGGCTGAGCGTCAACGTTCAGCGCACAGCGCACAGCCAAAAACATGCTCGGTTCAGGAACGCCGACCGCCCGGTCGTGGTGCAAAACCCGGGTTGGCGCGGGGTGCTGCGGCAGCAGCGGTCGACATCGGGCCACGCTCTTGCCGAGCCTGTTCAAGCGCCGCGTTGAGCGCGTCAACCTTCAAGCCCTTGAGCGCACAGAAGTTGGCCGCCGTCAGGGTGGTCGATTCGAAAGCCCGCAACAGCGCGGCGCGGCTGCGCCGAGCTTCGTTGTCGGCGGCTTGTTCGGGGGTCAGCGCCAGCGCGGGCGCAGCGGCTGCGGCATCGGCTTGCGCGGGACGTTCAGCGAATGGACGCTCGCCGGCCTGCTCGGGACGATGGGGGCGATCAGGGCGTTGGGCGCGCTCGGGCCGTGGGCCTCGCGCTTCAGTTGACGGCCCCGGCGGACGTGGTGCGCGGTCGCCCCGCCCCTGCACCTCCGGGCGCGCTGGGCGGTTGCCAGGGTCAGCGCGCGGTGGTCGCGGTCCACGGTCGTTTGGCCGAGCCTGCGCGGGCCGATCGCCGCGCGGCGGGCGGTCGGCACGCGGCGCGCCAGGGCCGGCCCCAAGACCCGCACCCGAACCCGCATCGGGCCGAGGTCCGCGGGGTGGGCGGTCAGCCCGCGGTGGACGCGGTGGGCGCGCGTCCGCCAACGGCCCCGCAACCGTAGCTGCCGCTTCGCCCTCGGCCACCGCCGGTGCGCCGCCATCCGCTGCCGCGCCCGCTGAGCCGCGCCTTGGCGCGCGTTGCGCTTCGCGTTCGGCCACCCGACGCGCCTGCACGATGGCCTGGCGCCGCTGCAGTTCGGTGACTCCGGCGTCCTTGTGTTCCTGGGCAATGTCGCCAGCGGGTTGGCCGTCCAGGTCGATGCGATGCGGCGAGTTGACCAGGGCCTTGATGTAGGCGGTGCTGGTGGTGTGGCGGTGCAAGAAGATCGACAGCGACTTCTTGTTGAAGACGCCCGGCGCCCGCTCCTGGATGTCGGCCTGGATGCGCAACTTGATGGGCAAGGCACGCCCCACGCCAAAGAGGGCTGGAAAACGCTCGGCCAGCAAAGCGGCGCAAGCCGCCGGTGAAAGGTCGGGAATGGCTGGCGCCTTGGGCGCAGCCTCCGCAACAGCGGCTGACGGGGTTGCTTCTGCAGCTTCTATGGCTTGTGCAGGTTCGGCATCATCGGCAGCCTGTGCAGGGGATGCGGGTGATTCAGACTCGGCAGGTTCGGCAGCTTCGACCAACGCGGCTGGCACAGCCGATTCGGTCGCGCCAGCGCCATCCCCGACCAATGGCACCGCTGCCGGCAATGCGGACGGCGTGGGCTCGGCGGCAGGTGGGTCCGACGCGGGAAGGTCGACTGGCGACGCGGCAGCCTGTTGCGGTGGATCGGACTCGGGCACGGGGGTGGTCTGGGACATGTTCAAAAGGTCAGTGCCGAAACGGCGCGAGCCGCGATTGTCATCGCCTTGGCGCTTGACTGCAGCACCGGCGGTGGCTGGATGACAGGAATATCGCCCTGCAGGGACTCAAGCGAGCAGGTCTGGGCGCCGCCAAGCGGCTGCCACGCCACCAAAGCATGACCCGGATGTGGCGCCCAGCGGTCGTTCAACGGGTGGGCGCTGCACCCACCAGCGCCTGCTCGAGGCGGTAGTCCGGCCCTTCGCTGATGCGTTGCCAGTACGACGCATGCGCGTCGCTGCCCGGCGGCCACTGGCGCAGGAACTGCCTGCGCCAATCGGGCCCGCTGCTGTCCACGGCCACCGCTTCGATGTGCGCCGCGCCCAGGCGCACACGCATACGGCGCGGCTCGGGCTGGCCGGCTGGCACCTGTAACGGCGTGGTGGCCACCCGCGTGAACAGTCCTGCACCGTCGCCGCGAAAATTGGGCATGCCGGTGGCGCCGTTGTTCAGCACCCAGCGCGGGCGCGAAACATCGGTGCCAGGCCACCCGCGGAACACCGGCAGGCAGGTGTGGCTGCTGGCGAACACGTCGACCTGGGCTTGTTCAAACCAGGCCTGCACGCGGGCGCTGTGCTGCGGGTCCTGCAGGTGCTCTTGCGCAAAGCCCCAGCCGGCCAAAGACTCGGCGTCGCCGTGCACGATGGCCAGGCGCAAACCCGCCACGTCCACACGCGCCCACATCGGCAACGCCGACAGCCGGGCGCTCAGCGTTGGGAACCGTTTCGCCGTGCTGCGCAGGCGGCCCATGATGCGGTTGCTGCGTTCCACCACGCCGTCGCCCACCCAGTCGGGGTAAGCGCAGCCACAGCCGGCATCTTCGTCGCTGCCACCGAGTTCGGTTTCGACATTGCCACGCAAGGCGGTGTGGGCCAGCACGGTGGTGTTGATGCGCTCGAAGGCGCCGGGGTCGACGTTGAACCAGTTGAAGTCACCATTGAAGACCAGGCGTTTCTGGCCCCGGCTTTCGTCACCCGGCTCCTGCGCAAACAGGTCCAGCACCTGACTCAAGGCCGGCTCGTTGCCATACAGGCCACCCACCACATACAGCACGTCACAGGGCAGGGCTGGCGCTGACGCGAAGGCGCTGGGCGCGTAGCGGTAATGCAGCGGACAACTGCGGCCGGGTGCGGCGGTGGCCACGACTGGCTTCGCCTCAGGCCAATCGGGCGGCAGGTGCACCAGGTCGGCTGGTACGTCGATGTCGGAAACAGCGGTCAGCTCGGCCCAGCTGAAGCCGGCCTGGGCCAGCCGCTCGCGGGTTTGAGCCAGCACCTGGTCGGTGCTCCAGGTCATGCCTTCAAACAGGGCCTGCAAGAGCCCTGGCCGCAGCGAGCGCAGGCCGACCAGGGCGTAGCCGCCGTCCAGCGCGGGCACCAGCACCACGTCGTGATCTTGCAGGGCTTGGGCCGCCTGCTCCAACAGGGCTGCGTCCAACGCAGGTGCGTCGGTGCCCATCAACAACACAGGGCTGCTTTCTTGCCCCAAGCTGTCTTCGAAAACCTGCGCCATGCGCTGGCCCAGATCACCCGCGCCCTGCAAGGCCAACACCGCGCCGCCGTGCTGTGCCTGGACAAAGGCCGGGTGCGCCAGGCTGGGCGTGCACCACAGCGTGACACCCTGGCTGGCGCAGCGCTGGGCTTGCTGCAAGGCGTGGCTCAGCAGACGCTGGGCCAGCGCAGCAGCGCCGGCTTCACCCAACGCGGGCACCAGGCGGGTCTTGGCCAGACCAAGCACCGGCGCCTTGGCCATCAAGGCCACACGAAAGTGTGTCACCGGTAGTCCTGCGCCAGGGTTTCAGGCGATTCGCCGCGCCAATAGCGCCAGCGCAGGCGCCACATCAAGAAGATGGTGCGCCAGACACCGCGGCTTTCCCAGCGCCGGCCCGAGGTCAAAACCCTTTGGCGCAGACAGGCCGGCCTGGAGACGGCCCGCAGGCGGCGGCTGAGCTCGATGTCTTCCATCAAGGGCTGGTCGGCATAACCGCCCAGTTGCCTGAACACATCGGCCCGCACGAAGATGGCCTGGTCGCCGGTGGCAATGCCGCTCCAGCGCGAGCGCCAGTTCATCAAGGCCGCCACCACCCGCAGCATGGGACTGTGGCCTTCGATGTGCACGTCAAAGCGCCCCCACGCGCGGCCGGCGCTCAGCGCTTGCTCGACAAGCCTGTGCGCCTGCGCTGGCAGCTGCGTGTCGGCGTGCAAGAACAGCAGCACCTGGCCTTGCGCCACCGCCGCGCCGGCGTTCATTTGGCGGGCCCGCCCGCGCGGACCGGCCAGCACACGGTCAGCGCCGGCTGCGGCACGGTCGGCGGTGCCGTCATGGCTGCCGCCGTCGACCACGATGACCTCGACTCCAAGTGCGCGCCCAGGTGCCAGACGCTGCAAGGTCTGCGCAATGCCCGCGGCTTCGTTGAGCGCCGGCATCACCACCGACAGGCGTGTCACCAAGCGCTGGCCCGCTCTTCAGGCCGGCTCGGCCACAGCCAGCGCGGGCGCGTCGCTGCCCAGTGCACCGCCGCAACTGCTGCCTTGGCCGGCGGTGCAGCCATAGCAGTGGTCGGCCACCCGAATGCGGGTGTTGGCGGCGTCGGTCACCAGCAGGTCACGCAGGTGCGGCCGGCTGTTGACGCCCACCTGCGCGGGCAGGGCCAACATCTGGTTGAAGTCGCAGTCGTAGAGGTCGCCTTGGTAGTCCACACTGACCATGGTGCGGCACATCACGGTGGCCAAGTTATGCGGCTGGTAAGCGCCCTTCAACAGCTGCATGTAGCCGCCAAACGTGCCCTTGCTGACCAGCGTGCTGCCAAAGCGCTGGATCGGCATGTTGGTCAGCGCAAACAGGTGGTTGAAGCGGATGCCAAAGTGCGCCGCCAGCTCACGTTTGTAGTCCAGTTCCAGCGGGCCTTGGGCCGGCGGCAGGTTGGGGCCCTGCGGGTTGTAGACCAGGTTCAGCACCAAGGCGCCGCCCGGCTGGCCGTAGCCCAGCGCGTTCAGCGCGCGCAGGCCTGCAATGCTGCGGTCGAACACACCTTCGCCACGCTGGCGGTCGACATTGGCCACCGAATAACAAGGCATCGAGGCCACGACTTCGACGCCCTGCTCGGCCAGAAAAACGGCCAGGTCTTCTTGCCCAGGCTCGGACAGGATGGTCAGGTTGCAACGGTCGATGACGCGCACGCCCATCTGCCGGGCCGCACGCACCAGGTCGCGGAAGTGCGGGCTGAGCTCGGGCGCGCCGCCGGTCAGGTCGAGTGTCGACACACCGCGCCGGCGCAGCACTTCCAGCACCAGCGCTGCGGTGTCGGCGTCCATCATCTCGGTGCGGTTGGGCCCGGCGTTGACGTGGCAGTGCAGGCAGCTCTGGTTGCAGCGATAGCCCAGGTTGACCTGCAGGGTCTCCAACCGGCTGCGCTTCAGGGGCGGGAAGTCGGTGTGGGCAAGCAGCGGCAAGGTGGGGTGCATGGGGGCTCCGGGTGGTGCTGTTTTGGCATTTCGTCTGCGGCGCGGCCCGATCGGTCGGTTTCGCGCGCCCATTCTTACGGAAATGACCCCGCACCCAGCGGGTCCTCAATTTTGCCCTTGGTGGCCCACGCCATTGCCACCGTGGCGGTCGACCCCGCGCACCAGCCACAGCGGCCGGTTGGCAAAGTTCACCGGCACACCACTTTGCCCGTCCACCGGCCGGAGCTGGCGGTCGAAGAGCGACGTGCTGGGCATGTAGCGCAGCGCCACGCCGGTGCGCCTGCGGTCGGAGCGGTTGGGCCTGGCGCCGTGGATCATGTAGACATCGTGCAGCGACATTTGCCCGGGCTGCAGTTCGATGTCGACCGCTGTGCCCTCGTCAAAGGTGCCCGGCGCCAGGCGCTGGTTCAGCGTGAGGTCGGTGCGGTCTTCGTGCAGGTGGTCGTGCAGCTGTTTTGCGCTGTGTGAACCGGGTATCACGCGCAGGCAACCGTTGCCCACGTCGGATGTTTCCAGCGCCACCCAAACCGTGCAGGTAGCCAGCGGGCGGATAGGCCAATAGTGGCCGTCCTGGTGCCACGGGGTCTCAAAGCCATGCCCTGCAGGTTTGCAAAAAACGTGTGCACCCCACAGGATGATGTCTTCACCCAGCACGCCGCTGACCAGTTCGACGATCTGCGGGTCACGCGCCAGGTCCAAAAACGCCTGCACACCCCGCACCCCTTCACCGTTGTCTTGGCCCGGTTTGGCTTGCACATGGGCCGAGACCAGCTTTTCGGGGCGCACGCCAGGGTTCAGGCGGATCAGTTCGTCCAGCGCGTCGCGCATCAAAGCCACCTGGGGTGCCGGCAAGGCAAAACGGGGCACCACATAACCCTGCTGGTGATAGCGGGCGACCTCGTCGGCGTGCAGCTGGGCCATCTGGCTTCCTTTGAACGGGTGCAACGATCCAAAAAACCTTTGACTCCAGGCGCCCAAAGGCTGGCAACGTGGGCGGCAGAAGGCGTCGAATTCTGCCGCCCACGCCGCTAAGGCTTGACCCAGGGCGATGCAGCCACGGTTGCACTGCTGCGCACGTCCATCGCGGTCAGGTCGTGCAGCGTACGGCGCACCAGGCGGTCGTCCTCGCGCTCGTCCACACTCAAGCGCACCGGCAGCCCCACGCCGGGCGCAAACCACCACGACAGGTTGAGCGTGATGCGCACCTTCTCACCCGTGCTGCGCACCGCGGGGCCGTCCAGGTAGGCGTCCAGGCGGCGCGTGTGCATCAGGCCGGCCAGGGTCTGGATGCTCTCGGCGCGTGGCCCGTGCAGCTTGCCGCGCAGCGCTGCCCGGGTGATGCGGCCGTCGGCGTTGCGCCACTGCACCGTGCTGGCCACCCCGTGCTCCAACGGGTTTTCGGACGGCGCCTGCGACGCCACCGCCGCCAGCGGCAGCGCGGGCGTCCACTCCACCCACTGACCGCTGAACTCGTCGGTACCGCCGCGCAATTGGCCTTGTGGGTCGAAGCGCTGGGCGCCGTCGTTGACCCACAGCGAGCCATCCGGGTCCAGGCGGTCGATGCGCCACAGGTATTCCTGGATGTAGCGGTCGCTGATCTGGTCCAGAACCCGGTAGCGGTAGCGGTCGCCTTCGGTGAAGGCGTGTGCGTTGCGTTTGGGATTGGCGGGGCGCTTGTCGGTTCCTTCGTCGCCCCAGGTCACGATCTCGTCGATGCGACGCTGGGCTTGCGCGATGTTCTCGGCGATCTCGTTTTCACTGCGCGCGCTGGCGCGCAGCACGTTGTCGACCTCGGCTTCGCTCAGCGGGCGGCTGCCATCGGCCGTTGCGGGGCGCGTGGTGCTGCCGCCAACGGCCGCGGGCGCCACCAGATCGGCCAAACGGGCCCGGGCTTCCTTGGCGTGCAGCCCGGCTGGAAAACGGTTGAGATAGGCAAACAACTCGGCGCTGCTGGTGCTGTCCTTGATGGCCGACCAGAGGGCTTCGTCAATGGCGGCCTGCGGGTCCAGCGCAGGGCCCGCTGCGGGTGGCAACGGCGCGTTGGCTGCCAAAGCACCGGCACGCGGCTCCACAAAATAGAAGTCGCCCACCAGCGAAGAAGCTTCCCAGGGAACTTGCTTGCGCGCCGAGTCGCGCAGCACCGCAAAGCGCACCTGCTTGAACACGTCTTCCACTTTTTGCCCCGGCTGCTGGATAGCCCTGAGCAGGTGCGAGGTGTACAGGCCGTTGGTGCCCGTGCCGTCGCTGGCCACCGAGCCCGGTGCGGTAGAAAAAGCCACCAGCGTGCCCACCGGCGCGTCCATCTGCGCCAAGCCCTGGCGGCCGCTGCGAAAGCTGCGCACAAAGGGGTTGTTGCGGCAGGCGTCGAGGATGACGATGTTGGTGCCGTTGCCGGCCGACTCCATCTTGTCCATCACCGCTTGCGCGTCCAGCGCCTGGTAGGCCAGTTCGTCTTCGTGTTCGATGTTGGCGCCCAGCGGGATCAGGAAGTTGCGTCCCTTGACCTGCATGCCGTGGCCGGCAAAGTAAAACAGGCCCGCTGTGCCGGGGCCGCCGTCCTTGAGCCGGTTGCCAAAGTCGCGCAAGGCGCTCAGCAGTTCAGGCTGCGCAGCGTCCGTCCTGAGGATGACCGTGAACCCTGCGCTCTGCAGCACCTTGGCCATGGCGCGCGCGTCGTTGACGGGGTTGAGCAAGGGGCCGTGCGTGTAGCTGCTGTTGCCGATGACCAGCGCCACGCGTCGCATGCCGTCGGCTTGCGCCCAGGCCGA
>JANMHH010000474.1:0-2605 GCA_031375065.1 Rubrivivax sp. | reverse complement strand
TGCGGTGGGTCTTGCGGTGGATTGCGGGTACAGCCAGCGGTCGAGTGTTTCGAAGGTCTCGATGGCGCCGGCCACGATGTCGTCGTCATCGCCCGCTGCTTGTGAAAAGGCGTTCAGGTGCAGGCCAAAGGCTTTCCAGTGCGAACCGGTCTGCTCGGCGTAGCCGCTGAAGAACGCGCCGCCGGTCTGCGGCGTCACGCCCAGGTGGGCTTGCAGGTGCCGGGTGACGATCTGGCCGCCCAACGTGGCACCTTCGATCACATAAAGACAACCCAACAGCCGCGCGGGGCTGCGCAGGTCGGGCAGCGCGCAGCAATGCCGGGTCTGTTCCAGTTCTTCAGGCGCGGACCCCAGCGCCACTAGGTCCTGCAACAACAAGGGGGTCTTGTGCCGGTCACCATAGGGCAAGCTGGTTTCCGCCCACGCCTGCGAGCGCTGCATGCGCCGTTCCAGCGGGGCGTAGTAACCAAAGAAGCGGCCCAGGCAGGCGCGGTAGGTGGTGCGCGACAACTGCGGGTCGAGCAGCACCGAGCGCGACTCGATCGCGGCGTGCCGGGCCGCGGTGGCCTGTTTCAGACGGCTCAGGATCACGATTCAGGTGCCACGGCCACGCGCACGCAGGCCAGCGCGGGCGTGCGCGGTCACCAATGCTGGGCGTTGGAAGATTCGGATGCGTTGACGTTCTCATGGCGCAGCCGCTGGCTCTGTGCGTCAACGCACATAACGCCGCGCAACCGGGGCGGCGCAGGCTTGACTACCCAAGCGCCCGTCAGGCAGCGGCTTCAACCACCATCTGCACCCGCTGGCGGCCGTTCCATTCGTCCAGGTTGATGCGGTAGGCCAGCTTCACGGTGGCCGCCAACGGTTCGACGTGGCTGAACCAGATGGCGTCGCGCTCAAGGCCGGCGTGGCGCAAGCGCAGCTTCAGGTGCTTTTCACCGACCAGGCGCTGCTGCAGAACCTGCACCTCGTCGCAAAAGACCGGGGCTTCAAAGCCCTGACCCCAGACCTGGGCGTCGAGCAACGCCACGGTCTGCGGGTTGAACCACTCGACGGCCAGCGGGCCGTCGGTGCGCAGCGTGCGGGTCAGCGTGGCCTTGTCCAGCCACTCGCTGGCCACCAACTGCAGGGCTGCATCAAAGCGGTCGACATCAGCATCGCCCAAGGTGCAACCAGCCGCCATGGCATGGCCACCAAAACGCAGCAGCAAGCCCGGTTCGCGCTTGGCCACCAGGTCCAGCGCGTCGCGCAGGTGAAAGCCCGGAATGCTGCGGCCCGAGCCCTTGAGCTGGCCATTGGCACCGCGCGCAAAGACAAAGGTCGGGCGGTGCAGGCGGTCCTTGACGCGGCCGGCCACGATGCCCACCACGCCTTCGTGAAAGGTTTCGTCAAAGAGCGACACCGCCGAAGGTGCCGTGGCCTCGTCGGGCATCAACAGTTCCAGCGCCCGTTCGGCCAGTTCGCGCATGCCGGCTTCAACCTCGCGCCGTTCGCGGTTGATGGCGTCGAGCTGCGCGGCCAACTCCGCAGCACGCGCGGCGTCATCGGTGCACAGACATTCGATGCCCAGCGTCATGTCTGACAAGCGGCCAGCCGCGTTGATGCGCGGCCCCAGCGCAAAGCCAAAGTCAAAGCCGGCGGCGCGCGCCGGTTCACGCCCGGCCGCCGCAAACAACGCCTGCAAGCCCGGCTGCATGCGGCCGGCGCGCACCCGCTTCAAGCCCTGGGCCACCAGGCGGCGGTTGTTGGCGTCGAGCTTGACCACGTCGGCCACCGTGCCCAGCGCCACCAGGTCGAGCAGGGTGTCGAGCTTGGGTTGCTGGCTGCTGTCAAAGGCACCGCGCTGGCGCAATTCGGCGCGGGTGGCCAGCAGCACGTAGAACATCACGCCGACACCGGCGATGGCCTTGCTCTCGAAATCGCAGTCGGGCTGGTTGGGGTTGACGATGACGTTGGCGTCGGGCAGCGTGACCTGGCCGTCGGTGATGGCGGGCAGGTGGTGGTCGGTGACCAGCACCTGCAGGCCCAGCGCGCGCGCATGCGCCACGCCGGCATGGCTGGCGATGCCGTTGTCCACCGTCACCAGCACCTGGGGCCGGTGCACCAGGGCCAGGTCGACGATGGCCGGCGTCAGGCCATAACCGTGAATGGCACGGTCGGGCACCACGTAAGACACGCTGCCCTTCGCCGCACCCAGCAAGGCCAGGCCGCGCAGCGCCACAGCGCAGGCCGTGGCGCCGTCGCAGTCGTAGTCGGCCACGATGCACAGGCGGTGGCCGGCCTGGATGGCGTCGGCCAAAAGACGCCCGGCCTCCGACGCGCCTTTCAGGGTGCTGGGCGGCAGCAGCAGCGCCAGGCTGTCGTCCAGATCGGCAGCACTGCGCACGCCGCGTGCGGCCAGCAGGCGCGCCAGCAAGGGGTGCACGCCGGCCTGTTCCAGCACGAAGCTGACCCGCGGCGGAACCTCTCGTATTTGCAGGATCACAGGCTCTCCAGAAGGGGCCGCCAGTCGGGGCCTGACCAGCGCGAACGCCAACGTTGAAAGAAGCCCCGGGGCTGCCACATCCAGCTTTGGCTGGAGCGTTCGCCACACAGGGTCAGGCGC
>JANMHH010000451.1:0-2352 GCA_031375065.1 Rubrivivax sp. | reverse complement strand
CAGCCACAGCCACCTGGACATGCTGGTGGCTTCGGGTTGCGCCTATGTGGGCTTTGCGCTGGACCAACCGGGCGTGTTCGGCATCATGTTTCGCAACGACGCTTGTGACCCCGCGCGTTTTGAGTTGGCGCTGCTGGCCGGGCAGCGTGCGCACGGCGAGTTGCTGCAACTGGTGCGCTTGATCAAGGGTGATCCCGTCGACGAGCTCCTGGCTTCGGTGATCTGGAGCCAGGTGCATGGCCTGGCGACTTTGCTGCTGGACGGCCCCTTGGGCCAGAAGCTGCCCAGTCGCGCAGCCCGGCTGACCTTCGTCCGCCAGGCCCAGACCCGCTTTGCCCAGCACCTTCTGGCGCAAGTCCCCGCCACTGCAAAGGCCTAGCGGCCGGCGGGCCAAGCGTCGTTGGGACCACGTCGGCGGCACCACGCCAGCACAATCGCCGCTGTCGAAAGGGGAGTAGCACGCAGCGCCAGCTGCCGCGGCCCCCCGTCAATACGGCAGCCAGCGCCCGCTGGCCGCCCGGGACCGCAGAAGTCACCTTCCGCAAGACCTTTCGGCGCGAACTTCAACCCTCTTTTAGAACGGGAGTGTCCATGGACACCATCGCGCCGACTTGGCTGTGGCTTTTTTTCGTTGCTTGCGTGATTGCGGCCCTCTTCGTCGACTTTGTGGTCTTGCGCAAGCAGGGCGCCCACAGCGTCAGCATCAAGGAGGCCGTGAACTGGTCAGTCGTCTGGGTGGCTTTGAGCTTTGCGTTCAATGGCCTCTTCTGGTGGGCCGTGTACCAGGACCATGGCACGGCTTTGGCCAACACCAAAAGCATGGAGTTCCTGACCGGCTACCTGATCGAGAAGAGTCTTGCGGTCGACAACATCTTTGTCTTCCTGATGATCTTCACGTACTTCGCGGTACCACCGGAGTTCCAGAAGCGCGTGTTGATGATCGGCATCGTGGGTGCCATTGTTCTGCGCACCGTGATGATCCTGGTCGGCTCCTGGCTCATTGCCGAGTTCCACTGGGTGCTGTATGTCTTCGGCGCGTTCTTGCTGCTCACGGGCATCAAGATGGGGTGGGCGGCCGGTAAAGAACCCGACCTCAACAGCAACCCGGCCCTGAAGCTGCTGCGCCGCTTCTTGCCCGTCAGCAAGTCCTTTGATGGCGAGAAGTTCTTCACCATGGAAAACGGCAAGCGCATCGCCACGCCCTTGCTGATGGTGATTGCGCTGGTGGCGCTGACGGACGTGATCTTTGCGGTGGACAGCATCCCTGCCATCTTTGCCATCACGTCCGACCCCTTCATCGTGCTGACCAGCAACATCTTCGCCATCCTGGGCCTGCGCGCCATGTACTTCCTGTTGGCTGCGGTGGCGTCCAAGTTTCACCTGCTCAGCTACGGTTTGGCAGTGGTGTTGGTGTTCATCGGTACGAAGATGCTGCTGATCGACGTCTACAAGATCCCGGTGCTGGTGTCGCTGGGTGTGGTCGTGGCGGTTCTGGCCATCACGATGGTGTGGAGTGTCCGCACGGCACCCAAGCTGCCGACGCCGAAGAGCACCTGAACACTTTGGGGTCGGAGCGTGGTCGGCCAAAGATCGTCGGCTGCCAAGCGCGAGATACCGCACCCCCCATGTGCAACGCGGCATGAGCCGAGTTTGCTTGCCCTCAGGCGTCGCTTGGGGGCAACGACCCTTTATCATAGGGGGGTCATGCAAGCCAGCCCCCAAGACCTCGCCCAGGTTCGCCTGGACAACGCGCTGGCCCTTTTCGAAGAGTTTGTGCGCGCCACCGCCCGCCACGCCGACGCCGCCACCTTGCGCGGCCTGGAGCGTCGTTTTGCCGAGCGCGTGCAAATTCAACCCAGCTACTGGAGCCAGATCAAAGGCCGCTCACGCCAGATCGGCGAACGCCTGGCGCGCCAGTTTGAGCACCTGTGCCACAAGCCCCCGGGCTGGATGGATGCGCCGCATGGCGATGCCAGCAGCAACCAGGCCAGCCGTTCGTCGGCCTTGCCTGTCGAAGCGTCCGCCAGCAGCGAGTTACAGCCGCGCGACGACGACGAACGCTTCATCATGGGCCTGGTGCTCACTTATTACCGCCGCCACCCCCAGCGGGCCCGCACCCGGCTGCTGGATTTGCTGGGCGAAGTGCTGACCGCACCGGCGCCAACCCCCAGTGCTGCGCCCAGCGCCGCCGCGCCCACCTCGCCAGCGCCTGGCGTGATCCGGCCCGCCAGACCGGCGGCGCCGCTGAGCCCCGCCGCGGAAGACGCACACGCGCTGTGGCAACGAACGCAGACTGGCGTGGCGCCGCTCAAGCGCAAGAAGTAGTCGCGCCAGGCTATGACCTGGGGCGCA
>JANMHH010000216.1:0-2536 GCA_031375065.1 Rubrivivax sp. | reverse complement strand
ACATGCGGGTTGCGCATGGCGTGGTCGATCAGCAGGTGCGGGAAGGTGTAGCCGATCATGGCTTCGCCGCCGCCTTCGTTGAGCCCCTGGAAGACCACCGGGTCCTTGCCGTCGCGCACGTTTTGCGGAAACAGGCCGGCCAGGATGCTCTGGCCCGAAATGCGCATGTGCAACGCCGTGACCTTGCCCTGGGCGTCCAGCCCGGCCGTCATCTTGCACTGCGTGATCGGGTGGTACAGGCCGTGGGTCATGTCCTCTTCGCGGCTCCACAGCAGCTTGACCGGTGTGCCCGGCAGCTCTTTGGCGATGGCCACCGCCTGCCGCACCCAGTCGTGCACCGCACCGCGCCGGCCAAAGCCACCACCCAGGTGGATCTTGTAGACCTCGCACTGCGCCGGTGGCAGGCCCGCTGCTTCGGCGGTGGCCGCCAGCGCCGCTTCGCCGTTTTGCGTGGGCGTCCAGACCTCGCAACGCTCGGGCGTCCAGCGCACCGTGGCGTTCATCGGTTCCATGGTGGCGTGGTTCTGGTGCGGGTAGGCGTAGACCGCTTCGATCCTGCGCGCCGCGCCGGCCAGGGCCTGCTTGACGTCGCCGCGGCTGTTGCCCACCGCCGCCTGCTCGGCGTCCAGCCCGGCCTTGATGGTGGCGTTGATCGCGGCCTGCTGAACACCGGCGTGCGGCCCCAGGTCCCAGTCGATGGCCAGTGCGGTGACGGCCTTGTGGGCCCGCCACCAGGTGTCGGCCACCACAGCGACGGCGTTGTCACCCACCCTGACCACCTTCTTCACGCCTGGCATGGCCAGCACCGGGGCGGCGTCGAAGCCGCGTACCTTGCCGCCAAACACCGGGCAGGCGCGGATCGATGCGTTGAGCATGCCCGGCAGCTGCAGGTCGGTGCCGTAGATCTGCTTGCCGTTGGTCTTGTCCACGGTGTCCAGCCGCGCCATGCGCTGGCCGACCAGCTTCCAGTCTTTCGGGTCTTTCAGCACCACATTGCTGGGGGCGGTCAACTGGCCTGCGGCAGCGGCCACTTTGCCGTAGGTGGTGCGCCGGCCCGACGCTGCATGGGTGATGACGCTGGCCGCCGCGCTGCACTCAGCGGCGGGCACCTTCCACTCATCGGCCGCCGCCTGCACCAGCATCATGCGGGCGGCTGCACCGCCCTTGCGCACGTACTCCTGGCTTTCGCGAATGCCGCGGCTGCCGCCGGTGCTGTAGTTGCCCCAGACGCGTTTGCGCGCCAGGTTCTGGCCCGGCGTGGGGTACTCGGTGCTGACCCGTGCCCAGTCGCATTCCAGCTCTTCGGCCACCATCTGGGCCAGGCCGGTCAGCGTGCCCTGCCCCATCTCACTGCGGGCGATGCGGATGATGACCTGGTCATCGGGCTGCACCACCACCCAGGCGTTGACCTCGGGCGCCTGGCCCTGGGCTGCCGCGCCGGTGGCAAAGCCCAACACCAAGGAGCCAGCAGCGGCCGTGGCAGCGGCGCTGGTGCCCAGAAAATCTCGACGGTTCATGAGGGTGCTCATCAGACGCTCCTGACCACGTGAACGATGTCCAGCCCGGCGCTCTTGATCTCGCCGGCGGCCTGCTTGATGGCCGAACGCACCCGGTTGTAGGTGCCACAGCGGCAGATGTTGGTCATCGCGGCGTCGATGTCGGCGTCGGTGGGCCTGGGTTTGCTTTTGAGCAAGGCCGCCGCCGCCATCAGCATGCCGCTTTGGCAGTAACCACATTGCGGCACGTCGTTGGCCACCCAGGCCTTTTGCAGCGCGTGCAAGCCTTGCGGGTGCAGTGCTTCGATGGTGGTGATCTTCTGGCTGGCCTGCACCGCGCTGACCGGCACAACACAACTGCGCACAGCGTTGCCGTCCAGGTGGACCGTGCAAGACCCGCACTGGGCCACGCCGCAGCCGTACTTGGTGCCCGTCAGGCCCAGTTGCTCACGCAGGACCCACAAGAGGGGCGTATCGGGTTCGGCGTTGTGCTGGCGCACCTGGCCGTTGACGTTGAGGGTTGCCACGGGTGTCTGCTCCAGTGCGGGTTAGGGTCGGGGCCGCATGATGATGCGGGTGGACTCACCCTGCGGCCAGCCGGGATACCACCAAGCGTTGCGCGCCCGACACCGGCGCCTGCGACAGCAGCAAAGCGCCAAACCGGGCCGCCCCAAATCCGCGGGCACAGCCGCAGGCGCAGCCCGTGCTGCGGCAAATTCACGACACAGGCAACTGGCAACGCCGATGATCCTTTGGCGCCGTTATTCTTGCGTAGGCCGAAGAGAGGTTCAATGCCATGCGGGCGTATCCTGACCGCCACGCACCCGCACACCCCAGGGCCAAAAGCACGACCACACCATGACCACCCAGCACCCGTCCCTTCTTGCCGCCGCCTTGCGTCGACCGCTGCCGACGGCCTTGGTGTCGGTGGGCCTGGCGGCCCTGCTGGCGGTGGCGCTGCCCGCCGAGGCCCAGCAGCCGGTTGCTCAGACCACCGTGGACGCCCTGGTCAACGCGCTGAGCAACGCGCCGGCCACCCG
>JANMHH010000428.1:0-3570 GCA_031375065.1 Rubrivivax sp. | reverse complement strand
GTCCAGCCGACCCGGGTGGGCAACAAAGCGGGTGTTGACGAGGTCGATCACTTCGCGCGTCACGGCGTCGGGCTTGAAGTGCGCACGCGGTGGCACCGCACCGGGGCCTGCAGCGCCAAAGGCCTCGCGGTTGTCGGCGTCAAAGTTCCACTGGCCGCCCACCGGCTCGTCACCTTCCATCAGGATCTGGTGCCGTTTGCGCTGCTCGCGGTAGAAGTACTCCATGCGCAGCGATTTGCGGCCTTTGGCATGCGCCGCAAAGTCGGCCACGCTGCTGAAAAAATGGCGGTCTTCGTGGATGTCCAGCGCCAGTCCGTTGCCATGCGCCACGCCCTTGATGGCTTCCAGCACGCGCCAGTCGCCCGGCGCCGTCATCACCAGGCGGCCCGGCTTCAAGCGCTGGATGTCGGCCTGCAGCTGGGCTGCCAAACTGCCCGCGTTGCCGGGCGTGTCCAGTCGGGTGTAGTGCAGCGGGCGCTTGGCGGCTTGCAGCGCCAGCGCAAAGTGGCGCATCGCGGCCAGGAACAGGGCGGTGCGCGGTTTGGTCGACCAGACGTGGGTGGACTCTTCGGCGACCTCGGCCATCCAGACCGCATCAACCGACGCGTCGAAGGCGTCAAAAGCCGCCGCATCGAGGTCGAGCTGGTCGCCCAACACGACGATCAAGGACCGGAGTTCAGCCATGGGCCGCTTTTTTGCGCCGGCAGGCGTCTGAACAGTATTTGACGTCTGCCCAGTTTTTGGCCCAGCTGCGCCGCCAACTCATGGGCAACCCGCAGGCCACGCAGGGCTTGCTGGGCAGTGCGGCCTTGTTGCCACGAAACCCGGTGCTGCGCAGCGTCACAGCGAACCCTCGACATCCGCAAAGAAGACTTCTTCACACAGGCGCTGAAGCAGCCAACGATGGCCGAAGAGTTCCTGAGCGCCCGCTTGTGAGTTCGGAGTTTGGCAAGTCATGCGTCGATGATACAGATTTGCGCGTCATACCGAGTTCAACATTGTCAATCATGTCGATTTAGAACCTACAATCGTGTTCAATTTGGAGTCACCAGACAGAAGCATGCCAAAAAGCGAGTCATCAGCAGCGCCGCCAAGTCCAGCGCCAGACCGGACGGACCTTTCGCTGCGCCGCAGTGGCGCCGTGGCGCGCATGTTGCGCATGCCGGTGGCCACGCTGCGCGTCTGGGAGCGCCGCTACGGTTTGAGCCAGTCGCCATTGACGCCCAGCGGCCAACGCCAGTATTCGGCCGACGACGTGCGGCGGCTGGCTTTGATCAAGCAGCTGACCGAGCGAGGCCACGCCATCGGCAGCCTGGCGCCGCTGAACATGACGCAGCTGCAAGGCGTGGCCTCGACGCACGCGCAGGCGCAGGCCACCA
Organism: Rubrivivax sp.; assembly: GCA_031375065.1. Taxonomy (GTDB): domain Bacteria; phylum Pseudomonadota; class Gammaproteobacteria; order Burkholderiales; family Burkholderiaceae_C; genus Rubrivivax. The sequence goes on along the minus strand of JANMHH010000428.1, from coordinate 2,191 downwards.
GCCAGGCCAGCGAGCCGGTGCACGGCGAGCCCGCGCCACCCAAGCGCCCGCTTCAGCCTTGGCGCCTGGCGGTGATCGGGGCCACGCTGGCAACCCGCTTGCAACACCCGGCACTGCTGCGTCGGCTGGGTCGACCGGTGGTGCTGCTGGGGCCGTTCGAGACCTTGGCACAGGCCGCCGCGGCCTTGCCAAACGCACAGGCCGACGCCCTGCTGTTCCATCAGCCCCAGCTGCACCCGGGCTGGCTGGCCGACTGCGCAGCGGCTGCGCCGGCTTTGGCCGGTTTGCCCCGGGCCGTTTTGTACCGCTTCGCCGCCGACCCGGTTTGTGAAGCCTTGGCCAGCGCCGGCACGGCCCTGCTGCGTGAGCCGCAGCCTGACGCCGTGGTGGCGCAGTGGCTGCACAGCCTTTCAGCTCAAACCACCCAGACGCCTGCCGCTGACCGGGCCCGGCCCGGCGCCGAAGCCGAAGCGCCGCGCCGCTGGAGCGACGCCGCCCTGCTCGACTTCGTCAGGCACTCACCGACGATGGCCTGCGAATGCCCGCGCCATGTGGCCGAACTGCTGGTTCAACTCTTGCACTTTGAGACCTACAGCGCCGAGTGCGAAAACCGCAACCCGGCCGACGCCCAACTGCACAGCTACCTGCGGCAGGTTGCGTCGGCATCGCGGGCCCGTTTTGAAGCCGCCCTGGAACAGGTGGCGCTGCACGAAGGTCTGCTGCTGCCTGCGGCGGCCACCGCTGGCGACTTGACGGTCAAGCCCGGCGCGCGGCCCGCCAAGGCCGGCCGGGCGGCCCCCGCCGGCCGTTCAAGCTGAACGGCATCTCTACCTCGCCGCCAACACCGCACCGAACCCCTCAACGCTTGACCCACCTGCACCCACCCATGCTTCGACCCTTGCTTTTGCTCACCCTCATCGCCATGCCCTTGTTCAGCCACGCCATCGAAGAACCTTCGTACCAGGTCATCCGGCAAATCGACAACGTGGAGTTGCGCCAGTACGCGCCCTACGTGGTGGCCGAGGTGGTGTTGGACGCCACAGCCGACGATGCGGGCAGCCGGGCCTTCCCGATCCTGGCCGGCTACATCTTTGGCAAGAACAAGGGCGAAAAGAAGCTGGCGATGACCGCCCCGGTGACCCAGACCGCCGTGCCCGTGAAGATGGCGATGACCGCACCGGTGACGCAGGCCGCTGTGCCGGGTGGCATGCGGGTGCAGTTTGTGCTGCCACGGGGCACCACGCTGGCAACCGCGCCCGAGCCGCTGGACCCGCGGGTGCAGCTGCGCGAAGTACCGGCCAGCGCGTGGGCCGCCATCCGCTATTCAGGCTTCTGGTCGCAGTCCAACGACAACGAGCACCTGGCGCTGCTGCGCGCTGCGCTCGAAAAGGCCGGCGTGGCCACCCTGGGCGAACCCGTGCTGGCCCGCTACAACGGGCCCTTCACGCCGTGGTTCCTGCGCCGCAACGAAGTCTGGTTGGCGCTGCAATGAAGCGTCGGCTTGTTTTGCCACTCAGCCGGCTTGCTGGCTGCAGCCACATCGCTGGAGCCGCTTGTTGCAGACTGGTACGCAGCGCGGCGGCTTCGACATCGATGACGGTGATGGCTGCATGAGCGACGTTTTGATTCCAACCTTGGCGGTCCTGAGCACAGCGCTGTTGTTCGGCGGCATGACCCTGTACGCCTTTGGTTTCGCCGCCTTCTTGTTCACGGCCCTGCCCGCCAAGACCGCCGGCGAAGCCCTGCGCCGCGCCTTCCCCTGGTTCTACGCGTTTGTGATCGCCACGGCCGCTGTCGCCGCCTTGTTGTGGTGGCCGCGTGACAGCACCTTTGCAGCGCTGATGGCGGCAGTGGCTGTCAGCACCGTGCCGGTCCGCCAGTTGCTGATGCCGGCCATCAACCGCGCCACCGACGCAGGCCAGCGCCAACGCTTCAAGTGGCTGCACGGTCTGTCGGTGGTGGTCACGCTCGGCCACATCGCGGCCACGGGGTGGCTGCTGGCCCAGCTGGCCTGACCACCCAGTCGACACCCCCGCCGCCGCACGCCGTTTTCCTCAACACCCACAGGCATGACCCGGCGCAATTCACCCAACGCGATCCAGGACCTGGGCGAACTCAGCCGCCTGGGTGAATTTGTGTTCGACAAACGACAAGGTCAACGCGCGTCGGCCAAAAAGCACCGGCGCAACCG
>JANMHH010000406.1:0-9756 GCA_031375065.1 Rubrivivax sp. | reverse complement strand
GCGGCCTTGGTCAACTCGCTGCACAAGGCCGGCTTCAGCGGCCGGGTCTACGCGGGCTATCGCGGCGCCAAACCGTCGTGGGCGGCCGCGGCCACCCACGTGACGTTGGCGCGCTGGCCAGGCGCTTCGGTGATGGATGTGGCGCCAGGGCTCAGCGTGGCCTTCTTGCCGCTGGACACCCCGCACCACCTCACCAACTACAAGCCCGAGTTCATGCTCGACCTGCTGGACGGACCGGCGGCCGGCGTGGACGCACTCTTCTACCTGGACCCCGACATTTGTGTCACCGCCCCTTGGAGTTTTTTCGAGCAGTGGGTGGACTGTGGCGTTGCGCTGTGCGAAGACCTCAACTCCCCGCTGGCTGAACACCACCCACGCCGCGTGGGCTGGCGCCGTTACTACGCGCCACGCGGTTTGACGCTGCGCTTTCGGGCGCCCGAATACGTCAACGGCGGCTTTGTAGGCGTGGCTGCCCGTGACCGCACCTTTCTGGAAGTCTGGTTGCAAACCATGAACCTGATGGCCGAAGAAGTGGGCAGCCTGGCTGCGGCCAGTCTCACGGCGGGCAAGGCTTATCGGTCCAAAGGATTTGCCGGCTGTTTCGACACCACCGACCAAGACGCACTGAACGCAGCCATCGAAGCCTGCGCGGTGCCCGTCAGCGTCATCGGCCAGGAAGCCATGGGCTTCAAACCCGGGCCGGCCCTGCTGCCGCACGCGGTGGGCGCACACAAGCCGTGGCAGCGTGACTACCTGAGCTTTGCGCTCAAGGGAGTGGCCCCGCGGTTGGCCGACAAGGCCTTCTGGGCCCATGTGGCTTCCCCCATTGCTGTGAAGTCCTCGTTCAACAGGGCTTGCAAGGGGCTGGAGGTTGCAGTCGCCTCGGCCATCGGGCGCTTTGTGCGCCGCACCTGAACCCCAAGGTCGTTGACCACAAGATCTGAAGGCGTACCCGCATGCAACGACCTGCCCTGCTCAGAGTGACGCCCGTGGGCCTGCGCACCCGGCTGTACTTCCACCTCTACCGAAGTCGCCGTGCGCAGTTTTCAGCGCTCTATGAAAGCGCACCGCTGCACTACGCGCCGGGCATGCGCATGCGACTGATGCCCAGCGACGAAGGGCACTCGTGCATCGCACTCACGGGCGTGTATGAACCCCTGCTCACACAACATGTGGTGCACGCCGCGCAAAAGGGTGGCGTCTTGGTGGACGTGGGGGCCAACTATGGCTACTACAGCCTGCTCTGGGCCGCGCAAAACAGCGACAACCAGGTGATGGCCTTCGAGGCTTCGCCACGCAACCACCAACAATTGCTGCACAACCTGAACACCAACGGCGTGGCATCCCAAGTTGAGGTTCACCAGCTGGCACTGGGTCAGGCAGCCGGGCAACTGCTGTTTGATCTGGGCCCGGCTGAGCAAAGTGGCTGGGGTGGGTTCGCCAGCGACGCGTCGGCCCATCACGTCAGCGTCGACGTGATGCGACTGGACCAAGTCTGGCAGCGCGACCATGACATCGCGGCATTGAAAATCGATGTCGAAGGCGCCGACACCTGGGTCTTGCGCGGCGCCGAGAGCCTGTTGCGGCAGCGTCGCGTGGGCGTCATCTACTTCGAACAAAACAAGCCCCGCATGGAAGCGCTGGGCATCGCACAAAGCGAAGCGGTGGACTTCCTGCGCGACGTGGGTTACGAGGCACTGCCCATGTCCAACCCGAAGCTGGACCTGGTTGAGTACAGCGCGGTTGCGCGCGCTGGCGCGCGCTGACCACCACCACAGACCCGAACCGTCCAGGTCTTGGCACTGTGACTACGAGATGAACATCGTCTTGCTGACCCATCCCAGCTTCCTCGGGTCACAAAGCCATCCGCACTTTGCGCGCATGCTGTGCGAGGCCTATCGCGAGCGCGGCCACCAGGTCGAACTGCGACAGCCACGGGCGGTGGCGCACGCCTGGGTGGTAGCCCGTGGCAAGCGCTGGGCCAGGTGGACCAAATGGGCTGGGTACATCGACCAGTACCTTCTTTTTCCCAAGGCGCTGCGCGCCCTGGCCTCACAAGATCCTTCCCACACCCTGTATGTCTTTTGCGACCAGGCCCTGGGACCCTGGATACCGGTGTTGAAACACCGGCCCCACGTGGTGCATTGCCACGACCTGTTGGCGCTGCGCTCGGCCCTGGGGCTGGTGCCAGAAAACCCAACGTCTGCCACCGGCAGGCTCTACCAGCGCTACATCCGCCACGGCTTCAAGCAGGCCCGGCACTTCGTTTCCATCTCTAAGAAAACCAAGGCCGATCTGCACGCCTATGGCGGGGTTCAACCCATCACCTCCGAGGTGGTCTACAACGGCCTGAACCACCCCTATCGGCGCCAGCCGCGCGAGCAGGCGTTGCTCACCCTGGCACAGGCCCGGTTGCCCGCCATTCCAGAGGCCGACATGCTGCTGCACGTGGGGGGTGGCCAGTGGTACAAAAACACCGCCGGCGTGGTGCAGCTGTACGCGCACTTTGCGCGCAACGCCGTGCAGGCCGGCCAAGCCGTGCCCGCGCTGTGGATGGTCAGTCCACCGCCGGGGCCAGAGGTGCAGCGCGCCTTGCAAGGGGTGCCAAGCGAAGGGCAAGTCCTGTTCTTTCAGAAGTTGGATGGCACCGTCATCGAGGCTCTGTATTCCACAGCCCGCGCCTTGCTCTTTCCCAGCTTGGCCGAAGGTTTCGGCTGGCCGATTGCGGAAGGCCTGGCCTGCGGCTGCCCGGTGGTGACGACGGCCGAGCCGCCCATGAACGAGGTGGGTGGCCGCTGGGCCAACTACTTGCCTCGACTGACCCACTCCACAGAAATCTCTCTATGGGCGGCGCAAGGCGCCAGCTTGCTGCAAGAGCTGCTGAACCGTTCGGCTGAACAGCAGGCCTCAGTCGCCGCCATGGGAGTGGAATGGGCGCAACGCTATGACGCCCGACGTGCCACCGACGCCTACCTGCGGATTTACGAAGATGTGATCAAGGGAGAAAGAAATGAAGATCGAACCTGAGAACCTGCCGTCCTGCGAACCTCAGGATAGAACGCGCCGCCAAGCATTGCAGTCTGCTGCCAGCTGGGCGGCCGCCGCTGTTGGCGCAGCCAGCGCCCTCGGCGCATGTGGCGGCGGCGGCGGCGACTCAAGTGCTGTTGCCGTTGCGCCAGTGCCGCCGCCCCCACCCCCTCCACCACCTCCACCACCTCCACCACCGCCTCCACCGCCTCCACCCCCGCCACCGCCCCCGCCCACGTCGCTGCAACGGCTGAAGACGGCCATCCTGGCCGCACAAACCCCAACCGTGCGCACCACTGCACCCGACGTGAGCCAGGGTGCCAGCGGCGTTGCAGCCCCTGCCTTGGGCTCCACAGCCACCATCTGGCCGGCGCCACTGGGTTTCACGGTCAACCCCAACCCCGTGACATTGGCCAACCTGGACCGGGTCTGGGGCCACGCCCGGCAAACCTGGTTTCTGCGAAATGCCGGCTACTTCGGAACTGTCGCCAGCAACGCCAGCTGGTTTGTGCCCGTCACCCAACTGCACCGCGCCGCCAGTGCAAACGCCGGCGGCTTTTGTGGCCTGCATTTCAACTTCACCGGACGTCGCTTCGAAATCTTGTTTGGCGGCACTGACATTTCCATCACCCTGATGGTGGACGGGCAATACGCCACCCCGCGCTTCATCAGCACGCAACTGACCGGCGGTGTGCCGGGTGCGCCACTGAATCAGGGCGACACCTACGTGCAGTTTGACCTGGGCAGCAGGGCCAACCGAAAGATTTCTGTATATGCCAAGAGCACCCAGGGCTTGTGTGCCATCGCCATCGCCCCCGAAGACAGCCTGAGCGCATGGGACCGTTCAGACGAGCCGGCGATGCATGGCATGACCGACTCCTACGGCGGCTCGTTCAGCCCCCAGTGGGCCGGCGTAGGCATTTTTTACGAAGCAGCCTTTGAGCTGGGGATCCCACATCTGGACATCAACGGCATCGGCGGCACTGGCTACGCGCAAAACAACGTCAGCACCGATGTTGGCAATGCTTTTGCTGCACGCTTGCCCAGCGTGACCCAAGCCAAGTCCGACTTGTTCTTGACCGCCGGTGGCATCAACGACAACAACTGGCTGGCCTTTTTCCCCTACGCCAGCGCGGAGGCCGCCCGATTGGGTTTTGAAGCAGCGGTGCACGCCTACTTCCGCGCCTTGCGCGCCGCCCTGCCCGACTCGGTTCTGGCCGCCACCGGCCCGTGGCAACCTGACGCCACGCGCTACCTCGATCAGGCCTTGCACAAGGTCGACACCGTCCGCAGCGCATTGGCCGCCGTGGCGGGCCCGTGGGTTTTCATGGACAACCTGCGTGGCAATTGGGTCAACAGCGCAGGGGTCAGCTCCGGCGCCAACACCGGGGCGTGGCAAACCGGCACCGGCACGGTCGCCAATCCCAAGGGGGACGGCAACGGGGATCTGTATGTCAGCGCCGACGGCACCCATCCGTCCGAGGCAGGTGCCGCCTACCTGGGCCGGCAGATCGCGCAGAGCCTGCGCGCTGCGATCTTGGCGTTGTAGGGGCTTGTTGGCGCTTTCAGGGCGGCGCTTGCCTGGCCTGGTCGGTGGCTGAAACCTTCTCCAAGGTCTGCATCAGGCCGCGCGCCACATGGCGAGAACCCGCCACCGTCAGGTGCGACTCATCAAAGGCCAGCGGCACCCAGGCGCCACCTTCCAGGGTGGCCGTCTGGCAACCCCGATCGGAGCAAAGGTGGTCCAAAACCGAGTGGAACTGGACACTGGCCGCGGCTGATGCGGCCCTCAACCCTGCATCCATCAACAAAGGCCCGGGCACCAGACCCTGGGTCAGCAAAGGCGGCAATTCGCCCGTGGCGCGCCACTGCACCAGCAACAGGCCAGGCAAAGGCGCCCGCCACTGCGGCAAAGACCCCACCACCACGATGCGCCGAACGCCCAGGGCCCTGAGCCGCTGGGCGGTCAGGCGCAGACCTTCCAACGCGGGAAGGGATGCGTCGTCGGGTCTGTTGTAAAGCGACCAGGCACCCGCCAGGATCACGGTGTCGGGACGATGCAGGGCCATCAGCTCCAGCGCCCGTTCGTGGGCCTGGGCGCAATGCGGTGAAAAGCGATTCTGGGGGCCCGGCAATGGCGGGCACAGCGCGGCCGTGGTCTGCGCCAAACGCCAAGGTTGGGTGGCCTGGGTCTGCAAAGCGCGCAGCCCGGGATAAAGGGCCGCGGCATGCGAGTCGCCCCACAGCCAGACCAGCGGCCCGCCACCCACTGGTGGGTCGACGCAATCTGCCCCCCATGCCTGAGCCGGCTGTTCCGAGCGCAGGAAGCACCGGCCCACGCGGTAGTGCTCATAGTCGTCTTGAGCATGTGCAGCGGCCACCGGTTGCACGAGCGCTGGATAGCGCGACAGCATGCCGTCAGACACGGACAAGGCCCAGCCTGCAAGACCCGTCAGGCACAGCCCCGTCAGCAGCCAAGGCACCGTGAAAGGCGCACGCTGGCTGTAGCGGGCGGGCGCTTCAATCCAACGCTGGGTCAAGAAGGCCAGTGCCACGCTGACACAGAGGATGGCCATCAGGTCCAACCACTCGGGTCGGTAGCCCAGCAGCAGAGGGAAAGTCAGCAAGGGCCAGTGCCACAGATAGAGCGAAAAGCTGATGCGGCCATAAAACTGCAGCACGGCCGTGCTGAGCAAGTGCCGGTTGACCCAGGCCCGTGGCCCTGCGGCGATCAGCAGCACGGTGCCCAGGGTGGGCAACAGGGCCCAGGCTCCTGGGAAGTGGTCGGTCTTGTCGATCAGCAACGTAGCCAAGACCAAGAGCGCAGCACCGGCAAACGCCGAGAAGTTGGCGAGCGCGGGCTGCGCCCGGCTTGGCAAGCCCAACTGGCGTGTCACAGCACCCACAGGTCCACCTTCAAACCAGTAGGTGCAATGGGCCAAACAGACGCCCATCAACAGCTCCCAGAACCGGGTTGGCGGCAAGAAGAAAGTGCCCTTGGGTTTGCTTTCTATGAACAGCAGGTTCAGCGCAAAGGAAGCCAGCAGTGCCAGCAAGATCAACACAACGGCGCGCTGCCGCCAGCGCGCCAACGCCAAGGCCAACAAGGGCCAGACCAGGTAGAACTGCTCTTCGATGCCGAGCGACCACAGGTGAAGCAGCGGCTTGAACTCCGAAGACCGATCGAAGTAGCCCGCCTCGCGCCACAGCACCCAGTTGGACACAAAGGCCGAACCACCCGCCACGTGCTGACCCACCTCGCGGGTCTGGCGCGGGAAAGCCAGCGTCACCGCAAACAGCAGGCAGGCCGCCAACACCACCAACAAGGCTGGTGCGATGCGCTTGATGCGCCTGGCATAGAAGCCCAACATGCTGAAGCGACCCTCGCCCTGTGCCTGCAAGGTCAGCAGGCAGATCAGGTAGCCCGAGATCACAAAGAAGATGTCGACCCCGATGAAACCACCATGCACGGCGTCAGGAATGCTGTGCACCGCAAAGACGCTGAGCACCGCCAGTCCACGCAGGCCGTCGATGTCCGCGCGGTGCTCGGCGCTGTGCCCAGGGCCGTGGCTTTGGATCTGGGCTAGGGGTGGACCGGCCAGCTGCACAGGCGACCCATCAACCCGTACCCAAACGGGCCAGCAGCTGCATCCAACGCTGCGACTGCGCGGCCAAGCTGTGCTGGCCGTACCACCGGTGGGCTTCTTGGGCCATGCGGGTCCAGTCTTGCAGGTCATGGTGCGAGGTGCCCGCCGCAGCAACCCCGTGATAGTGGTGTTGCGGCACCAAGCCTTCGGCGGACTCCAGTTCTGCGTTGGTGTTGATGGCGCAGCAGCCGTGCGCGGCATAGGCGGCAAACACGCTGGACTTGCCCAGGTGCCGCGACTCGTAGTCCAGCAGGCCAAAGCGAGCGTTCTGCAACAGGGCCGAGAGCTCAGAGGCTGACAACAGCCCGGCGTGCCGGGCCGGCAGCTCGCACGCGGACCAGGCTGCGGGGCCGGGCCCCACTTCCACGACCTCTTGTATCCCCAGCTCGGCCAGTTGCGCGCCGCGGCCACGGGCGGCTTGGCAAGCGCGCAGCCGGGTCGATGTGCCACCAAACACCACCATCACCGGCGACCGAGCCGCAGCCGGATTCAAAGCCAGCCCGCACTCACCAACATTGGAAAACACCGGGGCGATGTGCACCCCAGCCACCGGCTGGGCCTGACGCACCAACCACGCGCCGTGCAGGCTGGTGTTGGTCCACACCGCGTCAGACAAACGTACCAGCTGCGTGGCGATGCGGGCCTGCAAAGGGCGGGTCCAGAACGCGGAGCGCCAGGGTGGGCCCGTGGCATACAGCTCATGAAAGACGCTGACCAGTTTGAAAGACGGGCCCAACGCCACACGTGCGCCTTCCAATTCGCGCAGCAACCAGGCGCACAGGCCACGGCTGGCATAGCCATAGCCCGAGAAGTGAAGCACCAACACACAGGGCGCAGCGTGCTCGGCCTGCAACGCCAACAGACGCTCGGACAGGCTGCTGGCGCGCACGTCTGCTTCATTCAAGCGCCAACCCCGACTGACCCAGCCCTGTTGCTGCCAAGCCATCTGCAGGTGCTGCATGTAGTCCGACACACCGCCAGATCCGTGCGGACCCACTTGTACGACATGAGGGCGGTCTTGCTGCCCTGGCACGGTCATCGCGCAGGCCCCTGGCCACTGGTGCTGGCCTTCGTCGCGGCGGGTTCGCCCGGATACCGGATCTTCAGCTGATCTTGCAAGGCCTGGCCCAGCTGCAAGGAGTGCTGCGTCTGGCACTCCTGTGTCAGGTGCGACAGGGTGTCGAAGAAGCAACTCAAGGGGTAGCGCGAACCATGGGGCAAAGCCAACATGCCCTGCGCATGCTGCTCAAACAGCTGTTGCGCCAGCTGCCGGGTGGCGTCAGGCACCACTGCGTCTTTGGGCACCGTGGGCCAACCGCCCCACACGCGTGCGCCACGCTGGCGCGCAGCCACCAAAAACTCTTCAATCACCTGCGGCGCGTAGGCGTCGGCAGGCAAAGGCTTCTCTTCATACCGCTTGGCCCGCAGAAAGCCCTGATAGGCCTGAGCCGCCTGCGTGGTGTGCCCAAACTCATCACCCTGGGGCGTCAGGCTTTGCGCACCGCTGCGCCGTTGGTAGCCGCGCCACGCCAGCGCGGACTCGACAACACCGTGCACCAGAAAAGGCAGATCAAACGAGGCATAGGCGCGGGCGATGCGCAAGGGTTCTTGCTGCCAAAGGCGCTCGCGGAAGTCGTGCACCAACAAGGCGTTTTCCGTTCCGCCGTGCATCTGCGCGCGGGTGACGGCGTACTGCGAATACTCCAGCGGCAGGTAGACCACGTCGCCCGGGCGCAGCATGGCCAGGAGCTCGGCAAACTGGAAGTCCAGCCCCACGCCCACGGCCAACGACAAGTTGGCGCAAGGCCAGCCCGTAGCCTGCGTGAAGCCCTCGCAGCGGTGGCTGTAGCGGCCGTTGCTGCCGGCGAAGAGCACGATCTTCGGCGAAGGCAACTGTTCGGCGTAGGCCAGCTTGGCCCGCAAGATGGGGGTGATGTCGCCTACCGTCAAAGGCCGGCGGATCACCGAGAACACCGCCAGATAGAGCAACACGGACAACAACACGGCGCCCAACAGTGTTCCCAGCGGCTTCATGGTGCGGAGCTCAGAACTGGAAGTACAAGAACTCTGACGCGCGCCCGTACAGCACCTGCTGCAGCGCCAATGCGGCACAAGGCACCAGCAACACGGTACGGGTGCGCGCACGCAACTCGTGCATCGCTGGGGCCGCCGTCACGATGGCCATGCCCACGGCCAGCATGATGAACAGCTCGGCTGCACCCATCACCGTGCCGTCGCCCAAATTGGGCACCTTGCCGGCACCCTGGGCCAGCAGACCCAGCGCCGGCACCAGCCCGATGATTTGGTCGGGCAACAGCGCACCGTTCAGCCCTGCCATGCCGCGCAGCAACGACAGGGCTGTGGCCAGGTCGGCGGCGCGGAAAAAGACCCAGCCCACCACGACACACAAAAAGGTCAACAACCAGGCCAGCACGCCCAAACCGGGCCACGCGCGCTGGGCCCAGTTGGGCGCCAGTGCCTGCACCAGCGCGCGCCACAGCGCGTGGCCCACCAGCGCCAAACCATGGAAGGCACCCCAGACCACAAAGGTCCAGCCGGCGCCGTGCCAGATGCCGCCCAGCAGCATGGTGATGAAGAGGTTGACGTAGCGCCTGAACGGCCCTTTTTGATTGCCACCCAAGGGGATGTACAGATAGTCGCGCAGGAAGCGCGACAACGTCATGTGCCAGCGCCGCCAGAAGTCAGCGATGTTGCGGGCCTTGTAGGGCGAGTGGAAGTTCAGTGGCAGCTGCACGCCAATCATCAGCGCCAGGCCAATCGCCATGTCGGAGTAACCCGAGAAGTCAAAGTACAGCTGGAGCGTATAGGACAAGGCCGCACCCCAGGCCTCAAAGAAGCTCAAATCCATTTGCCCAGCGGCCGCAAACGCGGGGCTGGCAAAGGCCGCAAAGCGATCGGCCAGAACGACCTTCTTGAACAGGCCCAGGACAAAAATCGTCGAACCCGCAGCCAACAGGGCCGCGTCAAAGCGGAAGATTTCTGCCCGTTCGAACTGGGGCATCATCTCCCGGTGGTGCAAGATGGGCCCGGCAATCAGGTGCGGAAAGTAGGTGACAAACAG